>JAGALK010000065.1 GCA_017625255.1 Lachnospiraceae bacterium
CAAACACTTCGCTTGAGAAAAAACTTGTCAAAATTGAACCTAGGGATTAAAGTAAAGCTACAAGTCATTACCTGATGCTTTATCAGTGTATCGTGGGTGAACTCCATCCTCTTAAATCCGAAGGTAAATTTACGCAGTCCAAAATGCACAAACGAATTGACAAAAAAACAAGAATAATATATAATTTTAATATAAGGATAGAGAGGGAATTTGTAAAGAAAACAGTAAGAATCTGTGAGCAGAATATTGTTCATGGGTCTTTTTTATATTTACCTGACAAACAAAAATGGAGGAATGACATGAAAAAAAGAATACTTGCTATATGTATGGCAGCAATTACTTTGGGAATGACACTTACTGGTTGTGAAACAGTGCAGCAATCGGCAGAAGTTGAGGCTTTAACGGATAATACAGACAAGACTGCAGCAAAAATGGATGAGACTGTGGCATTGACAGTATGGGGAGCTGAACAGGATCAGGAAATGTTAGCCGAAATGATAGAAGGGTTTAAGGAAAAGTATGCAAATGAGGCAGCTTTTGAGATTACCTTAGGTGTAGAAAGTGAGTCTTCCTGTAAAGAAGCGTTGCTAGGTGATGTATTAAACGGTGCAGATGTATTTGCTTTTGCAGACGATCAGCTAATGACACTGATAGCAGCAGGAGCGTTAGCGCCGGTAGAGAATGCAGAGAAGATTAAGGCAGATAATATGGAAGAGGCAGTTGAGGCAGCTTCTTATAATGATATTTTATATGCTTATCCGATGACGGCAGATAATGGATATTTTATGTATTATGATAAGAGCGTATTTTCGGAAAGTGATGTGGCGAGTTTGGATACTATGTTGGCATCAGCAGAAGCAGCGGGCAAAAAGGTAGCAATGGAATTAAGTTCCGGCTGGTATCTGTATTCTTTTTTTGGAAATACAGGTATGAATATGGCATTAAATGAGGATGGAGTCACCATGTCCTGTGACTGGAATGGAACGGGAGGAATTGTGAAAGGAGCAGATGTGGCACAGTCTATTTTATCAATTGCTACACATCCAGGATTTGCAAATATGACAGATGAGCAGATTGTTGCAGGGATAAAAGATGGTACGGTAGCAGCGGCTGTCAGTGGTGTCTGGAATTCCAGTACAGTAGCAGAAAATTGGGGAGTAAACTATGGGGCATGTAAATTACCGACTTATACCTGTGCAGGTCAGCAAATACAAATGGCTTCTTTTTCAGGCTATAAGATGGTAGGCGTGAATGCTTATTCGGAATATAAG
Source organism: Lachnospiraceae bacterium (assembly GCA_017625255.1). GTDB lineage: Bacteria > Bacillota > Clostridia > Lachnospirales > Lachnospiraceae > Roseburia_B. The sequence continues at coordinate 1,272 of JAGALK010000065.1, forward strand.
GAATGGGGACTTAAGTTAGCGGAGTGGATTACAAATGAAGAAAATCAAAAGGTTCGTTTTGAAAAAAGAGAACAGGGACCTTCAAATATAAATGCAGCGGATTCGGATGCTGTACAGAATGCGCCAGCAATTCAGGCACTTTTATCACAGGCAGAATTTTCTGTGCTTCAGCGTGTAGGTAATAATTTTTGGGATCCTATGACAAATTTAGGAAACACTTTAGCGGCAGGAAATCCGGATGGTAAAAATTTGCAGGAATTGATGGATACCACTGTAGAGGGAATCACAGCATTTATTGTACAGTAGGAGGAAATAAAAATGAAAAAGGAAAAAAATGCTAAAAAAAGGGGCAGTATCAAGCTATATATAATGCTGCCGGTACTTGTTTTGGGAATTGTATCTATTTTATCAAATATTATGGCAGTTTCGAATATTCGTAAGGTAAATGCCAATGCATCCAATATTGCAGATCATTATATGACAAGTATTACACAGCTAAGTGAGATTCAAAGACAGACACAGGAACTACACAAAGAAGCCTTGTCCCATATAGTTGCTACAGATGCAGATACCAAGATAGCATTGATTGATGGAATTAAAGAAAAAGAAGTTATTTTGGATGAAAATTTAAAAGCATATGCAGCCGTTTGTGCAGAAAGTGAAAAAGCAGCTTACAATGAATTGCTTGCCAATTATGAATTACTAAAGGATGCAATTGCTAATTTGGCGGCATATAGTGCCAATGGAGACAATGAATCTGCTTATGGCTGTGCCAATGGAGATGTAGCAACTTACGGAAAAGCAATGCAGGATAATATTTATACATTGACAGCAGCTGCTAATGAGGGAGCTGCGCAGGCAAGAACTCAATTAGAGGGAGTATATTTAAGTGCGCTTTATAGTAATGGTGCTACCATTAGCATAAGTGTTTTAGCAATATTAATTGCGATTGTGGTAGTATTTAGAAAAATTTTAAAACCGCTGACTGTGGCAGAGAAAGAAATTTCACAGATTATTAGTGATATTGATCGCAGAGAAGGTGATTTGACTAAACGAGTAACAATTACCTCTAAGGATGAAATTGCAGCTCTTGGAAATGGTATTAATGTATTTATGGAAAAATTGCAGAATATTTTCCAGATGATTACCAGCAATTCTCAAAAAATGGATATTGTGGTACAGGATGTTATGGAAAGGGTTAAAACCTCAAATGGAAGTGTAACGGATTTGTCTGCATTGACAGAAGAATTAGCAGCGACTATGCAGGATGTAGCAGAAAATGCAGCTATTATTAATGCGAATGCAGAAGATGTGCTAAGGGAAGTAAATGTTATTGCGAATCGCTCCGACGAAATCAATACCTATACAAAAGAAATGAAGGAGCATGCCAAAGGAATGGAAAATACGGCTCGTACCAATATGGAAGTTACAGCAGAAAAGGTAGAGCAGATTTTAGTGGTATTAAATCAGGCGATTGAAGATAGTAATAGTGTAAATCAGGTAAACAGCCTGACGGAAGATATTTTAAATATTGCGGATCAGACAAATCTCTTAGCCTTGAATGCATCCATTGAGGCTGCAAGAGCCGGTGAAGCCGGCAAAGGCTTTGCTGTTGTAGCAGGAGAAATCAGCAATCTTGCGGCTGCTAGCAGTCAGGCGGCAAATCGAATTCAGCAGATTAACGGTGTTATTATAGGAGCAGTACATAATTTAGCAGAGCATTCAAATGGTCTGGTTAATTATATGCATCAGACAATTATGCCGGAATTTGAAGCCTTTGTAGAATCAGGTGGAGAGTACAAAAAGAATGCTACTTATATTGAAGGGGTTATGAATGAATTTTCAGCTATGACTGACGAATTAAAAACCACTGTTTCTGAGATTACTACATCCATCAGCAGTATTACGGCTGCTATTGACGAAGGTGTTATTGGTGTAACAGGGGCTGCAGAAAGTACACAGGATCTGGTAGAGGATATGGATAATATAACGGTTCATATGGATGAAAACCAAAAGATTGCAGGTGCATTGAAGCAGGAAACAGAAGTATTTATAAAATTGTAATTTCTTAACGAAAAATTTATTTGACGAGAATATTGTCCTCATGCTAGAATGCATTTGTAATTAGGGAGTAGTTCACATTCACAGCACTGTGGATGTTATACTTTTCGTCATGGCGTTAGAAATAACCGGAAAGTATACTGAGATAAGAACGAGACTTTTACCGTAGTTTTTACGGTAAGAGTCTCTTTTTTGTTTTATTAGGAAAAATATGGGCAAACTACTAAAAAAAGAAAGGATGGATATGTATGAGAGAATATTACACAATGACAGAAGAAGAAATTCGAAAAGAATTTGGTGTAGGCGAACAGGGGCTTTTGGCAAATCAGGTAGAAGAAATTCGTCAGAAGTCTGGAGAAAATGTGCTGCAGGAAGGGAAGAAAAAAAGTATAGCAGAAGTCTTTTTTCGACAATTTTGTGATTTACTGGTAGTTATACTGATTATCGCAGCAGTAATTTCCATGTTTTCAGGAAATATAGAAAGTACGGTAGTTATTCTGTTAGTACTCATTATGAATGCAATACTTGGAACTTTGCAGCATGTAAAGGCGCAAAAATCCTTAGATAGTTTAAAACAGTTGTCCTCTCCTGTGGCAAAGGTATTAAGAGATGGAAGAAAGCAGGAAGTATTGGCAAAGGATATTGTGCCGGGGGATATTGTCCTTTTAGAAGCAGGCGATATGATTGTGGCAGATGGCAGAGTGATAAAAAGCTATTCTTTGCAGGTCAATGAAAGTTCTTTAACAGGAGAATCTACAAATGTAGAGAAGGTAGAAAGCGTATTAGAAGGCACACCGGCATTGGGAGACCGCATCAATATGGTATTTTCGGGCAGCCTTGTTACCTACGGAAGAGCAGAGGTTGTTGTAACAGCTACTGGAATGGAAACAGAGCTTGGAAAGATTGCAGGACTTATGAATGCAGCAAAAGAGCGAAAAACACCGTTACAGGTTAGCTTAGACCAGTTCAGCAAACGCTTAGCAGTATTGATTATGGGTATCTGTGTGGTGGTATTGTTATTATGCCTGTACCATAAAATGACAGTATTAGATTCTATGATGTTTGCGGTAGCCCTTGCGGTTGCAGCAATTCCAGAGGCATTAAGCTCCATTGTAACCATTGTACAGGCGATGGGTACACAGAAAATGGCAAAAGAAAATGCCATTATCAAGGAGTTGAAAGCAGTAGAAAGCTTAGGCTGTGTATCCGTTATCTGTTCTGATAAAACAGGAACACTCACACAGAATAAAATGACCGTACAAAAAATTTATTTAGATGGCAAAGTTTTGAATCCAAAGGAAATAGATATTTCCAATATTTTGCATAGAAATCTTTTGTATAATGCGATTCTTTCTAATGATTCTAGTATAGCAGATGGAAAGGGTATCGGAGATCCAACGGAATATGCTTTGTTAGAGATGTTTCGAAACCTTTTGCTTTGTGATGGGAAAACCTTGCAGGAAACCGGCTTGAGTGAAGAAAATATCCGAGAAGTCAGTACCCGGTTAGAGGAGCTTCCATTTGATTCAGACCGTAAATTGATGAGTACAAAATATCGTATACATGGAACAGATATGGTGCTTACAAAAGGGGCTGTGGATGTGCTTTTAGAACGCTGTCAGGAAATTGAAGATAGCTCAGGGGTAAGAGCTATAACAGAAAAAGACAAAAAAGCAATCCAAAAGACAAATCAGAGCTTTTCAGAATCCGGACTTCGTGTACTGGCATTTGCCCGTAGAGAAACAAATGAAGCTCTTACATTAGAGACAGAACAAAAATATATTTTTACCGGCTTAATTGCCATGGTAGACCCACCAAGACCGGAATCCATAGAGGCTGTAGCTCATGCAAAAGAGGCGGGAATCCGTCCAATCATGATTACCGGAGATCACAAGATAACGGCAACGGCGATTGCAAAAGAAATCGGTATTTTCAAGGAGGGAGATTTAGCAGTAACCGGTGTGGAATTAGACAGGATGTCAGATCCCGAATTAGAAGCAAAAATTGATAAAATTTCTGTTTATGCCAGAGTTTCACCGGAAAATAAAATTCGTATTGTAGAGGCATGGCAAAAAGAGGGAAATATTGTGGCAATGACAGGAGATGGTGTCAATGATGCACCGGCGCTGAAAAAAGCCGATATTGGTGTAGCAATGGGTATTACCGGTACGGAAGTGTCAAAGGATGCGGCAGCTATGATTCTTTCGGATGATAATTTTGCAACCATTATACAGGCAGTGGCAAATGGCAGAAATGTATATCGAAACATAAAAAATGCGATTTTGTTTTTACTTTCCGGAAATACAGCAGGAATTTTATCCGTGGTATACACTTCCTTACTGGGACTTCCCGTTCCGTTTGCTCCGGTACACTTATTATTTATAAACCTGTTGACCGATTCACTTCCGGCAATTGCAATAGGCATGGAGCCTTCTGATGATTCTTTGCTAAAGGAGAAGCCAAGAGACCCATCCGCAGGTATTTTGACAAAGGATTTTATTAAAAAGATGGCATTTCAGGGTGGTTTGATAGCGCTTGCAGCTATGAGTGCTTATTATATCGGTTTAAATCAGAGCGCGGCGTTAGCTTCTACAATGGCATTTGCGACCTTGACTCTTTCAAGATTATTCCATGGGTTTAACTGCAGAAGTGAAAAATCTATACTTCATTTAGGGTTAGGTTCAAACCGTTATAGTGTAATGGCATTTTTGGCAGGTGTTGTACTTTTAGCAGCGGTATTATTTATACCGGGATTACAGGGTGTATTTTCAGTTATGCCGTTAAGTGGTCTGGCAGTTTTACAGATTGCAGGCTTATCCATTTTGCCAACAATTATTATTCAGGCAGTAAAACTTAAAAAAGAACGAAAAAGCAGTAGATAAAAACTCGGGAGGATTTTATGACAGAGCAGATTACTTTTTCCTATTTTTTACAGCAGATGAATGAGCATCCTATGCTGCTTGCAGCGGTGCTTTTAACTTTGGGGGTTATTTTTGTCAATGGATGGACAGATGCGCCAAATGCAATTGCCACCTGTGTTTCTACCAGGTGTATTGATGTAAATTATGCCATATTAATGGCGGCGATTTGCAATTTTCTAGGCGTTATTGTGATGTCATTAGTCAATGCCAAGGTTGCCATGACTATTAAAAATATGGTGAATTTCCATGGTGACAATGAAAAGGCCATAGTAGCACTTTGTGCGGCTATGGCGGCAATTGTTATCTGGGCGGTTGGGGCATGGTATTTTGGCATACCAACCAGTGAAAGCCATGCTTTAATCGCCGGGCTTTCAGGGGCTGCCATTGCGCTGCAGGGAGGCTTTAGTGGTATCAATGGAGAAGAATGGGTAAAGGTATTCTATGGTCTGTTTTTATCTACGATTGTGGGATTTTTAACAGGATACATAATTTGTAAGCTTTTAGGTCTGCTTTTTAGCAGGTGTAACCGGAAAAAGACGGACAGGCTTTTTACCGGCGGACAGGTTTTTGGCGGAGCGGCAATGGCTTTTATGCATGGTGCGCAGGACGGACAGAAGTTTTTGGGCGTGTTGCTTTTAGCGCTGTTTCTGGTAAATGGACAGGGCGATACCGCAGAGGTGGCATTACCGGTCTGGATGATGCTTTTGTGCTCCGTTGTTATGGGGCTTGGAACTTCTATTGGAGGCAAAAAAATTATCAAATCTGTCGGTATGGATATGGTAAAGCTGGAAAAATATCAGGGATTTTCCGCGGATATTGCGGCAGCCTGTTGTCTGCTTTTATCCACAAATCTTGGAATTCCGGTTAGTACAACCCACATGAAAACTACAGCCATAATGGGTGTTGGCGCGGTAAAGCGTCTGTCAGCCATTAATTATAAAGTTGTCCTGGATATGGTACTTACCTGGATACTAACCTTTCCAGGCTGTGGTCTGATTGGTTACATTATGGCAAAATTGTTTTTGAATCTGGTATAAAATGGAGGATTGGATTTTGAAAAAGAAAAAAGACGAATTTTATTACAAAAATCTTTGTACCTGTGTGGAATATTCCTATTTGGCGGCAGTTGCGTTAAAGGATGCATTGGAAAATTATGAAAAAGAGGATTTAAAAGAAAAATTAGATGATATGCATGAATTAGAGCAGAAAGCAGATGCAAAAAAGCATAAAATGATGTCAGCTTTAAGTCAGGCATTTATTACTCCTATTGAAAGAGAGGATTTAATTGCCTTAAGCAATTATTTGGATGACATTACTGATGCAGTAGAAGAAGTGCTCTTACAAATTTATATGTGTAATGTCGATAAAATCCGAAGAGATATTCTGCCGATGGCAGAGCTTTTGACAGAGTGTATAAAGGCTTTAGGCGATGTGCTGCAGGAGTTAAGAGATTTTAAGCATTCTAAGGTGATTGAGGAATATATTATCAGGGTAAATGATTTGGAAGAAAAGGGAGATACGCTTTATGTAGAAAATATGTATAACTTGCATAAGGAAGAAGATTTACGAGAGGTTATGGTTTGGCGAAATATTTATGAGTGTATGGAAAACTGTATGGATACCTGTGAGCATGCAGCAGATATTGTAACTACGGTGATGATGAAAAATTCGTAGGATTTTAAGAAATCATTGACAGAACCACCCGAAAATGTTAGCGTAATTAAGAAAGTTTATAGTTATGCAAGGGATAGGAGAAAAACATGAGTGAAAAAACCATACCTTATAAAATATACTTAGAAGAACATGAGATGCCAAAGCAGTGGTACAATCTTCGTGCAGATATGAAAAATAAACCGGGAGTACTTTTAAATCCGGAAACCTTACAGCCAATGACATTAGAAGAACTCTCAGAGGTTTTCTGTACAGAATTGGCAAAACAGGAATTAGACGATACTAATGCGTATATTGACATTCCGGAAGATATTTTAAAATTCTATAAAATGTATCGTCCGGCACCATTGGTAAGAGCGTATTGTTTAGAAGAAAAGCTGCAGACACCGGCAAAAATCTATTACAAATTTGAAGGAAACAACACCAGTGGAAGTCACAAGTTAAATTCTGCCATTGCGCAGGCATATTATGCAAAACAGCAGGGCTTAAAGGGTGTTACCACAGAAACAGGAGCAGGTCAGTGGGGAACAGCTCTTTCCATGGCTTGTGCATATTTTGATTTGGATTGTAAAGTATATATGGTAAAGGTTTCTTACGAACAGAAGCCGTTTAGAAGAGAAGTTATGCGTACATATGGTGCAAGCGTGACACCATCTCCATCAGAGACTACAGAAGTAGGCCGCAAGATTTTAGCTGAGCATCCGGGAACATCAGGAAGTCTTGGCTGTGCTATTTCTGAAGCAGTAGAAACAGCAGGTAAATTAGATGGTTATCGTTATGTATTAGGAAGCGTGTTAAATCAGGTAATGCTTCATCAGTCTATTATTGGTTTAGAAACAAAAGCCGCCTTAGATAAATACGGTATTACACCGGATATTATCATCGGTTGTGCCGGCGGCGGATCTAATCTTGGCGGACTTATTGCACCATTTATGGGTGAAAAGATTCGTGGCGAAAAAGATTATCATTTTATCGCTGTAGAACCAGCTTCCTGCCCAAGCTTTACCAGAGGTAAATATGCTTATGATTACTGCGATACCGGAAAAGTGTGCCCATTATCTAAGATGTACACCTTAGGAAGCGGATTTATTCCATCCTCCAGTCATTCCGGCGGACTTCGTTATCATGGTATGAGCTCCACACTTTCTCAGTTATATGATGATGGCTTAATGGAAGCGCGTTCCGTAGAGCAGACCTCTGTATTTGAAGCTGCAAGAGAATTTGCAAGAATCGAAGGTATTCTTCCGGCACCGGAAAGCTCCCATGCAATTTGTGTAGCTATTGATGAAGCTATGAAATGCAAAGAAACCGGAGAAGAAAAGACCATCGTATTTGGTTTGACAGGAACAGGATACTTTGATATGGTGGCTTATGAGAAGTTCAATAATGGAGAGATGAGTGATTATATTCCAACAGACGAGGAATTACAGAGAGGATTCGATTCTCTTCCAAAATTAGATTTATAAAAAGCGAAAAACAGCACTTTGGCAGACTGTGCCGGAGTGCTGTTTTTGAAATTATGAAAAGTGCCAAAGGCAGGTAATTTATGGAAAATGAAAAAGAACTGAAAACATATGGACAATTTGTAGAAAAATGTCTTATGACAGAGCCTTTACAATCGAAAAATTTCCGGGACAGGAGAACAGGCTTTGCGTGGTGGAACATAATATTTTAAAATGTCACAACTGTGGACCTATACTTCAAAAGTGATTCCTATGATGGTCAGAGAAGAAATTAATGGATATTTGCGTTGAGAATAAGTGGGAAAAATACAGGAAGCAGTCAGAGAGAGGAGGTGGGCATTACATGAAGGATATTCGAATTATATCAGGAAAAAGAATTGCTCCATCTATGGAAACGGTATGTATGCTCTTAGGTTATAAAGAATATTTGGGTAAGCAAACCGAGGTGGAGACCTTATATGAAAAGCTCTTACAAATGGCAAAGATGCATATTCGTCCAAAGGCTGCCCTTGCCATTGAAAACGGATATTTATTTGTCATGCTTACTTTAGGCTCTGGAATCAGTCGTTGTATAGAACGATATACCAAAAAAGGCGATATGCTGTCGGCAACGGTTTTAGATGCTATGGCTGACAGTTGTCTCTTTGCGTTTGAAGAACAGTTATTGCCGATGCTGCAACAGATTGTCCTTGCAGAGGGCTATGGTATAGAAAGACGCTTAGAAGCGCCTATGGATATACCGATAAAAATGCAAAAAGAGGCGTATGATATTTTAGATGCAAAACGGACACTTGGACTTTCTATGACAAACGGATATATGTTAGATCCTGTAAAATCCATGTGTTTGATTTTTCAGTTGACAGAGGATGTTACCTGTCAAAACCTTCATCATGACTGCACAAGATGCGAAAATACGACATGTGCCTTACGAAAAAAAGAAGTGGCTTTGCTAAGGGTAGAATATGAAAAAGCATCGGAGGAAGGGGTTGTCCAAATTCAATGCCAAAAAGGCAGTAATCTATCGGAAATACTACAAAAAAACGGGATTTTATTACCAACCTTCTGCGGAGGAAATGGAACCTGTGGAAAATGTGGAATAAGGGTAAAGGAAGGAAATTTGCAGATAACACCTGAGGATCGAACGGCTTTTTCTAAGGAGGAGTTGCAGAACGGAATGCGTTTATCCTGTAAAGCCGTAATAGAAGATAATCTTACGATTATTTTAAAAGCGCAGGAAGATAAATTTACTGCCCTTGGAAGTGAAGAAAACAGCAGGATAAAAGTATCGGATAAAAGTTCATACAAAAAAGGGGATTTGGCGATTGCCATTGATATTGGAACGACAACATTAGCATTTTCCCTTCTGGATTTAAAAAATGGAAGAATTTTAGATAGCCATACTGCATTAAACTCTCAAAAATCCTGTGGCGCAGATGTCATCAGCCGTATACAGGCAGCAAATGCAGGAAAAAAAGCACAATTACAGAAAAGTATTCAAACGGATATCCAAAGCGGTTTAGAGATACTGTTAAAAAGAAGTCAAAATTTGTTTACAAAACCGCTGCAGCATATTGTAATTGCAGCAAATACGGTTATGCTGCATCTTTTGCGAGGATATGACTGTATGGGATTTTGCAGTTATCCCTTTAAGCCAGTAACCTTAGCGTTAGAAGAAATTACACTTGGTGAATTATTAAAGATACCCATGCAAAATAAGTTTTTGCCGGAAACGACAAAGGTTACACTATTGCCGGGAATATCCGCATTTGTAGGTGCAGATATTACAGCAGGACTTTTTGCCTGTGAAAAAAGAGAGGAAAAAGCCCATGTGCTGTTTTTGGATTTGGGGACAAACGGTGAAATGGCATTGAAAGTAAAGGATAAAATTTTTGTGGCAAGTACAGCAGCAGGACCTGCATTTGAGGGAGGCAATATCCGTTATGGCATGGGAAGTATAGCAGGAGCTATAGCCAAGGTTTCATTGAACCATTATGTGCCACAGATAGAAACAATTAAAAATCAGCCACCGGAAGGCATCTGTGGAACAGGTGTTATCGAAGCTGTGGCAGAGCTTTTGCGAGCAGGATTTATGGATAAAAACGGTAAGCTGACAGAAGAATATTTTACAGAAGGTTATCCATTAGCAGAAAATTTAAAGGGGGAAAAAATTGTATTGCTTCAACAGGATATTCGAAAAATCCAGATGGCAAAGGCAGCGATTCGGGCAGGTATTGAGATACTGTTCAAAAAGGCAGGAATTTGCTGTAATGAGGTTGAACGCGTATATCTTGCCGGAGGCTTTGGCTATTATCTTGACATTGAAAAAGCGGCATATATTGGTATTTTTCCAAAAGAGCTGGTGTCAAAAACCTGTGCAGTGGGCAATGCAGCGTTGACAGGAGCAATGCAGTTTTTAGTTGATGAGGATAAGAAAAGACTAGAAGAAATAATTGAAAATACAGAAGAGATACAGCTTGCAGAAGTGGATGATTTTCATGAATTATATATGAATTATATAAATTTTTAAATATTTACAAAAAATTACTTGACCTGTCGTAGTAATTATGCTATTGTATGGTCACAGAAGTACTACGACAGTCGTAATACATCTGTCGTAGTACTTTTTTGTCTGACAGAATTTGTGTGAAATTTAAAAGGGCGCCAATTACGATTTTGCACAAGAATCAGAGAACAGGAGGAAATGCTATGATTAGCAGCGATGGTATAAGGGGTTACAATGATATGATTATTCTGTATCATATATTAAAAGAACCATCCTATGGTTATGAGATATCAAGAGCAATCAAAGAAAAAACCGATGAAAAATATATCATCAAAGAAACAACCTTGTATTCCGCTTTTACGAGATTGGAAAAGAATGGATACATAGAATCGTTTTTTGGAACGGAAACAAATGGGAAGCGGAGAACCTACTACCGCATTACAGAGCTGGGAAAAAGCTATTATCAGGAAAAATGCAGCGAATGGAAGCTGACAAAAGAAGTGGTTGAAAAATTTTGTGAACAGGTGTAAAGGAGAGTTATATGGAAACAATTATCAGTTATATTGACAATATTTTCAGCAGTTATCCGGATGTTTCGGAGGTTAGAAAAGCAAGAGAAGATCTTTTAAGTATTATGGAAGATAAGTATAATGAATTAAAATCTGAAGGTAAAAGCGAGAATGAAGCAGTGGGCATTGTGATTTCAGAGTTTGGAAATATCGAGGAAATTACCGCAGAATTAGGAATCACTCCGTTAAACAAAGGTGGAGAAGAAGAGGAATATGCAGAGCTTGAAAAGGAAAAGTTTAGCCTTGAACAGGCAAGAAATTATATAGAGACACAAAAAAGCTTTGGAAGAAAAATTGCCATTGGTGTGATGCTTTGTATTTTATCACCGGTTTGTGCATGTGTATTAGATCCATTAGCAGAAGCAGGATTTTTGCCGGTAAGGATTACAGACACAATTGGTGTATTAGCACTTTTTGGCATGGTAGCCATAGCTGTAGCAATTTTTATCATCAGTGGAATTGCAAATAGTAAGTATGAAAGACTTGAGAAAAAGCAGATTATATTAGACTATGGAACAAAACAGTTGATGACAGAACAGTATGAAAAACAGAACAGAAGATTTGGAACGGAAATTGCAGTTGGTGTAGTTTTATGTATATTCAGCATTATTCCTTTGAATATAGCTGAAGTCATCTTTGAGGATACTAAACTGGCATGGGTGAGTGACATGGCAGGAGCTAGCCTGTTTGCCTTTGTAGCTGTGGCTGTATATCTTTTTATTACAGCGGGAGTAAGACAGTCAGCTTATGAAGTGCTGCTTGGTATCGGTGAACATTCACCGGAAAAAATTATGCAGAAAGAAAAATCTGTGCTTCGTATTATCAGTGCAATTTACTGGCCTGTAGTGGTATGTATTTATTTAGGCTGGAGTTTTATAACGATGGATTGGGAAATTACATGGATAATCTGGCCGGTTACGGGTGTGTTGTTTGGAGCAATTGCAGCGGTAATAGGCGTAATTGAAGGGATGAAGAAATAATCTTCATCCCTTTTCTTAGCGCTTCTTTCCATATTTTGTAAAGGTTTTTCCTGTTTCAATATACAGTGGTTTCTTATCGTCAGGAATACTGCGATAAATATTGATTAAATGCCGTTCATCGGCATTATAAGGGACATTCATCGGTTCCCGAAAGGTTGTTAATCCATAAATGTAGTCTGTGGAAGTATGAAAATAAGAGGCAAGACGAATAATCATTTTTGCATCTGGCTGTCTTCGATTTTGAAGATAACCGCTTAAGGTAGTTGCAGATATATTCAAGTCGTTGGCTAACTGCCTCTGTGTGATGCCGTCTTCTTCTAGCAATATGCGAAGCTGGTTACCGATATCCAAATACAATTCCTCCCTCTTAGTGTTTTCTGTGAGTAATTGTAAATCATAATCAAATGTAAAGGATGAAAGTACGCGATAAGAGAATAAAAAATACGCGCTACGAATATCATTTCCAAAACTTCTGCATTTTATACGGGTTAAATCCAACCCCCATCAAAACTAATAATCTGTCCGGTCAGATAAGAGGGAGCATTGGAAAGCTGTAAAATGTATTTGGCTACTTCCGTTGGAGAGCCAAATCTTCCGGCAGGAATTTCATCCGCCAGAGTGGCTTTTTCATCCGCGTCAAAGCAGGAATTCATACTGGTATCAATAACACCGCAGGCAACGGCATTTACCTGAATATTACTTGGAGCCAGTTCCTTTGCCAGGGCTTTCGTAAAAGCATTGATACCGCCCTTAGAGGCAGAGTAAGCTACTTCGCAGGAAGCACCTACAAGTCCCCAGTCGGAAGAAATATTGATGATTTTTCCTGATTTTTGAGAAACCATATAGGGAATGGCATGTTTGCAGCAGGAAAAAACAGACGAGAGGTTTGTGTTGATTATATTGTTCCATTTTTCGATACTCATATCACTAAGCAGTCCAATGTGGGAAATGCCTGCATTGTTGATTAGAATATCGATACCCTTGCAAAAGGATTTTGTCTGAGCAAACATATCAGCTACAGCAGCATAGTTCCCTACATCTGCCTGTACACATAAGGTACGGATGCCATATAATTCTTCTAATTCTTTGGCATGAGTTGTCAATATATCTATGGAATGGGTGCAGTTTAATACAAGATCATAGCCTGCACCGGCAAAAGTGGCGGCAATAGCTTTACCAATGCCTCTGGATGCGCCGGTAATAAGTACGGTTTTATGATTCATAGTGATACCTCTTTATAAATTTTTTGTTCTTATTATAAATGGTATTACTTGAAAATGAAATAAAAAGTAAAAGAATTGAAGAAAGTCTATTGAATTTTTGGATTTTATATTAAATGATTTAATAAATTTTTTATGTGATTTTTTAAGTACATATGCTACAATATATCAAAAGCATATTTTCTTTTCCATGCAGGGTAACTGAGGTTGGAATCCAAATGAATGTGAATTCGTTTCTTATGCCATTTCTATGACAATCAGAAAATTCATGCTTTTTTATCACAGACATAATAAAGCAGGGGTTTTTGAAGTATACAAGGCAGTATGATAGTATTTTTGTAAAAATAGAATTCTCCTGCAGATATCATAAGGAGGACGCTATATGGCAGAACGAAAATTTTTTTTACGCACGGAAAGTTGGTTTTACAAAAATGCTAAGGGGATTCGGATTAATCGCAAACAAAAGGACACGATGTTTCGTATGCTTTTTAAGGATAAGAAAAATTTGCTTAGTTTGTACAATGCATTAAATCGTACGAATTATACGAATGTAGAAGAGTTAGAGATTGTGACATTAGAGAATGCGATTTATATGAATATAAAAAATGATTTGGCATTTATTTTTGAGAACTCATTGTGCCTGTATGAACATCAGTCCACATATAATCCCAATATGCCCCTTAGAGATTTGTTTTATATAACAAAGGAGTTAAGCGGTATTGTAGATGACAAACGGCTGTATGGTTCAAAACAGGTTAAGATACCAACTCCAAGATTTATTGTTTTTTATAATGGAACAAAGGATCAGCCAGAGAAACAGGTGATGCGGTTATCTGAGGCGTTTGAATCTCCTGTGGAGACTCCGGAGTTAGAGCTTATTGTAACTATGTTGAATATTAATCTTGGAAAGAATCAGGAATTGTTGGATACATGTAAAGTTCTTCGTGAATATATGCAATATGTAACTAAGGTTCGTGTATATATGAAAGAGAAATCATTAGAAGAAGCTGTAGAGCAGACAATTGAGGAATGTATCAGGGAAGATATTCTTAGAGAATTTCTATTGAAAAACAAGAAAGAGGCGATGGAAGTGTGTATATTTGAATATGATGAAGAAGCAACTATACAATACATTCGTGAGTGCGAGTTTTCCTTAGGTAAGTCTGAAGGAAAAGCAGAAGGATTAGCATATTCGATTATAACTTTGCTGGATTTAAAAGGGAATTTATCGCAAGGTTTACGAGATAAAATTAAGCTTCAAACAGATATAGAAGTTTTACAAGAATGGTTGCAGATTGCAACTAAGGTGAAGTCAATAGAAGAATTTGAAAAAATCATAAAATTATTATAAAAGCGACGAAAAAATCAGAAAATTTCTTGAAAATATGTGCAAATGTGATATAATTATCCCATACACAGATAGGCGAGACCAAACAGAACACCCCCATCTGTGAACAAAGGAAAGGGGCGAGACACCATGCGTATTACAATAACAGGAAGAAATATCGAATTAACAGACGGATTAAAAGCCGCAGTAGAGGAAAAGCTTAGTAAATTAGAGAAATACTTTACACCGGATACAGAGGTAAATGTTACCTTAAGTGTAGAGAAGGAAAGACAAAAAATCGAAGTTACGATTCCGGTAAAAGGAAATATTATTCGTTCTGAGCAGGTAAGCAATGATATGTATGTATCCATTGACTTAGTCGAAGAGGTTATCGAAAGACAGCTCAAGAAATACAAAAAGAAAATTATCAGCAAGAAACAGAATGTGGAAAGCTTTAAGAAGGAATTTATTGAAAAAGAATCCGATGCCGATGATGAAATTCGCATTATTCGCAGTAAGAAATTCGATATGAAACCAATGTATCCGGAAGATGCCTGTGTACAGATGGAATTATTAGGACATGATTTCTTTGTATTTATCAATGCAGAGACCGAAGCAGTAAATGTTGTTTATAAGAGAAAAGGCAATACCTACGGATTAATCGAACCGGAATTTTAAGATTTAAAGTGATGAAAAGTCTGTCATATCTGACAGACTTTTTTATTTGTCCGAAAAAAGCAAAATTATTATGTCTATATTTTCTATTTTGTGAAAATTTGCACTTCGCGAACGCATGAGCAATACGCTCATTGAAAATATTGCGTAGTATGCGTATAGTAGATGGTGTTGGGGGGAGTCTTAAAAATCTTTTTATCTGTAGGATTCTTTTATAATTTTTTCGAGTTTTCAAGTCATTTCTTCTAATCTCCTTCAATATGTATGCGGTTTTCGGAAAATAAATTTGCCGGAAACCGTATTTTTATGGTATACATCTAAAATAAAATGGGATACAATGAAAAGGAATGTAAATCAATGAGATAGAGGAGATTAGCATGGATATCGTAGTATTAGCAGGCGGTCTTAGTACCGAAAGAGATGTATCATTTAAAACCGGAGATATGGTAACAAAAGCATTACGGGAGAATGGGCACAGAGTCATTCTTTTAGATGTATTTATGGGATATAAAGAAGAGGAAGTGGATATTTCCGATATTTTTGAACATAGTATAGAAGCTAGTGTAGAGGTTTGTAATATTCCGGAAACTGCACCGGATTTAGTGAAAGTAAAAGCCTCAAGAAAAGATCAGTCTGATTGCTTTTTTGGACCTAATGTTATTAAAATGTGCCAGATGGCAGACATTGTCTTTATGGCGCTTCATGGTGAAAATGGTGAAAATGGCAAGATTCAGGCAGCTTTTGATTTGCTTGGTGTTCGATATACGGGAAGTGGGTATTTAAGCAGCGCTATTGCCATGGATAAAGGGGTTGCAAAAATGTTTTTTGAAGCTAAGGGTGTGCCAACGCCAAAAGGAATCAAAATGTATAAATCCCAGAGAATAGACGATTTTGAACAGACAGGACTTTCTTTGCCATGCGTAGTAAAGCCTTGCTGTGGTGGCTCAAGCATTGGTGTTTCTGTGGTAAATACCAAAGAGGACTATCAAATGGCATTAGAGGATGCTTTTAAATGGGAAGATGAAATCATTATTGAAGATTATATAAAGGGAAGAGAATTCTCTGTAGGTGTTATTGAAGGAAAAGCACTTCCGATTATTGAAATAGCACCGCTTGAAGGTTTTTATGATTACAAAAATAAATATAAAGCAGGAAGTGCCATAGAAACCTGTCCGGCAGAGTTATCCGGGGAATTGACTGCACAGATGCAAAAATATGCAGAAATGGTGGCAGAAGCCTTAGGGCTTGATACCTATTCCCGTATAGATTTTCTTTTAAACGAAAGAAATGAGATGTTCTGTTTAGAGGCAAACACTTTGCCGGGGATGACAGCAACCAGCTTATTGCCACAGGAAGCAAATGCCGTAGGTATCAATTTCAATCAGCTTTGTGATAAGCTGATTCAGATTTCATTGGAAAAGTATGCGAAATAAGAAGTTCTATCAGGAGGCAGATATGAAAAATATGACTTTGGAAAATATTGCACAATGCTGCGGTGGAACATATTTTGGCTTAGAAGAGACAAAGTATAAAGAAGTAACATCCATTGCCATTGACAGTCGTAAGGTGACAAAGGATGGTTTGTTTATACCTATTCGCGGCGAACGGGTAGATGGACACAGCTTTATACCGCAGGTGTTTGAAGCGGGTGTGTTAGCATGCCTTTCTGAAGAAAAGCTAGAAGCGCCAAAGGGAGCTTATATTTTGGTAGATTCTACACCTAAAGCCCTACAGAAAATTGCAGCATTTTATCGTCAGTCTTTGGATATTAAGGTGGTTGGAATTACCGGAAGTGTAGGAAAGACCAGTACAAAGGAAATGATTGCCTCTGTCTTAAAAGAGAAATTTCATGTACATAAAACAGCAGGGAATTTCAATAATGAAATCGGTTTGCCGTTGACGGTATTTGACTTACGGGAAGAGCATGAAGTGGCAGTTTTAGAAATGGGAATTTCAGATTTTGGCGAAATGGACAGATTAGCAAGGATTGCAAATCCGAATGTTTGTGTAATTACAAATATCGGACAGTGCCATCTGGAATTTTTAGGAGACCGGGATGGTGTTTTGCGGGCAAAAACAGAGGTGTTTGCCCATATGAAGGAAAATGGTGTTGCTGTATTAAATGGTGATGATGATAAGTTGGCTTCTGTAAAGGAAGTTTGTGGAAAATCTCCGATATTTTATGGAAAATCAACGAAGGATGTATATGCAGCCGATATTGAAATTCTGGGGTTAGAAGGTATTCGGATGACCTTGCATTTGCAAGGAGAAGAGGCGAAGGTTACTGTACCGATTCCGGGTGAACACAATGTATATAATGCAATGGCGGCAGCCTGTGTGGGTAAAGCTCTTGGCATGAATTTAGATGAGATTTGCAGAGGAATAGAAGCAGTTCAGACCATTAGCGGCAGAAGTAATCTGATTACTGCAAATGGCATGACGATTATTGATGACTGTTATAATGCAAATCCGGTTTCCATGAAAGCATCCATTGATATATTAAGTCATGCAAAAGGCAGAAAAATTGCAGTACTTGGCGACATGGGTGAGCTTGGAAAAGACGAAAAAGAACTGCATTACGGTGTGGGGGAATATTTTAAGAATAAAGATGTGGATATGCTCTTTTGTGCAGGTGAACTATCAGCAGAATTGGCAAGAGGAGCCAAGGAACATACAAATTGTCAGGTAAAATATTTTGTTGACCGTGAGGAATTAATAGAGGCACTTTTACAGGAAGTGAAAAATGAAGATACTATTTTGGTGAAGGCGTCTCATTTTATGGATTATGCAAAGATTGTAGAGGCATTGAAAAATAAATAGACAGTATTAAAAAAACACCTATATATTCGACGAAATACTTTTCGAATATATAGGTGTTTTTTGAATGAACATTTATTGATGTGCCATTAACATTTTACGGATAATATTTTGTGTATAGGAGGCAAGATGCTTTCTGTCCTCTTTTTCTAATTCTTCTATATAAATTGGTTTTCCATATTCTAGGATGACAGTTCCCGGAATTACCTTTGGCATATGCTTTTCAAAAATATCCGCAGACCCTGTAATTGCCATTGGAATAATCGGACAGCCGCTTTTTTCTGCTAACTTCATACTGCCCTCTTTAAATGGAAGCATGTCCAGCTCGTTTATGCCCCTGACTCTTGTACCTTCCGGATAAATACACATGGAAATACCGTCTTTCATTTGATTGATACCTACTAGAATCGTTTTTAATCCCTCTTTGATGTCGCTGCGGTTTAGAAAAAGACAATATAGTCGCTTCATCCAAAGAGAAAGTAAGGGATATCGTGCCATAGTATCTTTTGCTACATAACCTGTCGGACGGGGGCATCTTGTATAGCTGATAACAATATCAAAATAACTGCGATGATTACCCACATAAAGAACAGGTGTATCCTTTGGTATGTTTTCTTCGCCGATTACGGTTAGCTTAATTCCGCTGATACATAAAATAACCCGAAATGCCCATTGTACAATGCGAAGCTGTGAAATATCGGCTGTATATCTGTATTTTCTTCCAATTAGCCACTCTGCGCCTAACACAGGAATGCCAAAAAGTAAAAAGAGTCCCAAAAACAAAGCTATAAGAATAAATCTTATCATAAAACTGTATGGAAATATCCATTCCTTTCTATAAATTTTTTGCAATGGAAATATTATACTAATTGTAAGTTGGAATTACAACCGGATTTTTTGAATAAACTGTAAAAAAGATTTGAAAGTAAAAAATATGAATAAAACTTTAAAATGTAGGAAAACTTTTAGCCTGCTGGTTTTGGTTATGCTATGTCTGTTTTGTGGCTGCGGCATTGAAAAAACGGATGGGAATAAGCTAAAGGATTTGGAGTATGAATTTGTGGAAGAGGAGGATATTCCGGAAGAGCTTTTTGCAAAAATTGAAGAAAAGAAGGCTGCAGATTTTAAATTAGTATATGAAACGGAAAAGGAATTGTATGTGGTGCGCGGTTATGGTGAACAGGAAACCGGCGGATACAGCATACAGATTTTGGATTTTTATCTGACAAAAAATGCAATAGTTTTTTCAAGCAACCTTTTAGGGCCGGCAAAGGATGATGTTAAAAATCTAGCGCCAAGCTATCCATATGTGGTGTTAAAGACAGAAAATATGAATAAAAATGTCATATTTGATTAGTTAGTACTATTTTCCCTTTTGACATCGAATTAACGCGGTGCTATACTAAATTGCGTTACTTGTTAATTTGTTCATCGTGTAGACATCGGTATAGGGAGGAATAAATATGCAGCAGGCAGACATCAATAAGGTACGGGCATCTGTACATCAGCAGTGTGGAAGCAAGGTAATGATTCAGTTAGATCGTGGAAGAAATAAGATTGATGTGCAGGAAGGTGTTATCAAGGATGCATATCCGAGTGTGTTTACCGTTTTGGTAAATGACCCGAATGTGGATAATCCACCGCAGTTATTATCCTTTAGTTATACGGATATTATTACAAGAGATATTAGAATGAAGCTTTGTTAATATGTGAATAGTGAATAAAAGGAATAAATACCCTCTGTTTTGAATAAGATAGTACAAATTCGAAACGGAGGGTATTTTTGTGGAATTAGAAAGGCAGATATTACATAAAAACGAAGATGCAGGTAAGGCATTCAGCCAGATTACGCTGGATGATGATTATAATTTGCCGGATTATAAGCCGGATTTGACGAAGGTAATCAGAGAAAGGGGAAAACTGCATTTTGATGAAATCAGTGTAAGTGGTGGAAGAATCTGGCTGAAGGGTGTATTGAGATTTCAGATTCTTTACAGAACAGATTTAGATGGCAGAAAGATGAATGATCTAAAGGGGGAAATTCCTTTTCAGGAAAATCTGAGTATAGATGGTGTGGAAGAAACGGATAATGTAAGCGTGGAAGGGCGCATAGAAGATATATCGGTCAGCGTGATTAATTCGAGAAAGCTCAGTATTCGGGCGTTGGCTGAATTTCGCGCAGTGGCAAACCGATGGACAGAGGAATCGTTTTTGACAGGAATAGGTGAAGAAGATAGCTGCGAAATGGAAAAAAATACAATGGAAGCATTAGAGCTTCTTATGTGCAAAAAAGATATTTTACGGGTTCGTAAGGAATTGCCATTGCCCTCTAATAAGCCAAACATAGAGGAGATTTTATGGAGTAGTGTAGAGCTTAGAGGGACGGACAGTTATTTAGCAGATGGAAAGGTAGAGGTAATCGGGGAAGCCTTAGTGCAGGTGCTATATTTGGCTGCGGAGGAGGAACATTTGCAATGGTTTGAGGCAACTGTGCCAATAAAAGGCGGTATTGAATGCGCCTCCTGTGAAAAAGAGCAGATTGCCCGTATCAAAACTGAGCTTTCTCAGGTGAATGTAGAGATTGGTACGGACGAAGATGGCGAAGCAAGAAATTTGGAAATGGAATTGCTTATGCATTTGGATATTTGCTTATGGAAAGAAAAACAGGTAGAACTGCTTACGGACATCTATGCACTAGATCGTCAGATTAATCCGACATTTAAAAGGAGTCGTTTTGAAAAGCTGTTGATGAAAAATGAAGCAAAGTGTCGTGTGGGAGAAAAGATTGAATTAGAAGAGGATCAGGAAGATATTCTTCAAATTTGTATGCATGAGGCACAGCTAAATATTGAACAATATACGGAAACCGAGGAAGGAATTTTAGCAGAAGGAATTCTGACTGTAGAAATTTTGTATATGACAGCAGACAATTCTATGCCGTTAAATGCAAGAAAAGCCTATATTCCATTTCAGCAAATGTTAGAGATGCCAAAGACGGATGCGTCTGTAAATATCTGGTTAGATGGGGGAATTGATCAGATTACAACGACATTGGCAGATAACCGTACAGTAGATGTGAAAGCAACCATCACTCTGCATTTGCTGGCATTAGAACAGCAGGAGCTGCCGTTAATCATAGATATAACCGAGGAAGCACTGGATCGAAAGAGCTTGCAGCAGCAGCCGGGGCTTGTGGGGTATATTGTACGGGAAGGTGACAGACTGTTTGGGATTGCTAAAGAGCATCATACTACAGTGGAAAATCTTATGAATACAAATGGATTAGGCAGCAGACAGCTTCGAACCGGAGAAAAGCTTTTGATTGTAAAAACTGTAAAATGATAAAATAATACACAAAAGTCAGATTTTTGATAAAAAAGAAATAGAAATGTAAACACGATAGTGGTATAATTAACAGATATAGGAGAACCTAAAGAGGTACGAGAGAAAAAGGAGGAGCAGGGTATGACAAAGACACAGTATAGGCGGGCAAACGGAACGGTGTATCCGGTATTAATGGTTATTTTGGTATACATTGTGTTTTCATTGTTGGCATTTATATTGACAAAAGGTGATCAGGTTACATGGAGGACTTACATACAAATTGTAGGAGCAGTAGTTGCGTTGGTTGTTTCTACCATATTTTTTCTTACAAAGCGTGAGGAAAAGCAGGAGCAGTAGGTATGCTGGTTGTTACATCTCTGGCATATATGATTATTCGTATGTTGGGTACAACGGAAGATAGCTGCGGATATGCATTTCCGATACTTTTTGCTTCCATGGCATATTTAAATAACCGGATAATTATAGCGGGCAATGGGGTTATACTGATTTCAAATATTTTACGGTTATTGTTAAATATAGACAAAGTAATGGCGGGCGACGGTTCTACTTTGGTAGTAAATATCTTTATTTGTATATTGGTTGCTGTTGCCTCTGTTCGTGTAAGCTTTCTTTTGAATAAGTTCAATGAAGAAAATGTGCAGGAAATTGCGCATACAGCAAAGATACAGCAGGAATGCCATACAGCAGGAATTCTTGTGGCTGACAATATTATCAAGCATTTTAATGATGCAATGCAGATGATGGATACCTTAAATGAAAGTATTAATACCAGCAGCTTTTCAATGAGTAATATTGCTGATAGTACAGAAAGTACCGCAGAAGCCATTCAGAAACAGGCGGTTATGTGTCAGAATATCAATGAGCATGCGGATCAGGGCGGTGCAATGACATCTGCAATGATTGATGCTTCTACCAAGGTAGAAGATTCAGTTGGGCAGGGTGTATCCTTAGTCAATGATTTGAAGCAGCAGGCAGATACTGTAGCAGATGCAAGCGCAACGGTTGAGGAGGTCATTAATGCATTGACCAATAAAGTGCATGAGGTGGAAAGCTTTGTCAGTACAATTATTAATATTTCCAGTCAGACGAATCTGTTGGCGCTGAATGCATCCATTGAGGCAGCAAGAGCAGGTGAAGCAGGAAAGGGATTTGCAGTAGTCGCAGAAGAAATTCGTAAGTTATCCGAAGATACACAGGAAGCTTCTAATAATATTACCAAGATTATTCAGGAATTAAATGCAGATACTACTCGTGCAAATGAAAGCATTCAGGATTCTGTGGATTCTGTGAGAAGACAGAATGAGTTGATGGATGATACAAAGGGTAAATTCGAAGAAGTAGAGCAAAAAGTGGACGAATTGATTCAAAACATCAATCGAATGAGCGAAGTGATGCAGGAGATTGTAGGTGCATCGGGAGTAATCGCAGATAATATTTCACATCTTTCTGCAACGAGTGAAGAGGTAGCATCGTCTTCGTCTGAAGGCTTAGAACAGTCAAAGATTACCGTCAGCGAAGTAGAAAAATGCAGAGCGATATTTGAATCTATTTATATGTTGGCAGAGGATTTGCAAAGAAGCTTAGAAGAAGCACAATAAAAAGTAAAATCAGAAGATCGGAGTGGTAAAGCTGCTCCGATTTTTTTTGATAGAAAATGTTCATATTAGCTGACGGGTTGCGTAATTTTGATGGAGATGGTATACTTTAGAATGGTAAACGGTGTTTTTTTATTTGAAAAAGGGTGATGCGTGTGAAAGTATCGAAAAATAAAAGAATTCTGACATTTGTTTTGATTTTTGCTCTTGCTTGTACACATTTTCAGGCAGTAAATGCCAGTACGATGAATAAAGCAAAAAATAAAAAAGCAGAAGCAGAGCAGGAGTTAAATGAGACGCAGAATCAAATTGAGGCAATTGAGAGACAACAGACTTTGCTGCAGAGTGAAATAAATGAAAAGGATGCCGAGTTGGTGAATCTTTTGGTAAATATCGGAATTTTAGAGGACGAACTGGCGGCGAAAACAGAGCAGTTAGAGCAGGTGACGGTAGAGCTTGCTGATGCAGAAAGCACGGAAAAAGAACAGTATTCTTCCATGAAAAAACGGATACAGTTCATGTATGAAAAAGGTGATACTGCCATGGTGGAAGCAATTCTTGGCTCTGTAAATATGGCAGATTTTTTAAATCGGGTAGAGTATGTTTCAGATGTCTATGCATACGATAGAAATCTGTTGGAAGAGTACCAGAATACAGTAGAACAGGTGGCAGAGTTAAAAGTAACTGTAGAAACGGAAAAAGCCGAGATGGAAGCTATGCAGGGAGAATATGCTCTGCAGCAGCAAAATTTAGAGCAGATTTTAGCAGAGAAAAAGGCAAAAATGGGTGATTACAACAGTCAGTTAGCTTCTGCGCAGGCAGCGGCTGAGGAGTATAAGAAAACTATCATTGCCCAAAATGCAATTATTAAAGAAGAGGAAAGAAAAGCAGAGGAAGCCAGAAAGAAAGCCGAAGAGGAAAGAAAAAAGGCAGAAGAGGCGGCTAAAAGAGCTTCTGCGCAGGCAAATCAGAATGCAAATGGAGACAGTGGCAATTCTAGCAGTGATTCTGGCGGCGGTGCGAATCCTGGGTACTCCACAAATGTCAGTGGAGGTGAGGTAGTAAATTATGCGTGTCAGTTTGTAGGTAATCCCTATGTCTGGGGTGGTACAAGTCTGACAAACGGTGCAGATTGCTCAGGATTTGTTATGAGTGTATATGCGCATTTTGGTATTAGTCTTCCACATAGTTCAGCAGCATTGCAAAGCTGTGGACAGGCAGTAAGCTATGCCAATGCAAAACCGGGAGATTTAATCTGTTATTCCGGTCATGTGGCAATTTATATGGGAAATGGACGAATCGTTCATGCCCAGAGTAAAGCGGTGGGAATCACCACAGGTTCAGCAACTTATCGTACCATTGTAGGAGTGCGAAGAGTATTATAAAGAAATAATAGAAAGGAACCCGATAGGGTAAGGTATAATAATATGCAGATGGATACATTACAAAAAGATATGATTGCAGCAATGAAAGCAAGAGATAAGGGCAGAAAGGATGCTATTTCTGCTTTGATTTCCTCAGTAAAAAAAGTGGCAATTGATGAAGGCTGCCGAGAGAATATCAAGGAAGAATTAGTAGACCGTGTAATTTTGAAAGAGTTAAAAACCGTAAAAGAGCAGATTGACAGCTGTCCGGCTGACAGAACAGACTTGCTTGAGGAGTATCAGCTTCGTTATGATGTAATCAATGAATATGCACCACAGCTTTTATCTGAAGAAGAGGTAGAAGCAATTCTGAAAGAGAAATTTGCAGAAGTACTTGCTACAGGAAACAAAGGTCAGGTGATGAAAGCTGTTATGCCGGAATTAAAGGGTAAAGCAGATGGAAAAGTGATTAATCAGGTTGTAGCAAGACTCTGTCAGTAGTCAAATGAAGAGAGAAGATATAGAGAAGAGGCAGACAATAAGATTTTTGCTTTTAGTCACAGCATTTGTGATTGTTGCAGGTATTTTAGCCGGATATAAGGCTAAACAGGCAGGGAAGATTTCTTATCTGGAGCATTTAGATGAGCAAATTGTCACGATAGATGATAAAGAATATCCTTTGCGTGCGCTTGCATTTTATATTGCCCATCAGGAAAGCTCCGTAGAAAAACAGGCGAAGGTATACGATTTAGACAATGTAAATACTTATTGGAATATTCGCTCGAAAAATAGTTTCCTGCGCTTAGAGGCAAAGGAAACAGCTATGCGTATGATGATACATGATAGGATTTTTTACGCTATGGCAAAAAAGGAAGGTCTTGCCTTAACAAAAGAAGAAGAAGTCTATATGCTAAATCAAAGGATGGATTTCTGGAATGACTTAGAAGAGGAAGGACAAGAACGGATTGGTGTCACAGAAGGTGAGATAGAAGAGGTTTTTGTTCAAATGGCATTAGCACAGAAAATGCAGCAGCTTCTTGCGGATCGCCAAGGGGTTGACTACAGGGAGTATAATATCGAAGGAGAGAGCTATGCGGTCTTATTGTCAGAGCATAGTTATCAAATAAATGAAAGGCTTTGGGAGCGATTGGATTTTGGAAATATCACATTGCCACCCGGACGGTAATTGGAAGGAAAATTATGGCTAAAATAGGAAGAAATGATCCATGTTGGTGTAAAAGCGGCAGGAAATATAAGACCTGTCATCAGGCATTTGATGAAAAAATTGCACAGTTTGCAAGACAAGGACATATCGTACCGGATCACGATATTATAAAGACTCCGGAACAAATTGCAAAAATAAAAGAAAGTGCCAAGATTAATATTGCAGTATTAGATTATGTGGCAGAAAATATCCGCGAAGGCATGAATACAGCAGAAATTGATAAGATGGTATACGACCTCACCACAAAGATGGGGGGTATTCCCGCACCATTAAATTATAATGGTTTTCCGAAAAGCGTGTGTACATCTGTAAATGATGAGGTGTGCCATGGTATTCCTTCGGAAGAGGTGATTTTAAAGGCTGGAGACATTGTAAATGTAGATGCGTCAACCATTTTAGATGGATATTTTTCGGATTCGTCCCGTATGTTTTGCATTGGGAATGTAAGTCCGGAGAAGAAGAGATTAGTAGAGGTTGCCAAAGAGTGTTTAAATGTAGGTCTAAGAGAAGTAAAGCCATGGGGCTTTTTGGGTGATATGGGACAGGCTATTCATGATTTTGCCTATGAGAACGGCTATACAGTAGTTCGTGAAATTGGCGGACATGGAGTAGGTCTTGAATTCCATGAAGATCCATGGGTAGGCTATAATAGCAAGAGAGGAACAGAGATGTTAATGGTTCCGGGAATGATTTTTACGATTGAACCGATGATTAATATGGGAAAAGTAGAAATCTATACGGATGAGAAAAATGGCTGGACTGTGTATACAGAGGATGGTAAGCCCTCTGCCCAGTGGGAAGTACAGGTATTAGTGACAGAAGACGGATACGAGATTATATCTTATTAAAAATAAAGAGTGGAGAGTGTAAGTTCTTCACTCTTCAACTTTGAAAGGAAGGACTAAGACATGAAAAAAGCAATGAAGTTTTGGGGAGTTGCGAGTTTATTGGCTGGATTAGTTTTGTCCGGATGTGGTGAAAGTGGTTTAGATGAGGCTGAGGCTTCAAAATATTATGCCCTTGTGAGAGAAGATGGACTTTATGGTTATGTGGATGCTGCAGGAGATTCGGTGATTGAGCCACAATATGAAGATGCCGGAGATTTTTCGGAAGGTCTTGCTTATGTGCAGGTGGATGACAAGTATGGATATATTGATATAAATGGAGAAATTGTAATTGAGCCACAGTTTGAAGCAAGCTATAACTTTTCCAATGGATATGCCGTTTTTGAAAAAGAAGGTTATTTTGGCTTGATTGACACACAGGGAGAAGTTGTACTTGAGCCGGAATACGATGGTATATATTATGTCGGTGAAAATGGTTATGCAACCTATGTGGAAAGTGAAGCCTTTGGATTTCTGACCATAGAAGATGGGGTGGTGGTTCCCGCAGAGTATACTGCCGCAGGGATGTTTATGGAAAATGGTCTGGCAATTGTGCAGAATAATGAATATTACGGCATGATAGATGAAACAGGAAATTTGGTAGTTCCATTAGAATATGAATATTTGGAAATTTTCGCAGAGAATGGTCTGGCAGTTGCCCAGAAAGATGGAAAGTGCGGATTTATTAATGAGAGTGGCAAGGAAGTACTCCCCTTTGAATATGACAGTGCCTATGCCTTTACAGAAGAGGGAATGGCGGCTGTATGTATGGACGAGAAATGGGGGTTCATCAATGAAAAAGGTGAAATGGTGATTGATGCCGTATATGAAAGTGTACATAGCTTTACAAAAAATGGTCTTGCAGCGGTCAGAAAAGACGGTTTGTATGGATTTATCGATACTACCGGTGCTGTGGTGATTGAACCTGCCTATGAATTTGTCAGCAGCTTTTCCGAAAACGGTTATGCGCTGGTAAGTGCAGAGGGCGGATGGACATATATTGATGAGACAGGAAATACTATTTCAGATACGATATATAGCAATGCGGATTCCTTTAGTGAAGCCGGAGTTGCGGTTGTAAAAGAGAATGGCAGTTTTGGCTGTATCAGTCCTACAGGAAAAATGGTGGTAAAAGCCAAATATCAGAGTATTGGTGCGTTTACAAAAGTAAAAGAATAAAACACACATAGAAGAAAGGAGGTGTCTTAGGTGAAGAAAGTAGAGGATTTTGTCAGAACGATACCTGATTTTCCGGAAGAAGGTATTATGTTTCGTGATGTGACTACAGTTTTGCAGAGTGCAGAAGGTTTAAAGCTGGCAATTGATTCCATGATTGGATTATTAGATGGCGTGGATTTTGATGTAGTAGTAGGAACGGAATCCAGAGGATTTATTTTTGGTGTTCCGATTGCTTATGCTCTTGGTAAGCCATTTGTGCCGGTGCGTAAAAAAGGAAAGCTTCCTTGCGAAACTATATCTGCCAGCTATGATTTAGAATATGGAAGTGCAGAAATTGAAATGCATAAGGATTCTATTACACCGGGACAAAAAGCCGTGTTAGTCGATGATTTGATTGCAACAGGAGGAACTATAGAAGCCTGTACAAAGTTAATCGAAGAGTTAGGCGGAGAAGTTGTAAAAATTGTTTTCTTAATGGAACTTGCCGGTTTAAAAGGCAGAGAGAAACTTGCAAAATATGATGTGGCATCTGTTATCACATATGAAGGAAAATAAAAAGGAGAGTAAAATGTTAGAAAAGTTTTTTAAATTAAATGAGAACCATACAACGGTTCGTACAGAAGTAATCGGTGGTATTACCACATTTATGACAATGGCTTATATCTTAGCTGTTAATCCAAGTCTGTTATCCGCATCCGGTATGGATGCAACAGCCGTATTGATTGCAACCTGTTTAGCTTCCTTTGTAGGAACTTTGGCAATGGCATTGCTTGCTAATTATCCATTTGCATTGGCTCCTGGTATGGGATTAAATGCATACTTTGCATTTACTGTCTGTGGTGCTATGGGATATTCCTGGCAGGTAGCTTTGATGGCAGTGTTTGTAGAAGGTATTATCTTTATTTTATTATCTTTAACAAATGTGCGTGAGGCTATCTTTAATGCGATTCCAAGTACTTTGAAGAAAGGCGTTAGTGCCGGTATTGGTTTGTTTATTGCATTTATTGGTTTACAGGGAGCTAAAATTACTGTAGCAAATGATTCTACATTAGTATCTTATGTGGATTTTGCAGGTGAGTGGCATACGAAAGGTATTTGCGCAGTATTGGCATTAATTGGTTTATTTATTACAGCTATTTTATATATCAAAGGTGTAAAAGGTTCTATTTTAATTGGTATCATTGCTACATGGGTGCTTGGTATGATTGCACAGGCAGCAGGTATTTATGTTGTGGATGCAGAAGCAGGCTTTTATTCTTTATATCCAACCCTTACATTTACTGATTTTTCAGCACTTGGATTGACTTTTGGACAGTGTTTTAAAGCAGATTTTTCAAATGTAAGTCCATTTAATTTTATTGTTATTTTATTATCTTTCCTCTTTGTAGATATTTTTGATACATTAGGAACATTAATCGGCGTATCTTCCAAAGCCGGTATGTTAGACAAGGATGATAAGCTTCCAAGAATTAAACCTGCTCTCTTAGCAGATGCGATTGCAACCTCTGCAGGCGCGATTTTTGGTACATCTACAACTACTACTTTTGTAGAAAGTTCTGCAGGTGTAGGTGAAGGCGCAAGAACAGGTCTTGCATCTGTAGTAACAGGCTTTTTATTCCTGATTGCCATTTTCTTTGCTCCTATTTTTACAGCAATTCCGGGATTTGCAACAGCTCCGGCATTAATCTTCGTAGGATTCTTAATGGTATCCTCTATCTTACAGGTAAATTTCGAAGATGCATCAGAAGCAATTCCGGCATACCTTTGTATGATTGCTATGCCTATGGTATACAGCATTTCTGAAGGTATTGCGCTTGGTGTTATTTCTTATGTAATTATCAATGTAGTATGTGGTAAAGCAAAGAAAATTACTCCATTAATGTATGTATTAGCGGTATTATTTGTTTGCAAATATATTTTCTTATAAGAAAATTATATACAAAATATTTACGGTTTTTTTACAAAAAAAGCTCTTCTATTTGATAGAAGGGCTTTTTTTTGCGTGCTATGCTTTATGTGTCGACAAAAGGAATAAAAAAGATTTGGTTGCAATGATGCACCACAGGAGGAAAACATGAAAAAAAGAATATTAGCAACAGTTTTAATGATGTGCGTAAGCACCTGCGCATTTGCAGGATGCGGTTCAAGTAAGGAAGCAGAAACCGTAGATTTAACAAGTGTAGATTTAGACACAATTATTGAAAAAGCAAAAGAAGAAGGTGCAATCTCTTCTGTAGGTATGCCGGAGGACTGGGCAAACTGGAAGGGAAGCTGGGAAACAATTTCAGAAACATACGGCATTGCACATGATGATACAGATATGAGTTCAGCAGAGGAGCTTTCCATGTTTGAAACGGAAAAGGATGCGCCCACTAAGGATATCGGTGATGTAGGACAGGCGTTTGGGAAAACTGCTATTGAAATGGATGTAGTACAGCCATATAAGGCAACTACATGGGAATCCATTCCTGATTGGGCAAAAGATCCGGAGGGTAACTGGGTAATTACCTATTATGGAACACTAAGCTGTCTTACAAATACAGATAATGTAGGCAGTGCCATTACTTCATGGGAAGATGTGAAAAATAGCGAGGCGGTTTTAACCATTGGTGATGTAGTTCGTGGAGCATCTGCACAGATGACAGTTTTATCTGCTGCTTATGCATTAGGCGGAGATATGGATAACTTAGATCCTGCCTTTACATATTTTACAGAGCTTGCAAAAGCAGGTAGACTAGATGCAGCAGAATATAGTGCTGAGCGAATGAGCCGTGGAGAAATTGATACATTATTTACATGGGACTACAATGTGTTAAAATACCGTGATTTAGCGTTGGAAGATAACCCGGATATGAATTTAGAATGTCATGTTATGAAGGATGGGGCTATCCAGTCCGGTTATTGTCTGGTAATCAATAAATATGCACCTCATCCATATTCAGCAGCGCTTACAGTAGAATATATGCTTAGTGATGAAGGACAGATTGATAGAGCTAGGGGATATGCAAGACCAATTCGTGAGGATGTGGAAATTCCGGCAGAATTAGCAGAAAAAATGATTGATGATGCAGAATATACGAGTGGTATTCCAATTACAGACAATGAAAAACTTACAGAAGCCTGCACAGAAATCGCAGAGCGTTGGGAAGAAGAAATCATTCCATTGATGAATTAAGGGGTAGTCAGGATGAAACATATAAAAACTAATGGGAAAAAGCTTTGCTTTTTCCTGCCCTTTTTGTGTATCGCAGTTTTATTTTTGTTCGTGCCATTTGCAAATATGTTAAGAAACAGTGTCACAGGCAGTAATGGTGGATTTAGTCTGGAGCATTTTGCAGATGTATTTTCAAAACCGATTTATTTGTCTGCAATTGGAAATAGTTTATCTATTTCCATGAAAAGCACAATGGTAGGTCTTTTGGTGGATTTTATTCTTGCAATGGCAGTTGTGAATCTTACACAAAAGAAAAAATCATGGTATCTTTCTTTGTTGGATTTAACCTCTACATTTGCAGGTTTGCCATTGACATTTTCTTTTATCACTATTTTAGGAACTTCCGGTGTATTTGTGCTTATTAGCAAGAATCTTGGATTTTCACCGCTTGCAAATTATGATTTGTATTCTTTGGAAGGAATGTTTTTAGTGTATTTGTATTTTCAGATTCCAATGGGAACATTGCTTTTAGTTCCGGCTTTTGCAGAAATAAAAAAAGAATGGAGAGAAGCAGCAACTTTAATGAATTGTGGTTCTCTTCGATTCTGGTTTAGAATCGGAATACCGGTGATGATGCCATCTATTATGGGAACCTTTGGTATGCTTTTTGCCAATGCACTAACAGCATACACCACACCATATCTTTTAATTAACAACAGTATTGCATTATTGCCGGTTAAAATTGCAGATATGTTTGTCGGGGATGTCAGACAAAGACCCGGACTTGGCAGTGCCTTGTCTATCGTTATGCTGGCAATTATCTTAGCGGTACTTGGTCTAACAAACATTGTAAAAAGACATTTTGAAAAAGGAAAGAAATCATGAAGAAAAATAGATTTTTGGGAAATGTGTGGATGATTTTTTGTGCAGCCTATCTGATTCTTCCTCTTGGAGTAACACTGATTTATTCATTTTCTTCAAGCTGGGTAGCCATTGTGCCATCAGGATTTACATTGGAGTATTATATAGAAAAAATAACAGATGCTGCATTTTTTATGGGAGTTTTAAGAGGTATCATAGCTGCAGCAATACCGGTTATAGTGACGAATATTTGTATTTTATTAGCATTATTTGCCGTCATTGTCTATTTTCCTAAAATGGAAAAGTATATGCAAATGATTTGTATAATCCCAACGACAATAAATGGAATTATTTTGGCAACCTCTGTATTATCCACTTATGCAGGCGGAAATACGATTCTGTCTAATCGAATTCTTATGCTGTTGTGCACCTATTGTATTTTCTGTTTTCCATTGACCTATCAGGGGATACGAAACAGCTTATATGCAGTAAACACAAAACGGTTGTTAGAGGCTGCCTCCATGCTTGGAGCAAGTGAATTCTACGGTTTTGTGCGTATTATTGTGCCAACCGTTTTGCCGGGACTTGTGAATACAGCATTAATCAGCTTTGCCGGATTGTTTGGGGATTTTGCAATTATCAAAATTATTGCATCCTCACAGTTTGAAACAGCACAGACCTTTTTGTATAAAAACAGAAGTGCAGATACACAGGCATTTAGTGCCGGAGTGGTAATATTGCTGTTATTTACACTATTGATTAATGTGGCTGTTCATAAAACTGCTTCTAAGGAAAATCAAAAGGAGAAAAAATAATGAGTTACATTAAGTTTCAGGGAATAAAAAAATCATTTGACGATGCAGAGGTTTTAAAAGGCATTGATTTAGATATAGAAGAAGGCGAATTTATAAGTCTTTTAGGACCTTCCGGGTGTGGAAAGTCCACATTACTCCGTTGTTTTGCAGGATTAGAGGAAGTATCTGCCGGAAATTTTATTTTAGATGGAAATAATATTACAGAATTAGCACCGCAAAAACGAGATATTGGAATGGTATTTCAGCAATATTCTTTGTTTCCGAATATGACAGTAGAACAAAATCTTGCTTTTGGCTTAGAAATCAAAAAAGTACCAAAAAATGAAATAAAAGAACGGGTAAGAGATGTGCTTGAAATTGTAGGTTTGACAGATAAGAAAAAGGCATATCCTGGGCAGTTATCCGGTGGTCAGCAGCAGCGAGTGGCATTGGCAAGAGCCATTGTGACAAAACCAAAGGTATTATTATTAGACGAGCCCTTAAGTGCCATTGATGCCAAGCTTCGCAAAAACCTGCAGATTGAAATTCGAAGAATTCAAAAAGCATTAAACATAACGACAATTTTTGTAACTCACGATCAGGATGAAGCGATGCTGATGTCAGACCGCGTGTGCCTTGTAAATGGTGGCTTAATTGAACAGGTGGGCACACCGGTAGAAATTTATACGAATCCAAAGACGAAATTTGCAGCAAGCTTTATCGGACATTACAATGTACTGTCAGATATTCAGTTTTCAAAAGCATTTATGGCATATATGCCGGAAGATTCTGTGATGGCGATTCGTCCGGAAACAATTCTTTTATCACAGGAGAAAAAGAATAAAGAAAATTCCTATGAATTCGAAGGCATAGTAAAAGAAAGCCGTTCGGTTGGAAATGTTCTTCGTTATCATATTGACATCAACGGAGTAGATTTGCGGGCAGATACTTTATACAGAAGCTTTTCATTGTATCAGGATGGCGATAAAGTATGGATTTCTGTGGAAAAAAGAAACTGTCTGGAGTTGACGGATTAAGGAGCTTAGAATGGAAAAGAAAGAAAAGATGTTTACAGCATCAGGAAACTGGTATAAGGGTAATTTACATGCCCATACCACAAATTCGGATGGAAAACTGACACCTGAACAGGTGGTTTTAATCTATAAACAGCATGGATATTCCTTTATGTGTTTATCCGAGCACGATTATTTTACAGACTTAAGAGAAAAGTTTGACAGCGAGGATTTTATCCTGCTTCCGGGCTTAGAGGGAAGTGTCTGTCTTCTGGATTCTTCCTGTATGGATATGGATGCTGCGGAATATACAGACGGAAAAGGCTATGTAGACATGACAAGGGAAGAGCTTTGGGGAAATTTCAAAAAAATAGGAAAGCTTCGTATGATGAAAACCCATCATATTCATGGAATCCTGGGGAATGCTGCGATGAGAAAAGCAGCAGGAGATAAGTGTCTGAAAGAAAATGAGTATACGCCGGTTCGTGTGTATTTTGATACATGGGATGGAAAAAAGGCAGCACAGGATTTATCGGATTACTTAAAATCCAGAGGATGCTTTACTACCTATAATCATCCCATCTGGTCCAGAGTAGACTGTGAAGAGGTCAGGGATTTAAAAGGTATCTGGGCAATGGAAATTTATAATTATGCTACAGTGAATGAATGTGGTGAAGGAGAAGATACTGTATTTTTGGATGCAATGCTTCGAAGAGATAATGCAATTATGGCATTTGCTTCTGACGATAATCATAATGGTGGTGTATATCCCGAAAGCTTTGGCGGTTATATCATGGTACAGGCAGATGCATTAACCCATGAGAATATTGTAAACAGTATGTTAGAAGGCAGATATTATTCTTCCAATGGAGCTGAAATTACCCAGTGGGGAATCAAAGGAGATAAAGTATATGTGGCTTGTCCGAAGGGAAGACGCATCAATTTTATCTTTGGTGGAAGTATAGGTTCTAGCAGAACAGTTGCAGCTGAGAATGGGATACCCCTTACATATGTGGAGTGTCCGATACTGGGACAGGAAACTTATGTGCGAATTGAAGTAGTGGATGAAAATGAAAAATGTGCGTGGACAAATCCGGTGATGCTGTAAAAATAAGATGGCTTGTTTAAGTCATCTTTTTTAGATTTTTTAGATGTTTAAAGTAGCGTGTATTTGGTAATAATTTCTATGAGAAATCTAACAATGAAAAGGAACGATGGCTTATGAAGTGGTTTACCGGAGTAAAAAATGTGCAGGAATTAAAAAAGCAGCATAAGGATTTGTTGAAATTGTATCATCCAGACAGCAAGTATGGACGAGTCGAGATAGCGCAGGAAATTAATGAGGAATATAATAAGGTGTTGGAGATGTTGAATAGAAGGAAGTAAATAGATTCCGGTTTGGCGATTAAATGATATCCCAGAATGTCGTTGTGAAACGGACGACAGAACATATTTTTGTGTGGTGAAATGTATCATTTTCGCTGTTTTGTGGTGAGCATATAGGGTAGGTATAGGTGTGTTCAGATTCCGTTGTATGGGTGTAAGATTTGCTAAATATTCTTATAAACGATATTGGCAACGGACGCGTTGGCTCAAACCGCCCTCCATGGCGGTTTCGCCTAAAATTGCCATCCGTGGCAATTTTCCGCTGATACTCTCAAGAATATTAAGC
>JAGALK010000066.1 GCA_017625255.1 Lachnospiraceae bacterium
CAAACACTTCGCTTGAGAAAAAACTTGTCAAAATTGAACCTAGGGATTAAAGTAAAGCTACAAGTCATTACCTGATGCTTTATCAGTGTATCGTGGGTGAACTCCATCCTCTTAAATCCGAAGGTAAATTTACGCAGTCCATATAATAAACAATACTTGACGTACAGAAAACTGTACATTATAATATAAGTACAGAAAACTGTACGGTTTGAAATGGAGGTAATTATATGTTAGCTGTTAATTATACAAATCTTCGTGATAATATGAAAACTTACATGGATAAGGTTACAGATGATTATGAAACCATGATTGTCACAAGAAAAGATAATAAAAATGTAGTCATGATTTCAGAAGAAGCCTATAATAATCTAATGGAAAATGTTTATGTCATGGGCAATAAGGCAAATTATGATTGGTTAATGGAATCTAAGGCACAGTTAGAAACAGGAAATATTTCCGTTCATAATCTTATAGAGGTAGATGCTGATGAATAAAGTGTTTACGGAAAATGGATGGAAAGACTATGTTTATTGGCAGACAGAAGATAGAAAAATTTTAAAGAAAATAAATAGCCTGATTGAAGATATATGCAGAAATGGAAATGAGGGCATTGGAAAGCCAGAACCATTAACAGGAAATTTGTCTGGATTTTGGAGTAGGCGTATTAATGATAAAGAAAGATTGATATATAAAATTGATGAAGAAAATGTTTATATATTGGCTTGTAGGTATCATTACAGTGATACATAAAAATAAGCACCATCGGATTAAATATCTGAAGGTGCTTTTTCTGTGCCCTTTTGCCAGATAGAATCAACAGCATCTTGAAGATACATGGCTTGCCATTTCTGCTTAATGGTCTGTTGTTGTAGTTCAAGGATTCGCTTGTCAAGGTAACTGTTGAGCCAATCCATAATAACTGTAGGCAAAGTTAGGATAAATTCAGCTAATGCAACGCGGATAACAGAAACAGAAGCACTAGGGTTAGATTTTTGTATTTTTTCATTGTAAATGTGTGCGATTAATTCAATCCATAATTCATGAAGGATTTTATGAAAAAAATGAGGAGACATGGATTAGAATATGTTCAGATAAAGAAAAGGGTATAAATATAATTGATAATGGAAGACATCGGATTTGTGCAACTTGTAAGTTGCGAGTACCTATAAAGGTTCATATACATTTTTTTTAATAAAATTAAAAAGAGATAGAGATGTTTCTCTTTAGATTAAGACATAAAAGTGTTTCTATGATAAAATATTCTTATCACACACGGCAAAATGATTATTTTGAGATAAAATTATGGCAAAAAAGAAGAAAGCATTACAGCCCACTACTAAAAAGCATGTTAAATCATATGAGACTGGAAAAACAGGTAGCGTTGCCGGGAGTATCTACACCTACAAGAAACGCAAGAAGCCTAAACGAGTAGGAAAAACTTACATGTAAATTAAATAAAATCTTTTGCAAAGACGCTGACAGTTGTACCTCATATGCAACTAATATGGAAGAAATTCAGATTGTGCAGTCAAAGAAGCCTACGGTTAAAAAGTCGCAGAACATCAACAAAGTAGGAATTACAGTAATAGTTTTGAGCGATAACAGAAAATGTACCAATAATAACCATACAATTACAGACCTAAATGCAACACTAAGAATTGCTCAACCTGACGGAAAAGTTTTCAATCA
The DNA here is from genome assembly GCA_017625255.1 of Lachnospiraceae bacterium. Classification (GTDB taxonomy): domain Bacteria; phylum Bacillota; class Clostridia; order Lachnospirales; family Lachnospiraceae; genus Roseburia_B. Next base: position 1,690 of record JAGALK010000066.1, read on the forward strand.
TATTATTCCTGCTGCATACTGTGAAATTTGTGATATATATTTTGTCTTGAAAAGTGATTTTAAGACTGCAAAAGAACATGGTACAATTTTATGTCCAGTAATTGATATGACGGAGCAGACCATAAATAAAAAGGGTATTACAACTCTTTCTACATCTGAATCACGCATACACCAACTGGGATATAATGTAAAGCGTGGTAATGGTTATACCAAGAAACAGAGACAATTAATCTTAGCAAATATTCTGGAGAATACCAATATATCAAGGCATGAAATAGAATCTTGTATATTAAGACCGATGATGCAACATAAGAATCAAGTGAATTATTCAGATGCAGTATTGCATGGGAACAAGATTTGGAGTTTATCAAGAATTATAAACTTGGAGACATACCAGAGGTTATAATGGAAAGAAAAAGTCATACCATTTCTGATATGACTTCTTCCGCAACTAAATAAGTAACCAATAAACCTATATCACTACAATCGGTAATGGGACATAAGAAGGTAGAATTGTTAATGAATGTATATAATCATGCTGATTCCGTGTTAATCAAACTAATTCCACTTAGTTCGTGAAAGTATACAAACGGCGATTAGGAAAATTAGGAAATGTGTCCAAAAACCTTATAAAATAAGCCTTAAATCCGCCAAAATCAACACATACAAAAAAAGACACTTTTTCAGTCAAAAAAGTGTCTTTTTTTATATGCATACTTTTAATAAAATACTAATATAAGAACAAGTGCGAAAATACAAAAAGGAGAAGGAAAATGGAAAAATATTATCTTGCCATAGACATTGGAGCCTCCAGTGGTCGTCATATGTTAGCCCATTTAGATCAGGGGAAGATGGTATTAGAAGAAATGTATCGTTTTGAAAATGGTATGACAGAAATAGATGGAGAAATGTGTTGGGATGTAGAACATCTATTTGCTGAAATCAAAAACGGTATGAAGATGTGTGTAAAAGCAGGTAAAATACCAGTTAGCATGGGTATCGACACATGGGCGGTGGATTTTGTATTGTTAGATCAAAAGGATAATCGCATTGGCAATGCAGTAGCTTATCGTGATGAAAGAACCGATGGCATGGATACTTATGTATATGCTGTAATTCCAGAAGCGGAATTATACGGCTGCACAGGTATTCAGAAACAGAAATTCAATACAATTTATCAGTTGATGGCATTAAAACAAAAGAAACCGGAATATCTAAAAAAAGCCGAAAAAATGCTGATGATTCCAGATTATTTCCATTATATGTTAACCGGTGTTGCAGTAACGGAATATACAAATGCGACAACTACACAGTTAGTGAATCCTGTGACAAAACAGTGGGATATGGAATTAATAGAAAAGCTTGGTTATAAAAAAGAGATTTTTCAGGAAATCAAAGAACCGGGAACACTGCTTGGAGAATTGACAGAGGAAGTGCAAAAGGAAGTTGGATTTAATTGTAAAGTCATTCTTCCGGCAACGCATGACACCGGTTCAGCAGTTATGGCAGTTCCGGCGACAAAAGGGGACACTTTATATATCAGTTCCGGTACATGGTCTTTGCTTGGTACAGAGATTTTAGAAGCTGACTGTTCCAAAGAAAGTCAGGCAAAGAATTTTACCAATGAAGGCGGCTATGATTACAGATTCCGTTATCTGAAAAATATCATGGGACTTTGGATGATACAATCTGTAAGAAAAGAGATTGCAGCAGATTTAGGCTTTGGAGAAATCTGCGAAATGGCGGCAAAAGAGCAGATAGCATCTATTGTAGACTGCAATGATGACCGTTTCTTAAATCCGGAAAATATGACAAAAGAAGTGCAGAAAGCCTGCGAAGAATCTAATCAGCAGATTCCAAAAGGTATTGCAGAAGTTGCGGCAGTTATTTATAACAGCCTTGCAAAATGCTACAAATTGGCGGTAGAAGAGTTAGAAGAAATTACAGGAAAGAAATTTTTGCAGATGCATATTGTAGGCGGCGGAGCAAATGCTGATTATCTGAATCGGCTTACAGCCAAAGCCATTCATAAGCCTGTATTAGCCGGACCAACAGAAGCAACTGCAATTGGAAATATCATTGCACAGATTATTGCCGATGGTCAGTGGAAGGATTTACAGGAAGCAAGAGAAGGAGTATATCAGTCCTTTTCGATTGCAGAATATCAGCCAGAGTAAAGGTATTTGAAGGATACTTAAGCGAAGTTAAATTAAGAAAATATAATCTATGATAAAGGAGAATGTAAATGATGGAAAGATATGCTTTAGCAAAAGAAATGTATGCAAAAATCGGAGTAGATACAGATGCAGCTATTGAGACCTTAAAGAAAATCCCGGTTTCCCTACATTGCTGGCAGGGGGATGATGTGACAGGCTTTGACCATGATGGTCCTCTTACAGGAGGGATTCAGGCAACAGGCGATTATCCGGGCAAAGCAAGAACACCGGAAGAATTAATGCAGGATATGGACAAGGCACTTAGCCTTATGCCGGGAACAAAAAAATTGAATCTTCACGCAAGTTATGCTATCTTTGAAGAGGGAGAATTTGCAGACCGTGATGCCATTGAACCAAAGCATTTTGCAAAATGGGTTGCTTTCGCAAAAGAAAGAAACATGGGTATTGATTTTAACCCTACATTTTTCTCTCACGATAAAGTAAAAGATGGACTTACCTTATCAAGTCCTGATGAAGAAACCAGAAGATTTTGGATTAATCATGGAAAAGCATGTATTCGTATTTCTGAATACTTTGCAAAGGAAACAGGTATTCCATGTGTTATGAATATTTGGATTGGTGATGGATACAAGGATATTCCGGCAGACCGTATGGGACCAAGAATGCGTTATAAGGATTCTATCGAGCAGATTTTAGCTGAGCCACATGATAAAAATCTCGTGAAACCATGTGTAGAGTCCAAGGTATTTGGTATTGGTGTAGAATCCTATACAGTAGGTTCTGCAGAATTTACTTTGGGATTTGCTTCTTCCCATGAAGGATGCCTGCCACTTATGGATAATGGACATTATCATCCGACAGAGGTAGTATCCGACAAGATTCCGGCTTTACTTTGCTATCATCCGGAAATTGCTTTACATATCACAAGACCAGTTCGCTGGGATAGTGATCATGTGGTATTATTTGATGATGAAACCAGAGAAATGGCAAAAGAAATTGTAAGAAACGATGCGTTAAATCGTGTACATATGGCATTAGATTATTTTGATGCAAGTATCAATCGTGTATCTGCGTGGACAGTAGGTTTTAGAAGCTGGCAGAAAGCACTTTTAAGTGCACTTTGTACACCAAATGCTAAGCTCAAAGAATTACAGGATACCAATCAAATGACTAAGCTTATGATGATGCAGGAGGAATTAAAGCTGTATCCGTTTGGTGATGTTTGGGCTGAATATTGCAGACAATGTGGTGTAGTGGCAGATATGAGCTGGTTTGATGAAATTGTAAAATATGAAGAAGAAGTGTTGAGCAAACGATAAAAGGAGAGTTAATATGAAATTTTTAGATGCAGAATTTGTGCAGGGATTTATCCGTATGGCAAATGACGGATGGGACTTAGGATGGCACGAAAGAAATGGTGGAAACCTTTCTTATCGTGTAAAATCAGAGGAAGTAGAATCCGTAAAAGAAAATTTGGATGCAAAAGAATGGCAGCCAATCGGTACAACAGTGCCAAAGCTTGCCGGAGAATATTTCCTTGTAACCGGAAGTGGAAAATTCTTCCGCAATGTAAGTATTAAACCGGAAGATTCTATCTGCATGATTGAATTGGATGATAAGGGGGAAAATTACCGTATCGTTTGGGGGCTTGTAAATGGAGGAAGACCAACCTCAGAGCTGCCATCCCATTTAATGAATCATGAAGTAAAAATGCTTGCTACAGATGGAAGATATCGTGTAATTTATCATGCACATACTACAAATGTGATTGCACTGACCTTTGTACTTCCGTTAAAAGACGAAGTATTTACAAGAGAATTGTGGGAAATGGCAACTGAATGTCCTGTAGTATTTCCAGATGGAATAGGCGTAGTTCCGTGGATGGTTCCGGGAGGAAGAGAGATAGCTGTGGCTACCAGTGAATTGATGAAACAGTATGATGTGGCTATATGGGCACATCACGGTATGTTTGCAGCCGGAGAAGATTTTGATTTGACTTTTGGATTGATGCATACAGTGGAAAAAGCTGCGGAGATTTTAGTGAAGATGCTTTCAATGCAGCCAAATAAATTGCAGACAATTCAGCCGGACGAATTCCGTCATTTAGCAAAAGATTTTAAGGTGACTTTACCGGAAAAATTCTTATACGAAAAATAAGTTAGGCATACAAAACAGAACGGTCTTTAGGGACGGTTCTGTTTTGTGCGTTTTATTTATTACAAAAAGAGGTGCAAAACAATGCAAACAGTATTACGCATAATGAGTAGGTTAGAAAATTCTGCCATCAAAGCGGTAAGACAAGGCTTGATTATGATTATGCCGCTGTTGATTATCAGTTCTATAGCATTAATGCTGATGAGCCTGCCGATTCTAGCTTATCAGAATTTTTTATATGCACTATGGGGTGGAAAAATAGTTGAAATACTAGATTTTGTATATAGCGGAATTATGGACTTTTTTGCAGTTATGCTGGCGACTTCTACAAGTATTAGCTATGCGATGATTAAGCGGCAAACCTGCAAAGAGCGGGTGGCATATGACAATATTGTTTTACTTCCACTTATTACAATTGCGACTTTGATTGGATATTCCGGTATTCAATATGATACTTTTTCGATTTCAGAGCTTAGTAATACAAATACTTTTACGGCACTTTTTGTTGCGTTAGTATCCGGTAAACTATTTTTTACAATTAAAAATAAAATCACATCAGGAAAAAGAAAAAAAGGCTTGCAGGTTGAAAGCTCCTATGTAGAAGCATTAGAAGGAATGTTTCCGGCTCTTTTGACCATTTTGTTTTTTGCTGTGTTTGGCATGGTATTTCGGATGGTTTTTGGCGTAAACAGCATTCAGGAATGGTTTTCAAATATAGCAAGCTGGAGTTTAGAGGTTATAGATAATGATTTTATCTCAGGTTTGTGTATTCTGCTTGTAATTCACCTATTATGGTTTTTGGGAATTCATGGGAATAATGTTTTGGATGCATTTATACAGGAGAATTATATCCATTTGGATACATCCATTTACAACAAGACCTTTCAGGATGTTTTTGTTGTTATAGGTGGCTGTGGAGCAGCATTGTGTCTGGTGATTGCGGTACTTTTATATGCAAAAAAGAGAAATGTAAGACATATCGCAAAGGTTGCTTTGCCAAGTGCTATATTTAATATTAGTGAGATTATTGTTTTTGGACTTCCGGTAATCTTAAATTCTATATTTTTGCTTCCATTTATTTTAGTTCCGGTTGTCAATTATTTGATATCATATGGTGCTGTTTATATTGGCTTGATTCCACGGGTAACCTGTGAAGTGGAATGGACAACACCCATCTTTTTGAGTGGTTATCAGGCAACCGGTTCATGGACGTGAGCTGCTATTCAGTTGTTTTGTTTGGCAATAGGTGTATGCATATACTTGCCTTTTGTGTATTTATATGAAAAAATGGCAGATAAGCAGTTGGCGGCTGATGTGCAGAAGCTGACAGAAGAATTTAAAAGAGAAGAAGAGGCAACAAATATCACAAAGCTGACGGAAAGAGAAGACGATTATGGAAAAACAGCAAGGTATTTAGCAGCAGATTTAGAGGATGCCATAAACAATAGAGAAATGTTTTTATTGTATCAGCCACAGGTAAAAGGGGACGAGGTCTGCATTGGCGCAGAAACCTTGGTGCGTTGGAAGCATTCTATTGCCGGATTTATATATCCGCCATTAATTGTGCAGCTGGCAAAAGAAAAGAATTTGCTGCATAATTTGGAGGAATTGATTTTGGATGAAGCTGTGGGCGCTGCGGCAGTTATACAGAGAAAGATTTCTTCAGAGTTTAAGATATCTATTAATATTACAAACCATTCTCTGGAATGGGATGGATTTGAGGAATGTCTGGATAGGTGTGCAAAAAAACATGGTATTGCCTATGAAAAAATCTGGTTGGAAATTACTGAGCAGGATGCCTTATCTTCCTCTAATGCCATAATGGATAAATTACAGCGGATGAAGGCAAAAGGCTACAAGCTGTTAATTGATGATTTTGGTATGGGACATACATCATTATTGTATTTGCAGACAAATTATTTTGATGTGGTAAAATTAGATGGTTCATTGACCAGAGATGTCTTAGAAAATGAAAGAGATAGAGGAATTATCGATTCTATCGTTCATTTAGGAAAGTCCTTGAATTTTACAACGATTGCAGAATATGTAGAAACTAAAGAGCAAAAAGATAAATTGCAGTCTTTAGGCTGTGATGTATTCCAAGGATATTTATATAGTAAGCCGATTGCATTAGAAGAATTAATTACATGGATGAAGCAGCAAAACGGCAGATAAGGAGTATGAAAATGAGAGCAAGTGGAATTTTAATGCATATATCATCACTTCCATCAAAGTATGGAATTGGAACTATGGGAAAAGAAGCCAGAAAGTTTGTAGACTTTTTAGTAAAAGCAGGACAGACCTATTGGCAGATTCTTCCTGTGTGTCCTACCAGCTATGGAGATTCGCCGTATCAGTCTTTTTCTAGTCTGGCGGGAAATCCTTATTTTATTGATTTGGAAATCTTATGTAAGGAAAAGCTTTTAACGGAGAAAGAATGTAAATCCTATTCTTGGGGCAGAAAAAAAACGGAAATTGATTATGGTATTTTATATGAAAACCGTTATGATTTATTAAAAAAAGCCTATGTTCGTTTTATTGCAAAAAAACCAAAGGACTTTGAAGCCTTTTGTGAAGAGGAAAAAAGCTGGTTAGAAGATTATGCCGTATTCATGGCATTAAAGGATGCCAATGGCGGAGCGGCATGGTCAAAATGGGCGGATGAGCTTCGGTTTCGTGAGCGGGAAGTCATGGAAAAGGTGTATAGTAAATATGCTAAGGAGATTGATTTTTATAAAATGCTGCAATATCTGTTTTATAAGCAGTGGTGGAGTTTAAAAGCCTATGCGAACAAAAAAGGGATACAGATTATTGGTGATGTGCCCATTTATGTAGCAGGTGATAGTGCAGATGTATGGGCAAATCCTAAGCAGTTTTATTTGGATGAAGATTTAAATCCTATTGAAGTGGCAGGCTGTCCGCCGGATGCGTTTTCTGATGATGGACAGTTATGGGGAAATCCTCTATTTCGTTGGGATGTGATGAAAAAGGATGGATATAACTGGTGGACGAATCGTGTGCGTACCATGTCAAAGCTGTATGATGTGGTCAGAATTGATCATTTTCGCGGTTTTGATTCCTATTATGCGATACCTGCAAAGGATACCACAGCAAGAAACGGTGTGTGGAAGGAAGGACCGGGTATGGATTTATTCCGTACCATGGAAAAGAAGCTTGGTAAATTAAATATTATTGTGGAAGATTTAGGCTTTTTAACCCCATCTATTTTAAAACTGGTTAAGGATTCCGGATTTCCGGGTATGAAGCTGATTCAATTTGCGTTTGATACCAGAGACGACAGTGACTATCTTCCGCATAATTATGAGAAGCATTGTGTAGTATATACAGGAACTCATGATAATGATACGATTTTAGGCTGGATGAAAACAGCACCAAGAGAAAGTGTTAATTTTGCAAAGAAGTATTTTAATCTGACAAAGGAAGAGGGCTATAATTGGGGTATGATGCGAGGCGCATGGGCAAGTGTCAGTGATTTGGCTATTGTACCTATGCAGGATATCATTGGCTTAGACAGCAAAGCCCGTATGAATACGCCTTCTACATTGGGATGCAACTGGAAATGGAGAGCGAAGGAAGAAGAAATCACTATACAGCTTGCACAAAAGGTCAGAAAATACATGAAGATGTATGGACGGGAGAGAAAAAAATAAATGTATTATTTTATCGTTAATACAAAATCAAGAACCGGAAAAGCAGCAGATATCTGGAAAACTTTAGAAGCAGTTTTAAAGGAACGAAATGTTGATTATCAAGCATTTATCACGAAGAGTGCCGGACATGCAAAGGAGCTGGCAGCTGAGATATCTAAACTGCCTATAGAAAATATCACCTTAGTCGTTGTAGGCGGAGATGGCACTATGAATGAAGTCATTAATGGTGTAAAAGATTTTTCAAAAATTAGGTTTGGCTATATTCCTCTTGGTTCCGGTAATGATTTAGCCAGAGGCTTAGGTGTTTGCAGAGAGCCACTAGAGGCATTGGAAAAGGTTTTAGGAAAGGGCAGTCTAAAACAGATGGATTTAGGCTGTGTAAAATATGGAAGTGGAAAAAAGAAGTATTTTGCAATAAGTGCAGGTATGGGTATAGATGCCTTTGTATGCAAAGAAGCGGAACATTCTATCCTAAAAAAAATTTTAAATGCTGTTGGTTTGGGTAATATGACATATGTCTGTTTGACAATAAAATCTTTGTTTACCATGCCTGTTGTCAGAGCGGAAATTTCCTTTGATGATGAAAATATCCGTAAATTAGATCAGGTGATTTTTATAGCGGCAATGAATCAAAGGGCAGAAGGCGGTGGGGTGCCAATGGCACCGAGAGCTACTGCTTTTGATCAAAAGCTTTCTGTTTGTTTGGTGCATGGCATACCAAGATGGAAGACTTTTTTCTTATTGCCGATTTTGGTATTAGGAAAACATGAAAATGTCAGAGGATTTGAAATTATTGACTGTAAAAAGTGTCAGATAACATTGGCAAAGAAAACTGTGCTTCATACCGATGGAGAATATTGTGGAATGTACCATGATGTAGAGGTGCAGTGCATAGATAAAAAAATGAATATATTGTTATAGGAAAAAAGTCATATTTGTATTTGGATACAGATATGGCTTTTTGCATTAAAATATAAAAAAATAAAGTTTATGGGAATATTTTCTGGAATAATCTTTACTTTTTGGGAATGAAAATAAAAAAAGAATATGTAAAAATCTATACATCTTGAAAAATATGTAATTAAAAAAGAAAGGGGATTTTTTTGTGAGAAACAAAAGGAGAAAAGGTTGGAAACAGATATGTTCCATAGTTTTAGCATCTGCTATGCTTGTGACAGCAATACCGGCAGATGTTCATGCGACAACATCGTCCGTTGTAGACGGTGGCTTATTTACAAATCCGGTTATTTATTCAGATGTACCGGATATGGATATGATAAGAGTGGGGGATACTTACTACATGGTAAGTACAACTATGCATTTATCACCAGGATGTCCGATTATGAAATCTACGGATTTAGTAAACTGGGAAATTGTAAATTATGTTTATGACCGTTTGGGTACAGAAGATGCCATGAGCTTAAGAAATGGCAAAGAAATGTATGGAAATGGACAGTGGGCATCAAGCTTGAATTATCATAATGGAAAATATTATGTGGCATTTAATTCTAATACAACAGGACGAGCGTACATTTTTACTACAGAGGATATTGAAAATGGTGCATGGGAAAAGACAGAATTACCAAAAGCTTATCATGATATGGCATTGTTTTTTGATGATGACAGCACTTATATTCTTTATGGTGGTACGGATATTAAATATGTGGAAATGAATGAGGATTTGACTGATGAAAAAGAAGGCGGTCAGAGTGGTACATTGTTTTCCTGTAATGCCAATGGTGAAAAAACTAATAGCAATGGATATATTCTTGGCTATGAAGGAACACATATTATGAAAAAAGATGGCTATTATTATGTGTTTAACATTTGTTGGCCAAAGGGTGGTCCTCGTACAGAAGTATGTCATAGAAGCAAAAACTTCCCTAGTACAGAATGGGAAAATGAGGTTATTTTAAGTGCAAACTTTACTAATAACGGCGTTTCCGGCGGCGTAGCTCAGGGTGGAGTAATTGATACAGCAGATGGAAAATGGTATGGTTATTTATTCCAGGATCATGGTGCAGTAGGTCGTGTACCGGTACTTACAGATTGTACATGGAAAGATGGCTGGCCAATGCTTGGTAAGGATGGAGATGGAAAAACTGTAGAAGCAGTGATGGAATTACCGATTGCTGGTGGAGAAGAAGCTTCTCTTGTGAAATCGGATGAATTCTATAATGATGCAGAACATCGGGTATTTGATGCAGCAAAACAGACTGTTATGCTAGAAAAAGAAATAAATGCTGTTTCTTATGCAGGCAATCAAATTTCAGCTATTGCAGAAGATGCAGAAAAAACAGAAGAGATAGAAGTTATCACAAATGGTAATTTTGAAGATGGTCTTACCGGATGGGAAAGCAATGAGAATGGAAAGGCTGTTATTGCAAAAGAAGAGGATAATTCTGTTTTGTTTATTAATGAAAGAGTAAATACTTCTTCTAGTATGCGTCAAGATTTGTCTGGAATGTTGGAAAAAGGACAGACCTATACCATTAGTGGAAAATTAAAATATGAAGATGGTCCGGCAACAAAACGATTCAATGTTATGCTACAGAATGGTGTAGATTATAGATATCGTGTAGAAGCAGGAAGCGTGACCGCTAATAAAGGTGAATGGACACCATTTAGCTTTACATATGTCGCAGCAGATAAAAGTGAAGAATTTCCGTTTGATCCAAATGAAAATTACTTATTTATCGAAACACCTTGGACAGCAGAGCCAACCATAGATAATGATTTAATGAATTTTTATCTTGATGACCTCTCAATGACCTTTATAAAAACCGGTTCTGCTGAAGAAGGTGAAACAGTACCAGAAAATCTTATTCAGCTAATCACAAATGGTGGTGCAGAATCTGGTGATACCACAGGTTGGACATCTACACCGGGTGAACAGGCGGCAGCTCTTGAAGTGGTTACGGATGAAAAAGCAAGTGGTGATTCTTCTTTATATGTAACAAACCGTAAGGGTACTGGTGCAGGTGCTTGTCAGGATATTTCCGGACAGTTAGTTATGGGTAAAGAATATACAATTTCCGGTAAGTTAAAATATACAGACGGTCCGGATACCAAAAAATTCTATGTAACCATTCAGAATGGTGAGAACTATAACTGGCGTGAAAATCTTGTGACAATCAATGCCAGAAAAGGTCAGTGGGTAGAATTTAGCGGAACCTATATTGTACATGATAAAAGTGAGCAGTTCCCATTTGATCCGACACAGAACTATATTTTCGTAGAGACTCCTTGGACAGCGAATCAGGATGCAACCAATGATTTGATGAATTATTATCTGGATGATTTCTCTATGACAACAAAATCCGATGATATGATTTTGAATGGTTCTTTTGAAAAAGGTTTGGAGAATTGGGAAGGCTTTGAAAATGCAAAGATTAATACAACAACAGAGGAAGCACAGGATGGAACAACATCTGTAGTTACAACCGAAAGAAGTGCCTGTGCACAGGGACCTTCTCAGGATTTGAGCAATAAATTAACAGCGGGAAATATTTACACAGCAACAGCATATGTGAAATATAATACAGGTGTAGATACAAAAACCTTTAATTTAACGATTCAGAATGGACCAGATTATAGATATCGTACCGTTCTTGGAAGTGTAACTGCCAAGAAGGGCGAATGGACCAAATTAGAAGTAAAATATGTCATGCCGGAAGATGCCATTACAACCCAGAATTATCTCTTTGTAGAAACTCCGTGGGTAGCATCTCCAACAAAAGAAAATGACTTGATGGATTTTTATGTAGATAATATTTCTATGATTGAACAGATTCCTGCAGAAAAAGAAGTAGAGCAGGCTGGTGAAAATGATTACAATGGTTCGAATCTAGACCTTGTATGGCAGTGGAATCATAATCCTAACAACAATAACTGGTCTTTAACTGACCGCAGCGGATGGTTAAGATTAACTACAGGCAACAAAGTGTCTGGTCTTTTAGAGGCGAGAAATACATTGACACAAAGAACCTATGGACCAACCTGTGCAGGTAAGATTAAAATGGATATTTCCAATATGAAGCCTGGTGATGTGGCAGGTTTGGCATCCCTTTCTTATAACTACGGTTATATTGCTGTGGAAAAAGATGCAGAAGGTGCAAAACTTGTGATGGTAGATGCATCTGAAAATTCAGCAAAAAGTGAAGATGCACCACAGGTAATTGAAAGTGTTCCATGTGAAGGCAACATTGTATATTTGAAGGAAGAATTCAATTTTGCCGGAAATGAAGATGGTGCAGATAAAGATACCGTAAGCTTCTATTACAGCTTTGATGGAAATAACTGGTCTAAGCTTGGTAATACGATGAAACTTACCTATGAATTAGTACATTTCATGGGAAGTCGTTTTGCAATCTTTAACTATGCAACTAAATCTATAGGAGGATTTGTAGATTATGATTACTTTAGAGTTTCTGATGAAATTACAGGTGAAAGCAAATCCGAAGGAAGTGCATTAACAGCAAATATAACAGGAACAAAAGAAATGACAGGAGTTGTGAATCAGGAAGGTGAAATGAAAGTATATCTTGATGCTTTAGCAGCAGGCAATCATACTTCCATAAACGCATCTATTGCAATTCCAGAATTATTAGAAGTAAAAAATGTTATATTCAATACAGCGGCAATAAAAGGTGAAGCAAGTTACAGCTATAAAAACAATCGTTTAATTTTGAATGTAAAAGGAAAAGATGTATCCTTTGGGGCAGATGATAAGCTGTTTGCAACCATTCAGTTAAAGGTAAAAAATTATGCAGCAAAAGATGAAAAAGTTGTTGTAAAACCAGATTATATTATGATTGATAATGGCAAAGCTGAATATGATTTATCCGCTTGTCAGTTACAGATGGAAATCAAACATTTAGATACCAAAGCCCTTGCAAAGGAATTAGGCTATGGTAACCCAATCATGACACAGGAATTTGGAGCAGATCCCTATGCAATCGTATATGATGGCAGAGTATATGTGTATATGACAGCAGATGATTATCAGTATGATGAGAATGGAAATGTTATTGACAATAACTTTGGCTATATCAGAAGCTTAAGAGTCGTATCCTCTGATGATATGCTAAACTGGACAGATCATGGAGCAATCAAGGTAGCAGGCGAAGATGGAGCAGCAAAATGGGCAGCACATTCCTGGGCACCGGCAATTGCATACAAACAGATTGATGGAAAAGATAAATTCTTCTTGTATTTTGCCAATGATGCATCAGGTATTGGTGTATTAGAAGCAGATACACCATTAGGTCCTTGGACAGATCCAATTGGCAAAGCATTGATTACCAGACAGACACCGGGCTGTGCAGGTGTAGTATGGTGTTTTGATCTGGCAGTATTAGTAGATGATGACGGAAGTGCTTATATTTACTTTGGTGGCGGTGTTCCAGACGGACAGCAGTTACATCCAAACACAGCACGAGTTGCTAAGCTTGGAGAAGATATGATTAGTATTGAAGGCGAAGCAAAACTGATTGATGCGCCTTGTATGTTCGAGGATGCAGGAATCTTTAAGTTTGGTGATACCTATTACTATACCTATTGTTCTAACTTCTCCGGACCACATGGAGATGGTTATCCGGGATTTGGTACAATCTGCTATATGGAAAGTAAGAATCCAATGGGACCATTTGAGTACAAGGGAGAAATCTTCCAGAATCCAACCGTATGGTTTGGCGTAGGTGGAAATAACCATCATGCAACCTTCGTATTTGAAGGAGAAACCTACTTTATCTATCATGCACAGACAGTATCAAAGGCATTAGGTATTGAAAAAGGATATCGTTCCACACATATCGATAGTATTGAATTTAACTCCGATGGTTCTATTAAACCAATCAAGGGAACCTATGCAGGTATAGATCAGTTAAGAGATGTATCCGCTTATGAAAGAATTGATGCAGAAACTATCGCATGGAATGCTGGAATTCAAACAGAAGAGTGTAAAGAACCGGGTAAATTGTTTGCAGATTACAATATGAATCTGACAGAATTAACAGACGGTGATTGGACTTCTGTAGCACAGGTAAACTTTGGTGACAATGGTGCAAAAGCATTCAAAGTATCTGCAGCATCCCAAAATGGTGGAAATATCGAGGTTCGTTTAGATAGTCCAAATGGTGAGTTAATTGGAACCGCAGAAATTGCAGCTACAGGTGATGGAGATACCTATAAAGAGGTTAGCTGTGAGGTTGCCAATGTAACAGGTGTTAGAAATATATTCTTAGTATTCAAAGGTGAGGATACCAAGAATATTATGAATGTGGATTATTATCTGTTTGAAGAAGCAGAAGCAAAAAAACCGGATGATAAACCAGTGGAGGATAATCCATCTAAAGATAATCCATCCGAAGAAAAACCATCCGAAAATAAGCCATCCGAAAATAAACCGGCAGATAATAATACAACCAATACCCCATCCGATAACAAGCAAGATGAAGAACAGGCATTGGCAAAATATGTTGGCAAAGCATTAACTAGCAAAAATATCACCTATAAAGTTACAAAATGTACAACAGCAGAAAAAGCAGTAACAGTAACTGGTGCAAAAAAACAGTTAAAGACGATTACAATACCAAATGAAATAAGCTATGCTGGAATGGCATTTAAGGTAACAGCAATTAGTAAAAATGCCTTTAAGAATCAGAAAAAGCTAAAATCAGTAACCGTTGGTAAATATGTGGAAAGCATTGGTGCAAAAGCATTCTATAATGCTAAAAAGCTTGCAAAAGTAAAATTCAAAGGAACACAGGTAAAGACCATTGGAAAGAATGCTTTTGCAAAGATTAAGAAAAATGCAACCTTTGATGTAAACAACAAGAAAATTAAGTACTATAAGCAGCTTTTGAAAAAGGCAAAGACTAAAAACTATAAAGTGAAATAAAATACATAAAAGAGGGATATGTAAAAAGTTCACATAGCAAAATAAATGGGGTTCTCAAGTTACATTGAGAACCCTCTTTTGCCATATATAGCTGTTCATTTATGTAGGAATGGTTTAAAATAGAAGCAGGAAAGGAAGATGTATATGGAGAGAAAAATTCTTACAAAAATGAACAATATCATGCTGCGGGGGAAGGTAATCATTTTGCTGATTATCTGTGTGTTTATTCCTTTGATTACCACGAATAGTTACATTCTGTGGAGTGTAAAAAAGAGCATTGATAAAGAACAGCGGCAGGAACTAGAAAGCATAGCAGACCGATTAGAATTTGAATTGAAGGAGCGTTTGAATAAGCAGATATCCATAGGCGATTATTTGAATCGTAATGAAAAACTGCAAATGTTTTTAGAAAAAAAATATATAGATGCTTCGGATTATTATGAGGCTTATGTACAGCTATTAGAGGATGAGGTTATCCAGTATTATTACACAACATTATCCGTACACAATATTGTGATCTGTACAGATAATGATACCATTACAAATGGTTCGTATTTTATCAATAAACAAGATGTAATAAACAGCAGCTGGTATCAAAAATATATAGATAGTGGTAAAAAAATATGCTTTTACAGCTATTTTGAAGATGGAAAAGAGTCTGCCGGTTATATTGAAAAGGGCAGACATGTGGTAATTATGCAAAATCTGCATTATTGTGGAGAGGACAACATGATTATGTTGGATTTGGACTATCAGGGAATGGTAGATACTATGCAGATGCTTTGTGATGATGTAAATGGATACATATGTGCAGATAATAAGGTTTTGTTTTCAACACAGGAAGTAAGCGATGCAGAAAAGGATTTTACAGTTATGACATCGGATGAAAATGAAGATTATTTTTTGCAGCGAGATATCGAATTATATGGAGAAAATATCAGCATTATTGTAACTTCGGAAAGGCACATTGTTTCTTCCATGCTTAAAGAACAAAATATTCCGTTAGTTATGCTGTATGTATTAAATTTGCTGCTTCCGGCAGGTTTTGTATATATTCTTTATAAATCCTTATATGAGAGAGTTTCGGTTACCAGACAGTATTTAGAACATATGAAAGAAGGAATTTATGAAGTACTGCCTATTGAAGAAGGAAAAGACGAAATTGGAGATATGATACATAGCTATAATTTGATGGTAGTTCAGATCAAAGAGTTGATAGAGGTAATATTCAAAAATAAGGAAAGAGAGCAGAGTCTTGAGATTTCCAAAAAACAGGCTGAGCTGAATGCTTTGCAAAGTCAGCTGAATCCACACTTTATTTTTAATGCTTTAGAAAGTATTCGTATGCACAGTATTTTGAAACAGGAGAAGGAAACGGCGAAAATATTAGAAAATTTTGCTACCCTTATGCGAAAAAATATTCAGTGGAATCAGGATTTTATTACTATTGAAGAAGAATGTGAAAGTGTAGAACGGTATTTAGAAATCCAAAAATACAGATTTGGAGAACGCTTAGAATATTATTTGTATGTGCAAGAAGAATGTAAGAAGCAAAAAATCCCAAAGTTTATTATTATTACCTTTGTGGAAAATGCTTGTGTACATGGGATTGAAAAAAGTGTAGAGGGTGGTTCTATTACCGTAATGGTTTCAGAAGATGAAACATATCTGTATTTTGAGATTATGGACAAAGGCAGTGGAATGACAGAAACAGAATTAGAAAATCTAAAAGAGCTGATTCAAAAAGCAGATATATCTTATATTCAAAAGGCAAAAAAAAGCATTGGCATGATTAATGCAGTTGTGCGTATGAAGCAGTATTATGGAGAAGCTGTTTCCATTGATATTCGAAGCACCAAGCATGAAGGAACAGAGATTAGTATTCAGATTCCTAAGGGGGAAGAGCAATGATAAAAGTATTATTGGTAGATGATGAACAGTTTATCCGTCAGGGCTTACGAAAATTAATTGACTGGAATGCCTATGGTTTTGAAGTGGCCGCAGAAGCAGAAAATGGTCTGCAGGCGATAGAAATATTAGAAAAAACAGATATAGAGCTGGTATTTGTGGATATTCGTATGCCGGGAATGACAGGGATAGAATTGATAGAATATTTGCAAAAAAAGACATTTCGGACAATACATTTTGTGATTTTGACGGGATATGCAGATTTTGAATATGTAAGAAAAGCTCTTCGCCTGCATGTAGTAGATTATATGCTTAAGCCGGTACAGGAAGAAGAGTTGATAAAAATTCTAATAAAAGCCAATAGAGAATATACAAAGGAATTGTACGAAGAAAAGGAAAAATACGAATTTTCTATATCGAAAGTGCTGACAGGAAAGTTTTCAAAAGAAGATATTGAGATTATTAAAGAAAAATTACAAGCTGGAAATACATGGAAATATGTCAGCTTTGAATTTGACAGACATCAAAAGGGTTTTATACAGTTAGAAAGGCAGGAAAGATTAGAACAGCAGAAAATACTCATGCAGTATTTACAGGATTTACTGGGAGAATATGCATACCATGTAGTGCCTATGATTATTGCAGACGAAGAAATTTTTGGTGCAGGTATATTACTGACGGAATGTATCTGTGAAAAACAAAATATGCAAAAAGAGGACTATTTAGATTATTTACAAAAAAGAGTAACACAACATTTTTCCTATCGTATACAAGCCTACATGGGAGAAACATGTACATCGTTAGAAGAAATCTCAAAATCCTTTTATTCCCTTAGAGTGGCAAGATGTTTGCATGGTCTTGCAGGTGAAGAGGGGAGTATCGTGCATGAAAAGGCGGCAGGACAAAAAAAGATAGGTCTTGCCATAGAAGAAGCAGATGTAGATATGCTTTTAAATGCAGTGAAGAATAATCAGATAGGAGAAATTGAAAGCTGCAGCGAAAAGATTTTTAAACAGATTCGAAACAGTGATATGCATATGGAAATGGTCAATGCGAGCATTTATCATATTCTTTTTCGTTTGATGGAGATGGTAAAGGAATTCGACGATGAGACAAATCAGCAGGAGATTTTAGAATATATTGGTAAAGAATCCTTTAATAAGCTGGTTTTAAGCGGAGATACAAAAGAAATTACAGGTTTCTTTTCCGATTACGCAGGATATTTGTCACAGGTGCGTAATCAGGAATCCAAAAATATTTTAGACAAGGTAGATGAATATGTACAGGAGCATTATATGGAAAAGCTGAGTCTAAAATCTTTGGGGGAAATGTTTTATATCAACAATGTTTATTTAGGACAAATCTATAAAAAGAAATATGGGATTGTTTTTCGGGATTATTTGAATATGTTAAGAATGAAAAAGGCGGAGGAATTGTTGGTAAATACGGATATGCGAATTTACACTATAGCAGAATCGGTTGGCTTTGGTAAGGTGGAGTATTTTATTAATAAATTTGTGCAGATCAATCAAATGACGCCGAATCAGTATCGAATACATCATAAGAAAAAGTAACGGATATGAGGTGATAGGATGAAGGGGAGAAAATTAGGATTGCTGTTATGTGCAGGAGTAATCTGTTTGGTATTTGCATGGTTTAGTTTAAGATCAAATGGAAATGAAACAAAGGAATTTACGGCTTTTTTTGCAGTTCCGGGAGTTGAAAACCCCTATGAAAGCCGTATAATGAAAAAAATTGAAGCACTTACAGGGGTAAAGGTAACTACAGAATGGTTAGCAGGACAGACGGCCTCTGAGGTAATAGAAAGCATGATTGCAAAGGGGGAATATCCGGATTATATTAATGGGTCTGATGCAATGGATTTATTGATTGAAGCCGATGCATTAGTACCTTTAGAAGAATATTTAGACGATTATCCTTATCTGAAAGCTTACTTAACGGACAAACAGTGGGAATCTTTATATAAAGAAGATGGGCATATTTATTTTATACCGCCTTTTGGTGTGTATAATCAGGAAAATACTGCAACTATGCTGTCAGGAGAAGCCTTTTGGATACAAAAAAGAGTGTTGGAATGGGCAGATTATCCAAAGCTTAAAACTGTGGATGAATATTTTGACTTGATTTTGCGATATTTAGAGGAAAATCCTATGACAGATGGTGTGAAAAATATCGGATTTTCTATTTTGTGCGAGGATTGGCGGTATTTTTGCTTAGAGAATCCACCGATGTTTTTGGCAGGCTATCCAAATGACGGCTGTGCAATTGTTGATTCAGTTACGAAAAAAGCTCATGTTTATGATACAATACCGGAAGCAAAACAGTATTATAAGAAATTGAATGAAATGTATAATGCAAAGGCTATAGAACCGGAAACCTTTACACTTACATTTAATCAGTATATAGATAAGCTGTCTGCTGGAAATGTCTTAGGTGTAGTGGATCAGTATTGGCAGATTTTAGATGCACAGAATACGCTGTATGCAAGCGGAAGAGAAGAATGTACCTATGTACCATTTCCGATTACGGCAAATGAGAATATTGAGCCTAAATATAATTGCCGGGAAGAAAATTTAAATGTTGCAGATGGTATTGCGATTACAAGATCCTGTGAAGATGTGGAAGGTGCACTGCAGTTTTTAAATGATTTACTTTCTCCGGAAATTATGATATTACGAAACTGGGGAGAAGAAGGCATTGATTATTGTGTAGATGAAGAAGGATATTTCTATCGAAGTGAAGAACAAAGAAATAACTGGTCAAATGGAGATTATTTAAAGGAAAACAGATGTTCATATACTTGGTTTCCATGTTATGAAGGAATGTTGACAGATGGAAAAAATACTGTTCTTCCATCTGAACAGCCGGGAGAATATTATGCAAGACTTTCGGATTATGATAAGAAAATATTAGATGCCTACGGACATAAGACATGGAAAGAATTTATGGGAGAAGAGAAAGAAGGAGAAGCTTGGTTTCCATTGTATTCCTGTACGGCAGACTGGCTTTTGGATACAGCCCATGGGCAGGCATTGGCCAAAATGGAAGAAATCAAGAGATTATGGCTGCCCAAAATTATTATGAGCAAAGAAGAAGATTTTGAAAAATTGTGGGAAGAATATATGGATATATATGCTGCCGAGGTCGATGTAAAAGCCTATGAAAAACAGTTGAATAAAGAAATTGAAAAAAGGATAGAATTAAACCAAAAGTAGACATTATGAAATATTTACAATAAATTTGCATATTTTTTGTATAATTTTCCTTGAAAAGAAAAAAAAGTTAGTATACAATGTGAAGAGTATGATACAATGGACAAGAATTTTTTTAAGGAGATATCAAAGATGAGAAAAACCAAAATTGTATGCACTATGGGTCCGTCAACGGATAAAGGTGATGTATTAGAGCAGTTAATCCAGATGGGCGTGAATGTAGTTCGTTGTAATTTTTCCCATGGAGATTTTGATGAACATGGCGGAAGAATTGAGAAAGTTAAAAAATTCCGTAAGAAATATAATAAGCAGACAGCAATTTTGCTGGATACAAAAGGACCGGAAATCAGATTGAAGGATTTTAAGGATCATTCTGTAGTATTAGAAGCCGGACAGACTTTCACATTATACTGTGAAGATAGAGAGGGCGATGCTTCTGGTGTAGCCATTACTTATCAGGATTTATATCAGGATGTTAAGCCGGGCACAACCATTTTGATTGATGATGGCTTAGTTGGTATGGAAGTTGTAGAAGTAAATGGCAAGAATATTGTCTGCCAGGTAAAAAATGGTGGAAAAATTTCCGATAAAAAGGGTGTCAATGTACCAAATGTCAGTTTGACAATCCCGTTCTTAAGCGAAAAGGACAAAAAGGACATTTTATTTGGAATAAAAAGTGATGTGGACTTTATTGCAGCATCCTTTGTGCGCAGAGCAGATGATGTTATCAAAATGCGTAAATTCTTAAATGACCATGGCGGATATGAAATTCATATTATTGCAAAAATCGAGAACAGTGAAGGTGTGGAGAATATTGACGAAATCTTAGAAGCTGCGGAAGGTGTTATGATTGCCCGTGGTGATTTAGGTGTAGAGATTCCATGTGAAGAAGTGCCGATTATCCAGAAAATGATTATTAAAAAAGGTATGGCTATGGGTAAAATAGTTATTACAGCTACCCAGATGTTAGATTCTATGATTAAAAATCCAAGACCTACCAGAGCGGAGACAACAGATGTTGCCAATGCAATTTATGATGGAACTGGTGCAATCATGTTATCCGGTGAAACAGCCTCCGGTCAGTATCCGGTAGATGCGTTAGAGACAATGATTCGTATTGCAGAACGCACAGAGCAGGATATTGATTATAGAAAGCGTTTTTTTGCAAGAGACAGACAGGCTAATCCGGATGTGACAGATGCTATTTGTCATGCTACCTGTACATCTGCACTGGACATGAATGCGAGAGCAATCGTAACGGTTACTAAGAGTGGATATTCTGCCAGAAATATTGCAAAATATGCACCGGGCTGTCCGATTATCTGTGGTACTATGGATGAAAAGGTGGCCAGACAGTTAAATCTTGTCTGGGGTACAGTTCCTGTTATCTTAGAGAAGAAAATTGATATTTTTGAGTTGTTTGATCATGCCTTGGAGGTTGGTGAAGAACAGGGATATTTACAGAAGGGTGATATTACTGTATTAACCTCCGGTGTACCAATTGGTGTATCCGGTACAACAAATATGATGAAGGTACAGATTGTATAAAAAGAAGTCATAATTCATAACCCCTTTCATACAATGTATAAAGCATTCGGTAACAAACCGGTAATATACAATGTATGAAAGGGGTTATTTTTATGGAAATGGCGTCTGGAAATAAAGACTATAATATTTACAGGGACATACAGCTAAGGACAGGCGGAGAAATTTATATTGGAATCGTAGGACCGGTTCGTACAGGAAAGTCCACATTTATCAAGCGATTTATGGATATTATGGTATTGCCTTTTATGGAGGATGAAAACAGCAGAGCAAGAACGATTGATGAATTACCGCAATCTGCACAAGGAAGAACAATTATGACTACAGAGCCAAAGTTTATTCCTAAGGATGCTGCAAGTATTCGTCTGGATAAGGATACGGAAGTAAAAGTGCGATTGATTGATTGTGTAGGCTATATGGTGGATGGAGCAGCAGGACATATGGAAGGGAACAATAAACGAATGGTAAAAACACCGTGGTTTGATTATGAAATTCCCTTTGTAGATGCAGCGTCCATTGGAACTCAGAAGGTGATTAAGGAGCATTCTACCATTGGAATTGTGGTAACTACAGATGGTTCTATTGGAGAATTGGCCAGAGAAAATTATATTCCGGCGGAGGAAAAAACGATTGAAGAATTAAAGACAATAGGAAAGCCTTTTGTGATTGTCTTAAATTCGGAAAAACCTTATAGCGAAGAGACAATCAAGCTGTCAGAGCGTATGATGGAGAAATATCAGACACCGGTTATTTCAGCAAATTGTGAGCAGCTTAGAAAAGAGGACATTAATAAAATATTAGAAAGTATCCTCTATGAGTTTCCAATGGTAAAAATGGAATTTTATATTCCTAAATGGGCTGAAATGCTGCCAGAGTCTAATCGGATGAAAGAAAGTATTATTGAAAATGCCAGAAATATTTTAAATCATGTTACAAAAGCAAAGGATATAAGAGGGATTGAAGAGCTTATTGATTCAGAATATATTGCCGGTATGCATATAGATAAAATGGATTTAGCCAAAGGTTTGT
The DNA here is from genome assembly GCA_017625255.1 of Lachnospiraceae bacterium. Lineage (GTDB taxonomy): Bacteria > Bacillota > Clostridia > Lachnospirales > Lachnospiraceae > Roseburia_B. The sequence goes on from JAGALK010000066.1 coordinate 24,308, forward strand.
TAAAGCTAAAAATGGATATGGAAGAAAAATACTATTATGAAAATATCAGTGAATTGACAGGAGTGCCCATTGATGGGGAGTATCAGTTAATTTCCATGATTAAAGAGCTTGCAGCTAAGAAAAATGCTTTTGCTAAAGTAGAAGATGCTGTAAATGCCGTACAGATGAAAGGATATGGCGTGATTCATCCGGAATTGACAGATATTGTATTAGAAGAGCCGGAGCTTATTCGACATGGCAACAAATTTGGAGTGAAATTAAAGGCAACATCTCCATCGGTACACTTAATTCGTGCCAATATCGAAACGGAAATTGCGCCAATTGTAGGCAGTGAAGAACAGGCAAAGGATTTGATTAATTACATTAAAGAAGGGCAGAATACACCTAGCGGAGTGTGGGAGACCAATATATTTGGAAAATCTGTAGGAGAGCTGATGGAAGATGGTATTAAAAGTAAAATTGCCATGATGGATGATGAATGCCAAATGAAATTACAGGATACCATGCAAAAGATTGTCAATGACAGCAATGGCGGATTGGTTTGTATCATTATTTAAAGGTTGCGGCGATAAGTATTTACCTTTATAATAAAAATAATAAGCGGGAGAGAAAATGCCAAAGGGCTTTTATAGAACAGGAGATAGAGCAATGGATGAAGAAAAAGAGGTATATGAAAAATTATTAAAATGTTTTGAGAGTGTTAAGAAAAAAATTGATTTTAAACCTGAGGTTGCATTGATTCTTGGTTCTGGTCTGGGTGATTTTGCCAGCGAAATCAAGGTTGAAGCAACCTTGGATTATGAGGAAATAGAAGGTTTTCCAAAGTCTACGGTAGAAGGACATGCCGGCAGATATGTCTTTGGGTATATCGGAGAGGTTTCTGTAGTATGTATGCAGGGAAGAGTCCACTATTATGAAGGATATCCGATATCTGATGTAGTGCTTCCGGTTCGGTTAATGAAAATGATGGGAGCAAAGGTATTGTTTTTAACGAATGCTGCCGGTGGAATTGGTCAGGGATTTAAAGCAGGAGATTTTATGCTGATTACCGGACAGATTTCAAGCTTTGTACCATCTCCTTTGATTGGCAAAAATATAGAAGAGCTGGGTACGAGATTTCCGGATATGAGCCATATTTATGATGAGGATTTACAGAAAATAGTAAAAAAAGCAGCTATGGATAATGATATTTCCTTGAAGCAGGGGGTATATCTGCAAATGACAGGTCCGCAGTATGAATCACCGGAAGAGGTTGCTATGTGCCGTATTTTAGGAGCGCATGCTGTAGGCATGAGCACAGCCTGCGAAGCTATAGCGGCAAAGCATATGGGGATGAAGATTGTAGGCATTTCCAATATTACGAATCTGGCAGCGGGAATTACACCAGATCCGCTTAGTCATAAAGAAGTACAGGAAAATTCAGAAAAAACAAAACCCTATTTCAAAAAATTAGTATATAATTCGATTTTGCAAATTGGAGATTATCTAAAGAAATAAATGGAGGTATGAGGATGAATATTCGTTTTTATCATGCCAAAATCTTGATTTTAAAAAAAGAAAAAGAGTTTTCTATATTAGAGGGTGAGCTTTGGATAAAAGGAAACAAAATTGTATATATCGGAGATGGAAGCGACACAAAACGGATATATGAAGATATGGATATACCGTATATTCGTTGGGACAGAGAAATCGATGCTAAGGGAAATGTACTGATGCCCGGATTTAAAAATGCACATACCCATACGGCAATGACCTTTTTGCGCTCTTATGCTGATGACCTGCCTTTGCAGGAATGGTTGCAAAAAAAGGTATTTCCTATGGAGGCTAAGCTTACCCATGAGGATATTTATGAGCTGTGCCGCTTAGGAATCCTAGAATATTTAACCAGTGGAATCACTACGGGATTTGATATGTATATTGACCCGGTTGCTATTGCAAAAGCCTCTAAAGACTGTGGTTTTCGTATGATGCAGACCAGTGGCTTAAATGATTTTACCCAGTCCTTAGAAGCTGTCGAGGAGCAATTTTACCAGATTAATGAAATGAGTGATTTGACAGGCTTTGTATTAGGCTTTCATGCAGAATATACTACAGGGAAAAAGCTGCTAGAGGGTGTTGCAAATCTGGCACAAAAGCTAAAATCTCCAGTATGGCTTCACAATGCAGAAACCAAAAAAGAAGTAGAAGAATGTAAAAATCGCTATGGAAAGACACCTACAGAACTAACAGATGCACTTGGGATGTATGCCTATGGCGGTGGTGGTTATCACTGTATTTATTTTGAAGATAAGGATTTTGAAATATATAAAAATAAAGGACTTACGGCAGTTACCTGTCCGGCTTCTAATCTAAAGCTTGCCAGCGGAATAGCTTTTGTACATCATTTTTTACAGGATGGTATTTCTATGGCAATAGGTACAGATGGAGCTGCAAGTAATAACTGTCTGGATATGTTTCGGGAGATGTTTTTAGTCAGTGGATTAGCAAAAGTGCAGGGGAAAGATGCTTCTTTGGTGTCTGCTGAGGAAGTACTCTATATGGCAACAACAGGCGGAGCTCGTGCAATGGGCTTAGATGCTTGTGATTCGTTGGCAGAAGGAAAATTAGCAGATTTGATTATGGTTGATTTACAGCAGCCAAATATGCAGCCGGAGAATAATTTTGTGAAAAATATTGTGTATTCCGGCAGTAAGCAGAATGTGCTGCTTACCATGATAGATGGAAAAATACTTTACGAGAAACAGAAATTTGACATTGGCATTGACCCAAAGGAGGTATATGAAAAAGCCAATGCAATTATCAGGAGGATGACAAAATGATAGTTACATTTGTACACCATAGTTGCTTTGTGGTGGAAACCGATGAGAGAATGTTGATTTTTGATTATTTTCGCAATGAAAATGTAAGAGACTATGAATTTAGCGGAGTGTTGCCGGAATTTCCTAAGGACAAGCCTATTTATGTATTTTCCAGTCATTTTCATCAGGATCATTTCGATTTGGAGATATTAAAATGGGCAAAGGATTATGAAAATATTCATTATATTTTATCTAAGACTATTCGTTTGGGTGACAGATATCTGATTAGAAATGGAATCGATCCAAAGGTAAAGGAAAAGATTACTTTTACAAAACCGGACAAAAAATATTCTGTTGATGATATGAATATTCGTACATTAAAATCCACAGATGTTGGTGTGGCTTATCTGGTTTATACAGAGGAAAAATGTATTTATCATGCAGGTGATTTAAATCCATGGAAATGGGAAGGTGCCGGAGATATTGTAAATGGCAAGGAAGAAAAGGCTTTTAGACGAGAGATGCATAAGCTTGAAAGAGAGCAGATAGATGTAGCATTTGTACCTGTGGATTCCAGACAGCAGCATTTTGCTACAGATGGTTTGGATTATTTTATGAAAAACATTGATGCAAGAGTTATTTTTCCTATGCATATGTGGCAGGACTATAGTCCTGTTCAAAAATATAAGGCAAAGGCAACAAATGCTGCATTTTTAAGCCGATTAGTGACAATTACGGGAGAAAACGAGGCTTACGAAGTATTATGATGAAGGTGACAATTTATACAGATGGTGCAGCAAGAGGAAATCCGGAAGGACCGGGTGGCTATGGTTCTGTTTTAGAGTATATAGATAGTAAAGGCGAATTACATGTCAAAGAAATATCTGCCGGATACAAAAAGACTACCAATAATCGTATGGAGCTTATGGGGGTTATTCGTGCGTTGGAGTGCTTAAATCGTCCATGCTCCATTGATTTGTATTCAGATTCTAAATATGTCGTTGATGCGTTTAATCAGCATTGGATAGATAGTTGGATAAAAAAAGGCTGGAAAAAATCCGATAATAAGCCTGTAAAAAATATTGATTTATGGAAAAAGCTGCTTGGACTAAAGCAGCCCCATGAGATTAGGTTTCATTGGGTAAAGGGACATGACGGACATCCTAAGAATGAAAGATGTGATCAGTTGGCAACTAGGGCGGCAGATGGAGATAATTTGTTGGAAGATGTGGAACTGATATAGGAGAAGCAGATGGGCGATACAAGGGAGAAGATTGCAGAGTTACGGTATTATGAGATGCCTATTGGCAGATATGATTTGGCATTATTAGGGGATAAGTGGGTGACTACTTATTGCACCGGGGAACAGCATTTTCACAATTATTTTGAAATCAGTTATTGCTATTATGGAAAGGGACAGGTTTTCTTGGGAGAGAACTCTGTCCCTTATGAGGATGGAACAATTACTTTGATTCCAAGAAATTTTCCCCATGGAATACATAGTGATAAAGGGAATATTTGTAAGTGGGAGTTTTTATATATTGATTTGGTAGGATTTGTGGAAAAATGCTATGAAAAAGAACCTCATATAAAGGCACAGATATTAAAAAATATTGCAAGGATGCCTTTAGCCATTTCTAAGGAAGATTATCCTTATTTATTTCATGCAATATGGGGGATTTTAGAAGAAAATAGGGCACAAAAGCCGTTGTATAAAGAAGCTATTTTAGGGTATCTCTATGTGTTGGTACAAGAGCTTGTGCGGTTAAATGAAACAATTTCCTTGCAGACAAGTCAGGATGCATTACCCATCGAAAAAATTCGTCCGGCATTAGTCTATGCAGAAGCAAATTATAAAAAGGAAATTAAGATAGAACAGTTAGCAGCGGCATGTAATATTAGTGTACCGTATTTTCGACGGCTTTTTGCGGATTGTATGCATACTTCACCATTAGAGTATATTCATACGCTTCGGATACAGAAGGCCTGTGAGATATTGCAGAAGGAGGATATAGCTATTCATACGCTGGCATGGAAGGTAGGTTTTACATCGGTATCGACTTTTGAACGCAATTTTAAAAAGATTGTAGGACAGACACCAAAACAGTGGAAGCTAAAGGGGGTAAAGGATAAGGAATTTGTAAGTTATCAGACGAAGGTGCTGCGGGGGTGGACGGAGTAGAAATTCCGATTGTGGGGATGAATGAAACTGAGGTGTAGGTAGTGTAGCATAAAATATAGCGCTAGCATTTTCGTGTGTCGGTTGTTCGGGAGTAAGTGTTTCTAGATATTCTTATATCAGATATTGTAAACGAACGGGTCGGTGTAAACCCGGAATCCATTCCGGTTACACCTAAGATTGCAATCCATTGCAATCTTACCCTGACAAAGCAAAGAATATCAAGAAACACTAACTC
>JAGALK010000067.1 GCA_017625255.1 Lachnospiraceae bacterium
CAAACATTCCCTTCTCTATACATATACCCACACCGAAAGCAACAAATTGTTTCGTGCTTTTCTCTTGCCAGATAAGGAAGCGTTCTTGAATCCGGTCGTTCCTGTAAATACTGAATAAAATCCTTTAAATAATCTGCCCAGCTTTTTAAATCACTACGCTCTAACGCGTACGGCAATTTAATTTTTGTTCCATCCACTCTTTCTATGTAAATACCACTATTTAATAATCCCGTCTGTGCCCATACCTTACGAATGTCCCAAACAGATATCACATATGCACTCAAAAGAGAATTATAATATAAATTTTCGGGAGTTAAAATCATTCCTTCTTTTCCAGACTGATTTCTTGAGGTATCTATCACCAGAATCGGATATTCAAATAATCCACGGGTAGTGCCATAGGTATCTAAGGCATATTCAATTACTCCCATTTCTTCTGGTGCTGCTTCCTGCATCATCACTTTTCTTGCCGGATAAAAATGATATCTTTCATTGCTTCTGATTTTTTCCGGCAGACTTTCTTTAAACTTGCTGACTAGCAACTCGCATTCATCCGTTTTTATCTTAACTAAACGCTTATTTAGCATCTCTAATGCATGCATTTTTAATTCCGGCAGAAATGCCCCTTCTTCGATTTTCTTATAGGCTTCTATTGCTTCTTCTGCCTGCATTTGCATAGGATTTGGACATATTTTTTCAAGCTCTTCTTCATCCATCTGGCGAATTTTATTTTCTACTTTTTCAAGATAAGGGCGCACAAGACGATCTGAAAATCCCTGTTTTTTTAGCCGTTCTAACAAATCAAATAAATCTGCCCTTGTATTTGTTCTTGCATGACGAATCATACTTGTCAATTCTCGTTCTTCTGCTTTGGCTCGAATTTCTTCTAAAACAGGCTCGTGTACTGTCATATCCACATCTGAATATTCTTTTAACTGCTCAGAAACTACACGATATTGCTGCATTCCCGGATTTTTCTTTAATCTTTCAATAATCTGACGAACTTCTGTATCGCCCTGCTGCCGCTTTCTTTCCTGCAATGGCTGCAGCAAAGCTGTTTTCTCTTCCGGCAATAATTTTGCTCTTTCAATTTCTTCGATTACTTTGTTTATTCTGGCATAGTTTTGCTGTTTACACCCGGCAGCCAATTTATGATAATACTCTTTATTTAACTGTTCTTCCCTGCTTTTTATCTTTTCTAAAAAATGCCCTCTATCCTGCGGCTCTAAAATGGTTTCCTTTTCAAGTTGTTTTTTAAGTTCTTTTATCTGTCTTTCCGATAGTTTTTCTAGTACATTTATTTTTGCTTCGTATCTTTTTTTTACAGCATCTCTTTTTTCTTTTGGTACATCAGACTGCCAATCTGAAACTTCATTTTTCGGTTCTTTTTCTGTTTTGGCAGCTTTTTTCTCATCTGTTACTTCTATGCTTTCCTGCTCTGAAGTATTTTCTGTTCTTGAAATATCACCTTTTTGTGCTTCTTTCAATTCCTCTTCTACATTTTTACTCTGAGATGTTTTGTCACTCTTTCGCTTTTCTCTTTCTAATTTAGACTGTGCTATATTCGATTCTTCTTCTCTTATTCTCTTACGATTCTTATGCTCCGCTACAATAATCTGTTCTAATTTTTTTACACTTTTTATCGGGTAAAATCCCTCTTCGATTTTGGCTAATACTTCTTCTAATTTTTCTTCCGGCACTTCTTCAAGGTTATTACAGATTTCCTCTAAAGCTTCTGCCTTTTGCTTTCTTCCACGGCGTTTTTCGGCTGCAAAACGGTTAAAGCTGTAATTAGAAACCCGATCACCATTTTCTCCTAACAGCTCCATATAATCTTCATATGCTCGAATATCCGTCATAAAATCCATTGTATAAATATCCCCTTCCACCAATAGCTTATCCGGTCTTGGGGTATAAAAACAATTACATCTGCCACAGGTATAGGCTCTGGCTAAAAGTACACCGCCTTCTTCTGTTTCAATACGAAACTCCTTATTTGTCGGAAATACGACCATATGCAGGTGTTTTTTGCATTTTGGACATAAATAACCCACCATATAAAAATTGTTGCCCATACGATTTTTCTGTCTCTGCTCAAAGGTGGTTTCTGTTTTTCTAAAAGCAGCGGTCTGTTTTTTCCAGACAAGCTTATGCCAAAGTCCTTGAATTTCTTCCTCACCTTCCGGTTCTTCTTCCGGCTGCTTTTCTTCTGCAGCAATCGCAGCTCCTATGACATCTTCATAATTTATTCGTATTCCATCCTTGTAAAAACGGAAATTTTCTTTGGTATAGCCAGGCTCTACAGAACATTCTTTCAATACACTGACAAAAAGCACATTTAACTGTGCATAATCCTTTTCTACCTTTAAGCCCTGAATACTCCCCCACTTTCCAAAAGCATACAATGCAAGATTTAACACATTCTGTAATTTTGTACGATTTTCAGTTGTTTCAACCATTTCTTCATCAATGGTAATGTCAATTAAATTCGTTACCACTTTTCGATTCTCAAAATTAAAGAATAATGAACGCACCCGTCCATTTAATATCAGATAATCTCCAACCACAACAAAATAACCATTCCATTCTACCGGAACCTTCATAGTCTGAATCAATCGTTGAAATACTAACTTTAATTCTGCATTCGCCTTTAAAATAATCATACCTTCACCTCTTATATTCCACTATAACTTTTCTGTCATTTTCGGTCAAGTATATTCCACTTTATAAACATTTAATAATTTCGCAAACCATTGATTTTTCTATATTTTTGCCATTTTGTTAGCACTCATTTAAAAAGAGTGCTAATTTTTTATTGACTTTTGGAAAATGCAGTTATAAGATATATTCTATGAAATCTATTGATTTTCTACAGCCGAATACTTATGGCTGCAAATATACTATTAATTTAACAAAGGAGTGTTACAAATATGGCAAACAAACATGGCAGTTTATCTATTAACAGCGACAACATTTTTCCAGTCATCAAAAAATGGCTCTATTCCGACCACGACATTTTTTTCCGTGAATTAATTTCTAATGGATGTGATGCTATTACAAAGCTAAAAAAGTTAGATATGATGGGAGAATACTCTCTTCCTGATGACTTCAAAGCAAAAATTGAAATCGAAGTAAACCCAGAAGCAAAAACTCTGACTTTTACTGACAACGGTCTTGGTATGACTGCTGACGAAGTGGAAGAATATATTAATCAGATTGCATTTTCCGGTGCAAATGACTTCTTAGAAAAATACAAAGATAAAGCAAATGATGACCAGATTATTGGTCACTTTGGTTTAGGCTTCTATTCTGCATTTATGGTAGCTGATGAAGTACACATTGACACCCTTTCCTATCAGGATGGTGCAGCACCTGTTCACTGGGAATGTGATGGCGGTACAGAATTTGATATGGCAGATGGCACAAAAGATAGCGTTGGAACTACAATTACCCTTTTCTTAAATGAAGATTGTTTAGAATTCGCAAACGAATATCGTGCAAGAGAGGTTATTGAAAAGTACTGCTCTTTCATGCCTACAGAAATCTATTTAAAGAAAGCAAATGCCGAAACAGAATATGAAACCATTCTCGCAGAAGATAAATTAGATACAGATACTGTCGTAGAAACCATTATCGAAGAAGCAAAAACAGAAGAAAAAGAAAACGAAAATGGTGAAAAAGAAATCGTTGAAGTATCTCCAAGAACCGAAAAGTTAAAAATTGTTAAACGCCCGGTTCCATTAAATGATACTACTCCACTTTGGATAAAAACTCCACAGGATTGTACAGACGATGATTATAAGGCATTTTACCGTAAAGTATTTATGGATTACAAAGAGCCTTTATTCTGGATTCATTTAAATATGGACTATCCATTTAACTTAAAGGGTATTTTATACTTCCCAAAAATCAATACAGAATACGATTCCATTGAAGGAACTATTAAGCTTTACAACAATCAGGTATTTGTTGCTGATAATATCAAAGAGGTTATTCCTGAATTTTTAATGCTCTTAAAGGGTGTTATTGACTGTCCTGATTTGCCGCTGAATGTATCTAGAAGTGCTTTACAGAACGATGGATTTGTAAAGAAAATCTCTGAGTACATCACTAAAAAGGTAGCTGATAAGCTCACAGGTATGTGCAAGACAGATAAAGAAAATTATGAAAAATACTGGGATGATATCAGCCCATTCATCAAATTCGGCTGCCTAAAGGATGAGAAGTTCTGTGATAAAATGAATGATTATATCTTATTTAAAGATATCAACGATAAATATCTCACACTTCCGGAATGGTTAAAACCAGTAGACGAAAAGGAAGAAGATACTGTAGAGGTTGAAAATGCAGACGGCACTTCTGCTACTGATTCCACTGAGGCAGAAAAGGATGACCGCAATATTATCTACTATGTAACTGACCTTAATCAGCAGGGACAGTATATTAAAATGTTTAAAGAACAGGGAATGAATGCTGTTATTTTAAATCACAATATTGATACCTCTTTCATTTCCCAGTTAGAAAGCCGCAATAACAAATACAAATTTATGCGTATTGATGCGGACTTAACAGAAGCATTAAAGGAAGAAGTTTCTGAGGATGAATTAAAAGAAGCTACAGATACTTTAACCGAAGTATTCCATAAAGCATTAAATAACGATAAATTAAAGATTCAGGTAGAAAAATTAAAGGATGAAAACATCTCTTCTGTTATTACACTTTCTGAGGAAGGTCGTCGTATGCAGGATATGATGCGTATGTATGCTATGAACGGAATGGGAATGGATATGTCTATGTTTGGTGCAGATCAGACCCTTACTCTAAACGCTAATCATGCACTTGTAAAATTCATCCTTGAAAATAAGGAATCTGAACATGTAAATGATTTCTGCGAGCAGTTATATGACCTTGCTATGTTAAGCAATCAGCCACTGTCTCCAGATGCTATGACAAAATTTATTGCAAGAAGCAATAAGATTATGATGTTATTAACAAAATAGGCTATTAAGCTTAAAAGGGCGAGTGCTTATGCACTCGCTCCTTTCTTATTATAGAATTTTCTTTTTTCTATTTCACTAGGATGCATTTCTCTATAAATAAAAATTGCTATCGGCGCAATTATCATAATTCCGCCTATCACCGGACAATACACCAATGCAAATGCCAATACACATAAATAAACAAGCCAGCCCATTTTTCTCCTCCTTACATCATTTGTTCCTTACAAATACTTTAACCTACAACTTAGACTCTATTGTTTCAAAAAAACTCTCTGTCTGAATGCTTCCATCCGTTATAAGGTCAATCTGTTCCCACACGGTATCATTTAAAGAAGAAGATAAACTATCTACAAAGGTTCCATAAGCATCATCAAATGCTGCTTTTTCCCTTGCCTCTATGATATTAAATTTATTGGCGTCGGTCAGTTCTGCGTTAAACTTATTTATACATTTTATAAAATAATATCCATCCTCGGTTTCAACACAATCCGAAATCTCTTCATTCTCCAGTTCAAATGCTGCTTCTTCTACTTTTGCAGGCATTTCACCTCTACCAAAAGCAATTTCTATTTCTGAAGCATCACTATATGCCGCAGCAACTGCAGCAAAATCTTCCCCAGTCTGAAGCTTTGCGGCTACTTCATCCGCCACACTTTTTTGCTGTGTATAAATCTGCATAGCTTCCATAATCCTTGCTTCATCGTCACTGACCTCTTCGTCTATGCTTTCTGTCAGAGATGTATATACCTTCTGTGCCAATACATAATCCTCATACATTTTCGCAATATCTTCTTCTTCCACTTCCATATATGCGATTTCTGCCGGACTAAGAGATGTATAATACTGCTCTGCTGCTTTATCTACATCTTTTTTTTCTTCTTCAGACAAGGTAACTCCCTGATTTTGCGCAAGCAAATCCATACATACTACCTGTGTAAGTTCAGATAAGGCAATATCTTTTATATATTTTTTCAGCTTTTCCTGCTGAAAATTCTGTTCCCATAAATCTATTCCATAGCTTTTACCATATATATTCTGGTAATTTGCCAGATACACCTTTGCTTCTGTTAAATCACAGGACTCTTCACCAATTTGAAATACTTCCCTTGGATCTTCCTTTTCCTCATGAAGAACCACTTCTGTTTTACCGATTTTGCACCCACAGCAAAATACAGAAAGCAAAAGTACTCCTGCAAGCATTTTATTTTTATTCTTCTTCATGTATACTCCAATTCTAAAATCAGCCTTCTACGATTAAGTATCTTCCATTAGAAAGAATGAATACCTCTGCCGCTTCTTCAATTTCCTGATCACTCATACCGGAAATATCCATACCGGATTCTTCAAAATATTCCTTTACTTCCTCTAAGCTGTCACAGACAACTGCCATACAATCCTCTAAAAAAGCTTCTGCTTCTTCTATATTAGAAGCTACTTCCTCACTGAATAATTTTTTCTGATTTTTTAAAAATACTTCTAAACATTCTTCATTATATTCTCCCATAAAAATCTCCTTACTTTCTTTTATAGATTCTTTTTCAGTTAAATATACTATATTATGATTTTCCGTAAATATCAATGCCCTGTTTTAATAATTCCTGATAAATCTTTGCAATGGGAAGTCCTACGACATTATTATAATCTCCACTGATTTTTTCAATAAATACTGCACATTTTCCCTGAATACCATAACTTCCAGCTTTATCCATAGGTTCTTTCGTATTTACATAGTATTTTATCTCATTTTCGCTCATTGGATACATAGATACCTCAGTTTCATCATAAAAGCTGTGTGTGTATTCTGTCCCATTCTTACGAATAATCAGGGTTACACCTGTATACACCTTATGACTTCTGCCCTGCAGCATGGATAGCATACGAAAAGCATCTGCTTCATCCTTTGGTTTACCCAAAATCTGTTCGTCAAAGGCCACTACCGTATCTGCACCAATAATAATTTCCTCTGTATTCTGTTTGCGCAGATTTGCAATTTCTTCTGCCTTTTGTCTGGATAAATCCATCACAACCTCATGGGGAATGGAAAAATGCATTTGTTCCTCTCCCTTTGCAGGTATAATCTCAAACTGCAAATTCATTTGTTCTAATAATTCCTTTCGCCGCGGTGATGCGGATGCTAATATAAATTTCATTTTTCCTCCTGTATTCTATTTCTATTTACTGATTTCTGCACAAAAAATCCCTTTGCAGACACTCTTTATATTTTAATGGTTTGATCCAGATAAAAGGAATACAACAGCTTTTCTTTTACCTTTTTGCCAAGATTTCCTTCTAATGCCTGCTGATACAAATTTAACTGTTCTCGATACAAATCTGCTAAGCGCAGTTCATTGGAAACCACATCGGTTTTATAATCTAAGAGAACAATCTCTCCATCTTCTATAAAAAATGCATCTATTATTCCCTGTATCAGAACCATTGTATCGCTTTGATTCTGCTCAATCTGACCTGCTTTTTTTCCCATGACAAAAGGCTTTTCGATATACAGCATTTTATTTTCAGAAGCCTTTTTCATTCGTAATGCCAAAGGTGATTGATAAAAACGAATGAGTTTATCCCTACGGATTAGTGATGCCATTTCTTCTGTCAGCCGTCCATTTAACAGTAGTTTTTGGATTTCTTTATCCAATTCCGCCTTGATATTTGGATTTCCTGCCAATTTTTCTACCGGAAGACATTCTACTGCTCTATGCATAGCGCTTCCGCGCAGTGCTCCCTGATTGATTTCTGATTCTCCACCTGCAAATTTCGGAATATATTCCGTTATAGATTTATCCATCTTAGACTTCGCAGATACATCTGACCACTGTTCTTCTTCCTCTACTACTGCATCCATGGCACGATGCTTTAATTCAGATACGGAGTATTTGCTCTTTCTGTCTGTTTCAGCAGCATAAGGATACTTCCAGGACAATTGCTCATCCACAAGCTTATCTGCCCATTCCACAGGCTTAGATACCAGATGCAGCAAAGCTGCGAGACCATTTGCTTTTCTAAGCTGACTCTCTGCTTCTTCATTTACCAAATCCTGCACCGTCCACATTTTTATCGAATATTTCTCTCCATAGGCAATCACTGCCGGAAGTATCCAATCCAAATAACAGTCCGCTTTTGAACGCTCCAAAAATGGCAAGGCTTCACGAGGATTTATGGATTTTAACCGCATTTTTTCCAAAATTTCTGCCTGCTTCTTTCGTACACCTGTGATAATCAGTTTTTCTTTTGCACGAGTCAAGGCTACATAAAGTACCCGAAGCTCTTCTCCTGAATTTTCCAGTTCTATCTGTCTGGCTATAGCCTTTTTATACAAGGTACTCCCCTTTACTCTTGCCACAGGATCAATAAAATCTACTCCAACGCCCAACTCCGGATGAATTACCACACTGCTTCTAGTATCCTGATGATTAAATTTTTTGGTTGTTCCACACAAAAATACAACCGGAAACTCAAGACCTTTACTTTTATGAATAGTCATTAAACGCACAGCATTTGCATTTTCACTTACTACTTCTGCCTCTCCATAATCCACTTCATATTTCTGCAGCCTGTCAATATAGCGGATAAAATGGAATACACCACGATAACTGGTCTTTTCATAGGCAACTGCCTTTTCTAACAGCATTTCCAAATTTGCTTTTCTGCGCACACCTCCCGGCATAGCTGATACATAATGCAAATATCCGGTTTCTTCAAATATCCGGTAAAGAAGCTCATGTACAGGCAATTCTATCGTAAGTGTTCGAAAAGCATTTAGCATTTCCAAAAAATTTAAAATTTTATCTTTTAGTATTTCCGGCAATTCTAAATCCTGCGGCTGTAAAACACAGCGATGAAATGCCCAATCACCTCCTGCCGCTTTTAGCAGAGCAAGTTCTTCATCCGAAAAATCACCAATTGGTGAGCGAAGCACCGCTGCTAATGGAATATCCTGTCTCGGATTATCCAATATACGCAGAAAGCTCAATATCGTCTGCACCTCTAATGCCTGAAAATATCCTGTTTTGGAAGTGGCATGTGCCGGAATGCCTTTTTGTTCAAATATTTCTAAAAAGGTATCAGCATACCGCCCAAAGCTTCGAAGCAAAATCACAATATCTGAATAACACATATTCCGAAGCTCACCTGTCTTTTTATCTGTAACCAGCTGTTCCCGCATCAGCTGACGAATTTTAGAAGCCACAATTTCTGCTTCCAGAGAAATAGCATCTGTCAATCCTGCTTCTTCTAAAGCTTCCTCCTCACTGTCTGCTAAAAGCAGCTCTGCCTCTACACCTGTATTTTCCACATAGGAAGCTCCCGGATAAAGTGCAGCAGCATCATCATAGGTGACATTTCCCAAATCCTTTTGCATAATCATATAGAAAATATCATTGGTAAATTCTAATACCTCATTGCGGCTTCTGAAATTCTGATGCAATTCTATTTTCTGACATTTAGATGCCTCGGTGGTGTAGGTTTCATATTTTTCCATAAAAAGCTCGGGTCTGGCTAAACGGAAACGATAAATACTCTGTTTTACATCACCTACCATAAAACGGTTGTATTCCCCTTCATCCTCTTTTGAAACTGCACATAATAAGCTTTCCTGTACTAAATTACTATCCTGATACTCGTCCACCATAACTTCATCAAAAATCCTGCGGCATTCTCTTGCCACTTCAGTAGGTTCCTTAGTATTCTCATCTAACAAAATCCTTAAAGCAAAATGCTCTAAATCATCAAAATCCAATATATTTTTTTCCCGTTTTTTTGCATCGTAAGCAGTCATAAATTCTTCCGTCAAACGAACCAATTCACTCACTACGGGAGCCATTTTCTGCAAACGGCTTAACAATTCTTCCTCTGGTGCAAAAAAATACTGTTCCTTAAGCTTTTTTATTGTATCCTTGATTTCTTCCCGATTTGCCTTGAACAGCTCTAATTTTTCTATGCTGCCCTCGTATTTTCTTTTTACCGGCATGCGGTCAAAGGACAGCTCTTTTATTGCCTGACTAAGACTTTGATAGTCATCGGTTTTTAATAGATGCTCCAAACGAATTTTATCACGGTCAGCCACCTCTGCCGCATAATCTGGTCCATCATATTCCATGGTTAAAGCCACATTTTCTTCTGCTTTTTTTAAGATATCGTCAAGCATCCGGTATATATATTTCATCAGCTCCTGCATCCATTTTTTTTCTTCTAATTCTGCAAAATTCGTAAAATCATAGTTTTTTGTTATCGAAGAAAGCCATTCCTTTGGCCATGGATAGCTGGTAGCAAAATGATAAAGCTTTAGAATCAGCTCTCGCAGCACATCATCATTTTTTCCTGTAGCAAAGCTTTCTACAAACTGAATAAAGCTTTCTGTTTTTTCCTCATAATTTTGATTAAGTACAGTTTCTAAAACATCCTCTCTTAAAAGATTTAGTTCTCCTTCCTCAGCTATACGAAAATTGGGTTCTAAATCAATCCGATGAAAATAATTTCGTATCAGATACAGACAAAAACTGTGTATGGTCGTAATCTGTGCATTATGAATCAATGTCGCCTGTTTTTGCAGATGTGTATTTTCCGGATCATTCATTAATGCATTTTCAATCGCCGCACTGATTCTCTCACGCATTTCTGCTGCTGCCGCATTTGTAAAGGTCACAATCAGCATACGGTCAATATCCACAGGATGATTTTTATCTAAAATCCGACCGATAATTCGTTCTACTAATACAGCCGTTTTTCCAGAGCCGGCTGCGGCTGCCACAAGAATATTCCGGTCACGAAGGTCAATGACCTGCTGTTGTTCTTTGGTCCATTTCATACTCATTTATCGGCTTCTCCTCTCATAGCTTCTAAAATTTTTTCATCGGAAATCTCCTCTAATTTGCGATATTCATACCCTGCTATTTTGCTGTCAAACTGACAAACTGCCCGATAACTGCAATAATCACAGCCGGTTTTATCCGCTAAAGCATATGGCGCAACTGAAATTTCTCCCTGCATCATGCGTTGACCTAAATGCAGAATAGTTTCATTTACATAGGATGATAATGCCAGAAAATCTCCTGTATGCATTGCTTTAGAAGACTTCTTTATGCTTCCATCCTTATTAACTCCTACCGGAATCACATCGGAATTTACACTGACAGCTCCTTCTAAGCTAGTATCCATACCCTCAATTACTTCCCGCGTTTCATTTAACATCCCGTTTAATTTTAATTCTTTTAAAATCTGCTGTTTTACTTCTTCCTCCGGCAATTCTCCTTCTGCCTCTATCATAGGGTCTTTTACATGATAATAAAAAATCCCTGCCGGAACAACTTCTTTATCTGGATAACGCTTTTCCATCATTTCTAAAGCTGCATTCATATAAACTACAAGCTGAAGCTGTAATCCATAATATACATTCAAAAACTGAAAAGTAGTATTTCCGGATTTATAATCAATAATCTTAACATACAGCTTGTCATCATTTTGAAAAGTATCAATTCTGTCTATCCTTCCCCGCAGATGCATTTTTTCCTCTTCACTGAGCTGGAAATTCACCGCTTTCATATCTTCTGCATAAGAAAAGGACACCTCAAAGCTTTCCGGTGTAAATCGTCCCTTGCGTACCTGACATACTAATGCCCATACTGTTCGTTTTAAAATTCTATACATTCTTTCCCTTGCATAGCTGTTTCTGGCATTTTCATATAATGCCAGATTATGATTTGCACCTATTGCCTGCTCCATGGCTTTTGCCAAAATCCCTTCGCTTTCCTCCTCTGTAATTTCAAACCAGCTAAGCTTTTCCTTTTTCATCTCAATGGCATAAAGCTCTAATACCTCATGAAAGATATTTCCTACATCCGCTGCTGCAAAGCTGTTTGTATTCCGTTCCTGCAAATGCAGACCATAAGAAAGAAAATGCGAAAATGCACAGGCTGCAAACTGCTCTAAACGAGTAACACTGTTCTCTAAAACTGTTCCATACAGCATTTTCGTTACAGAAGCTGCAATCGGAGTATCCTTATGCTCTAGCCTTGCTGCATCTGATAGCTGATGTATTTTTCTCGCCCATTCCAAATGACTTTCATACCAGCGACACAAAGCTGCCCATAAAATCTGTTCTTTTTCCTTACCTTCTCTTTCCCAGACTAAAGCATCTTCTAAGCCTTCAATAAACAGGGACAAGGAGTTTTTGGCTGTTACAATCTGTTGTTCAAAGGACTCCTCCTCTATTTCATGGATAGAAAGATTTTCGTACATTTTGACTATGGTATGAATCAAATAAGAGCTGCGCAGGGCTTTTCCTTCTCCATTTACTCTGGCATAGGAAAGGTACAATCTGTTAGAAGGCTTTGTCAGATTTAAATATAAATAGAATCTTTGCATAAATGTCTTTTCCCGGACAGTTGGTGCTAATTCAATCTGCATCTGTTCTAACTGCTGTCGTTCAGCCTGAGATAAAATACCATCTGTTCCATTGGATTTTGGAATCACACCATCATTTACCCCTACAAAAAACAGGACTTTAATATCCTTTAAACGGCTTCTCTCAATATCACCAAAAATAACCCTGTCATATCCCGGCGGAAGTATTCCCACCTTTGCTGCCTCGTAACCGGCATTTAAAATCTTACTATATTCGTCTAAGCTGATGACTTCATCCCCTAAAAGCTCTACCATCTTATCAAATAAATCCATAACAATCCGATAAATCTGGGCATATTCTCCTGCATTTTTCAAATCACCCATAGCTTCGTAGGCTTCCTTTTTTTCCATTAACTGCTGTTGTGCTTTTCGCTCACAGATAAATGTATAAAAAGCCTTTGTCAATTCTGTCACTGTAAGATTTTTCTGTTGTAATGCTGTCTGAAAATCCAAAAACTGCCCAACGACTTTTTCGCGGATTTCATTAATTTCCTCTAGTTCCTCTTCACTGTATCCCTTTGGCATATAGCAAAATCTTTCTGCCCATTTTTTGTATCCCCGGATACCCGCTGCAAGACAATAATTCTCAATAACATCCGTTTCTTCCTGTGATATTCCGGAGAGTCCGGTTCTTAAATATCTAAAAATACTATCCACTGAAAAATCCAGCCGCAGGGTTTCTAAAACGGCATCTAAAAACTCAATAAATGGATGATACAAAATCGTAGTCTTTTGATCAATAAATAACGGAATATCATATTTAGCAAAAACTTCCTTAGCATAATTCGCATATCCTGATAAATCTCCACAGACAATGGCAATATCCCGATAATAATATGCTTCTTTTCTTACCAGTTTTTCTATTTTCCTTGCCACAAAATCCATCTCTTCTCTTGGATTCTTAAGGCTGTTTATCTGAATTTCTCTATTTTCCTCAGATAGCACAAATCTCTGTCCTCTATGCCGGAACAAATTCTGCTCTAAGAAAAATAATGATTTTGCATTCGCAAAACGGCTATGCTTGCCATGCTCTGTTTGTATCGGGTCAAGTACCTCAATATGACTTTCTTCTGCTATTTTTAGCAAGGAAGTAATCATTTTTTTGCTCATGGCAAAAAGCTCATGACTGCCTCTGTAATGATATGGATTTTCTCTGCTGTCTATTGTTACTGTCACATAAACCATTTCAGCTAAACCAAGCAGTTTTTTGAATAGGTGATTCTGTATCGGTGTAAAACCGGTAAATCCGTCAAATATAAGGATACAATCCCGCAAAATCTCCGATTCTTCAGCCACATCATATAATAATTCTAAAATTTCCTCTGCTGTGACGAATTTTCCTTCCAAAAACTCCCTAAAGCCCTGATACATTTTCAACACATCAGATATTTTTGCTGCAAAGCTGCCCTCTGGAAGTTCTTTTAAAACCTCTTCTAGCCGTTCCGGTGTTATATTGTACTGAGCCATTTCGGATATCAAAGACTTTACCTCTCCGATATACCCCATTTTTGTCATATTTTTCTGTAATAAGGTCAAATCATCGGCTTTTTCCTCTGCTACCCGCCGCAAAATCAGATTTTTACCGGTTTCTTCTAATACCTGATAGGAAAAACTTCCCACCTCATCAAAAATTCGATATGCCAATCGCTGAAAGCTTAGAATATCAATATTCATGATACTGTGATTTTCATGCATGGTGACCAATTCTCTCTGGGTCTGCATGGTAAACTGCTCCGGCACAATCACCAGATAGTTTTTCTTGGGATTTTGTGCCGCCTCTTTTAATATTTTTTTATGGATGGTATGGGTCTTTCCGCTTCCGGAATTGCCCATGATAAATTGTAGCGCCATATATTCATTCCTCTTGATTTTCTTTTATATCTAATGAACATTTCTATTATAACGGATTTTATGAGAGAAAAAAAGGACAGCTCTCATTTTTATGAGAACTGCCTTAAAAACCAATTGCACATCTATGCATATTTCTCCGCAGAATTTTCTTCTGCTTTCTTTGCATATACGCCCTGTACCATATGGTCATATTCTTCAATTGGAATTGGTCTGGAAAAATAATATCCCTGCGCATAATCACAGCCGATTTCCTGTAATAATTCCACATGCTCTTTGGTTTCTACACCCTCGGCAATTACCGGAATCATCAATTCATTTGCAAGCTGTACCATATGCTTTACAATTGTCTTTCCTCTGCCATTTTTATCTATATCTTTTAAAAATACCATATCGAGCTTCAATACATCTACCGGAGCTTCCTTCATCATATTAAAGGATGAATAACCACTGCCAAAATCGTCAATCAAAATGGTAACTCCTGCATCCTGTAACTGCTCTAAGGTCGTATATATAATATCTTCGTCTGTAGCATAAGCACTTTCTGTTACTTCTAATTCCAGATATTTAGATGCTAAATTATACTCTTTTAACAAATCAATAAAATGTTCATACAGATTATCTCTGTAGAAATCAATTCGAGAAGCATTTACAGAAATCGGTAAAACCTTCTTGCCCTGACGAACACAATCGTCTAAATATCCGGCTACTTTTTTCCAGATATAGCGATCCATGCTGCTGATAAAACCACTCTGTTCAAAGAAAGGAATAAATTCCTCCGGTTTTACAAAACCATGTCCCGGTCTTTCCCAACGAACTAAGGCTTCGCCACCCACAACCTTTCCGGTAGTTACATCAAATTTAGGCTGAACATAAACCTTAAACTGCTCATTTTCTAAGGCTTCACGCATGACATTTTTGATTTCCTGTTCACGCATCATGTTATTCATCATTTTTTTGCCATAATACGCATATGACTCCATATATTTGCCTTCAATGCTGGATAATGCCAATGCTGCTTTATCACACATGAAATCCACCGGCTCATTTTTATCCTGAATAACATAAATACCTGCATTTACTTTTACTTCATACCCTAAATGCATACCTTCTAACATTTCCTGCACTTTTCGCAAGGATCTTTGCATATCGAGATTTCTCAACGGATAACAGGAAATAAACTGATCCGCACCAATTCGTCCTGCAACACCTCTTCTGCGAACAAAATTCATTAAAAGCTTTGCTGCATTCATAAGCACCTGATTTCCTATTTCATAACCGGAAAGCTCATTAATCAGCTTGAAATGCTCTGCATCCCATTTTACAATGACAAAATCCTCGTCTGGATATTTCTTTAATAACTCTTCTGTTTTCTTTTCAAAGGTTTCTTTTCTATATAAACCGGTTAATGCGTCATGTTCATATATATACTGTGAATGAGCAGCATGTTTTTTGGCTTCAAGCTCCGCCTCTTTAGCTCTTGTCATATCCACAAGCACTGCTGCATAAATCAGATGGTTGGCAATTTCTCTGACTCTCTCTGCATGAAAATATACCCATGGATGTGTACCGTCCCTGTGATTTATCTGGAATTCGCAGGAAATACTGCCTTTATAGAGTCCCTTTTCGACTTCCTCCATCACACGATATCTGTCCTTTTCAATGATAAACTGGTCAATTTCTGTTATCTTTTTTGCTTCTGCTTCTTCTAATGTATAACCAATCATTTCTGCTGCTTTACGATTATAATTCAAAAGCTTTGTCTTTCCTTCTGCAATTTCGCAGACAATAATTCCTCCGGGTACGGTATTTACAACCGAACTTTCAAACAACCCGCGATTCTCAAGTATACTACACATAAATTGAACATTCCTAACCTTTATTGATATTTTTTCCAAATATCCTAACCCTCGTACATATTACAAAATCTTTACAAAAAAGAAAATCCTACAAAAGTCCTAATTTAACCACAATATCTAGTGTTTCTGATACTGCAGTACTATTTTTCCTATAATTCCCCTATAGTACTTTAGTAGGAAAACAAGGGTTTGCTATATTTCAGACGATATCCCGGTTCTATAAGCTGTGTATTCCAGTGTGGCTGTAACGAAAGCTGGTTCAACATTTTCTCAGAAGAAAATGGCAAAAAAGGATGCATCAATACCAGAATATTTGCTGCAATCTGTAAACTATTATACATAATATTAGCACATTCTTCCGGATTGGAATCTAACAGCTTCCATGGTTTTCGCTTTTCCAAATACAGTGTTTCTCTGTGAATTTCTGCAAATATTTCCTGCAAGGCCTCTTTGCACTTACCCTTTTCTATATAAGCTCCTGTTTTTTCGTATAACCTATCAATTTGTTCACCTAGCTTTGTATCCAGCATTCCTTCCGGCACATAACGATTATAGTACTTTTCGATAAATACTACTATTCGGTTTATAAAATTACTGTATACCTCTACCAGATCATGATTGTGGCATTCTGTAATCTTTTCTTCTGCAAATTCACAGTCTGCTTCTTCTATTCCATTAGAAAGTAAATAATAGCGAATACTATCCGCTTCAAATGCATTGACAATGTCCTTAACCCAAATGGCATTTTTATTATCAACAGACATAACTTTATTGTCTATCGTCAAATGATTTGCAACAATCATTTGATCCGGGAATTTATAGCCCTCTCCCTGTGCAGAAAGCATACCCGGAAGAAGCAGCGTGTGAAAAGAAATATTTTCCTTGCCATACACATAGTAATGCTTTGCTTCTTTGCTCCAAAGCTCCTTGAACTCTTCGCCTCTTCGCTCTGCACAGATTTTACTGGCACTTAAATACCCCAATACATTCTCCGCCCATACATAGATTTTTTTCTGCTCAAATCCTAAATGAGGCACATCTATGCCCCATTGCAGATTTGTCGTCAAGGGCATATCTTTTAAGCTTGCATCTACTTTTTCCCATTCGGGATGAAGCCGTATTAAATTCTCTAATTGGTTTCGCAGCTGAGATAACGCAATATATAACTGTTTTCCATTGCCATCTAATGAATCCCTTTCATATACATAGGGACTTCTGTACAATGCCCGATGAAAGTCCCGGACAAATTCTTTATGCTCTACATATGTCGTCTTGGTGTAGCAGTCAAAGGAAAAACCCATTTTACGAAAGCACTGTTTAAACTCTGCGTGATAGCAGTCACTGACTTCCTGCGGACGGCATCCTTTCTCTATAGCTTTTTGTAATACAGGCTCTCCATGACAGTCACTTCCTGATACATAGTATACACTGTCTCCTTTTGCCCGATGATAACGGGCAATGACATCTGCCGGAAGCCATGCCGCAATCTGTCCCATATGTAGTGATTCATTTGTATACGGCCATGCACTTCCTACTAATATTTTCATCCCTTCGTCTAATTCCTTTCCATAAAAGAGATTTTATTACTTACTTGACACCGGAAGATACGGCCAGATTGTACTTGCCATCTGATTGATTGGCATAGACTGTAAATAAACTTTTCCCGGACCACTAACTACCGTGTTGAATACTCCTTCTCCACCAAAGAACATATTTTTTACACCCGGTACTGTCTGTATATCCAATGTACAGGTACTGTCCATAGCCGCAAGATAACCTGTATCCACGATAATAGACTGACCTGCACCAAGCTCATATTCTTTTACATGACCATCAAATTCTACAAAAGCAATTCCCTGACCAGACAATCTTTGCATAATAAAGCCTTCTCCGCCAAAAAGTGCTCCACCAATTCTCTTCTGGAAAAAAGTAGATAATTCTATACCTGATGTAGACGCTAAAAACGCCGATTTCTGACACACTAATTCTCTTCCCGGCATAATTTCAAAGGCACGAATGGATCCCGGAAAACTAGATGCAAAAGCAATCATTCCCGGACCACCCATTGCTGTATAATGGTTTAAAAACAGACTTTCGCCACTAAACATTCTGCCAAGCATCTTGCCTACACCACCACCTACAGTTTCCATTTTCATATTTGGTGACATCCATGACATAGCTCCACTTTCTGTAATCATGCGTTCTCCTGCTTCAAGGTTACAGGTTACAACCGGTAAGGAATCTCCTTCAATATTATACTTCATATACACACTCTCCTATTTTTTATTTATTCATTTACTTTATAAATTGCTTTTTCTTTAATACTTAAGTCCGCTTTTTTTAACAAATCCGGACGATACTTTTGTGTACGAAGAATTGACTGTTCTCTTCTCCATACTTCGATTTTACGATGATCTCCTGACATTAATACCTCCGGCACTTTTTTTCCATTCCATTCTGCAGGTCTTGAATACTGGGGATATTCTAACAGATTGCCTTCAAAGGATTCTGTTGAACCGGATTCTTCATTAGTCAAAACTCCCGGCACCATACGGGAAATAGCATCTATCATAACCATTGCCGGCAATTCGCCTCCGGTCAGCACATAATCACCGATAGATACATAATCTGTGACGATTTCTTCTAATACGCGTTCATCCACACCTTCATAATGTCCACAAAGGAAAATCAAATGCTCTTCCTTTGCCATTTCTTTTGCCATACCCTGAGTAAAGGTTGGCCCTTGAGGTGTTAAATAAATTGTTCTTGGACGATATCCGATTTTATCTACTAATGCCATATATGCATCATAAATAGGCTGTGCCTGCATCACCATGCCGGCACCACCGCCATAAGGATAGTCATCCACTTTCAAATGCTTATCCTTTGTATAATCTCTGATATTTACCGCTTCTATAGATAAAAGTCCTTTTTCTGCTGCTTTTCCGATAATGCTGGTACTTAACCCCTGCATCACCATTTCCGGAAATAATGTAAGAATATAAAATTTCATTTTGTGCACATTTCCTTTATTTTTGATTCACTTCACGAAGTCCCGGCAAAAGGTGAATTTCGATTTTGCCTGCTTCTAAATCCACATTTTTAATACAGTCTTTGATTGCCGGAACTAAAATATCTGATGTACCCGATTTTCTAAGAACATAAATATCGTTTGCACCTGTCTGCAATACATCTGCAAGCTCACCTAAATCCTCACCATCATCAGATACTGCCGCAAGACCGATTAAATCTGCTATAAAGTATTCGTTTTCTTCTAACGGAACTGCCTGTTCTCTGGTAACAAAAAGCTCTTTTTGACGATATTTTTCTACATCATTGATATTATCATATTCTTTAAACTTTAAAATTACCATATTTTTAAAGAATTTTACCCGTTCAATGGTAAGTGTCAGCTTTTCTTTTCCCGTATCTAAAATAATCTCTTTTAAGTCCAAAAATCTTCTGGCATCGTCGGTGGTTGGAAACACCTTAACTTCACCCCGAATACCGTGTGTGGTGGTAATTACACCAACCTTTAATAAATCATCCATATACAACCTCATTTTTCTATTTTGATTTTATTACAAAATGGCATCCAAAAATAACTATTGTCATTTTCGGACGCCATTATTCTTACTGACTCACTTATTACTGTACAATATCTACAGTAACTTTTTTGTCTTCCTTTGAGGCTGCTGCTTTTACAACGGCACGAATTGCTTTTGCAATACGACCCTGTTTGCCAATTACTTTCCCCATATCAGACTGTGCTACACGCAATTCTAATACGATAGCTTTTTCTGTTTCGGTTTCTGTAACAACAACTTCGTCCGGACAATCCACCAGTGATTTCGCAATTACTTCTACTAATTCTTTCATCACTTATACCTCGCTGTCTGGCTATAAAAAATTATTTCTCGATTCCAGCTGCTTTGAAAATTCTGCTAACTGTTTCTGTTGGCTGAGCACCATTTGCTAACCATTTCTTTGCTAATTCTTCATTTACATGATATTCGCTTGGATCTCTTGTAGGATCATAAGTACCGATTTCTTCGATGAATCTACCATCTCTTGGAGATCTAGAATCAGCTACGATGATTCTATAAAAAGGTGCTTTCTTCTGTCCCATTCTTCTTAATCTGATTTTAACTGCCATTGCAATTTCCTCCTAAAATATATAAATATGTTTTAATTTATGATTAAAGCACTATTGCTTCAATTCCTATTAAAAATTTAAAAAGGTAATTTAAATCCGCCTCTTTTTCCTCGCTTGCCTCCCATCATTCCCGGGATTTGCTTCATCATTTTGCGAGCCTGCTCAAACTGCTTTACTAAGCGGTTGACTTCTGAAATATCCACACCTGCACCATTTGCAATTCTGCGCTTACGGCTTGGATTTAAAAGTGATGGATTTCTTCTTTCTTCCGGGGTCATGGAATAAATTATGGACTCTGTCCGCTTCATTCCTTTTTCTGCCTCTGCTTCATCAATATCCGGCATTTTCATACCACCCATACCAGGCATCATACCTAAGATACTAGAAAGCCCACCCATTTTCTTCATTTGACTCATAGAGCTTAAATAGTCTTCAAAGTCAAACTCAGCTTTTTTCATTTTCTGTTCTAATTTTTTGGCTTCTTCTTCGTCGATGGCTTCCTGTGCTTTTTCAATCATAGTAAGCACATCACCCATGCCAAGAATACGGGATGCCATACGATCCGGATAGAACTGCTCCAAATCAGAAAGCTTTTCTCCCATACCTATATAGAGAATCGGTTTACCGGTTACTGCACGAATAGAAAGTGCCGCACCGCCTCTGGTATCACCATCTAATTTAGTAAGGATAACACCGTTGATACCGATTTTTTCATCAAACATACTGGCTACATTTACTGCATCCTGACCAGTCATGGAATCTACCACAAGGATTGTCTGATATACATCTACATTGTCTTTGATGGCAACTAATTCGTTCATCATTTCTTCGTCTACATGTAAACGACCCGCTGTATCAATAATCAATACATTGTAACCATTTTTCTGGGCGTGTTCATATGCTGCTTTTGCAATATCTACCGGACGATTTTTATCACCCATGGCAAATACTTCTACACCCTGCTTCTCACCGTTGATTTTCAACTGGTCAATAGCTGCCGGACGATATACATCACAGGCTGCAAGCAAAGGCTTTTTACCTTTTTGCTTTAATTTACCTGCAATCTTTGCTGTTGTGGTTGTCTTACCGGCACCCTGAAGACCTGCCATCATAATAACTGTTACTTCATTACCCGGTTTCAAGGCAATTTCTGTAGTCTCAGAGCCCATTAAAGCAATCATTTCTTCATTTACGATTTTGATTACCATTTGTCCAGGATTTAATCCATTCATTACATCCTGACCGATTGCGCGCTCCTGTACGGTTTTAACAAACTGCTTTACTACTTTGAAATTAACATCCGCTTCTAACAGTGCCATTTTAACTTCTTTCAAAGCAGCCTTGACATCATCCTCTGTTAATCTGCCCTTACTTCTTAAGTTTTTAAATACATTCTGCAATTTTTCGGATAGACTATCGAATGCCATATTACAGCTCCTCTAATATTTCATTGGAGATTTTTGAAATCTCCGTTCTGATTGATTCTTGATTTTTTTCATCATAGGAGCTGGTCAATTGCTGAATCACTCCTACTTTCTCTTTAATATATAGAAACTTCTCTACCAAATGAAGCTTATTTTCGTATTCTTCTAATGCCCTAGAGCATCGCTTGATTAAATCATGCACTCCCTGTCGGCTGATACCTTCGTCAGAAGCAATCTCGCTCAAGGATAAATCATTAAAATAGAAATCCTCATATACTCTTCGCTGGCGTTCATTTAGCAGCTCCCCATAAAAATCATAAAGATATGCCTGTTCTAGCTTTGTTTCCATTCTTTACCTCCATATTGTGCGGCTTTGCAGCACATATAGGGATGGGTGAAAGTCTGCTTTCAACCTTATCACCTTGGGTAGAATAACATAGATAAAAAGAGGTGTCAAGTATTTTTTCTTGACACCTAAAAAAACTATTTATTTTTTCCAGATTTCATGATACATCCATGAATTTTTACCTGCATATTTGCCTTTCAGGCAGAGCAGATATTTACGGTTATAAAAATAAATTTCTGTCATTCCCTGCTTGGAAGATACATGAAAATGAACTGACATCTTTTCCTGCCAGAATTCTTTCGGCAAATGAGGAAGAAGATGTTTTTTCATATATGCAAGACAAATATCTTCCATCTGGTACTGATTATTTGCTTTCTGTTCCATATACTGCAAACGCATTTTGCGCTCCAGTAAGTGGTTCTTACAAGTTGTTCTTTGAAAACGGCTTCCTACCATCATATAAAGCGCATATTCAAAAGCTACCTGATCATTTGTAAAATTCATTTTTACCATCGTGTTTCCTCCTTTAATGAATAAAAAAATGTGGTGTATAAGGACAGACTTCTAGCCTGAACCTATCAACTCCACATTAAAATTCCTTTTATTCTTTAACGAGTTGTTTGAAACACAACTTATGGATATATAATAGCATATTATCAATTTAAATACAAGCTTTTTTCGTATTTAATTCCGGTTTTATTCCGGTTTATTGGGATAAATTGTATTCCGGAAGTGTTTGGATGAACGGACGACATAATATATTTTTATTTTGTGGTGGCATATAGGGTAGGTATAGGTGTGGGCAGATTCCGTTGTACGGGTGTAAGATTTGCTAAATATTCTTATGATAGATATTGGTAACGAACGCGTCGGCTCAAACCGCCCTCCATGGCGGTTTCGCCTAAAATTGCCATCCGTGGCAATTTTCCGCTGACACTCTCAAGAATATTAAGCAAATCTAACACCCTCCCAAAGTCATCTGCCCACACCTATACCTACCCTATATGC
>JAGALK010000068.1 GCA_017625255.1 Lachnospiraceae bacterium
CAAACACTTCGCTTGAGAAAAAACTTGTCAAAATTGAACCTAGGGATTAAAGTAAAGCTACAAGTCATTACCTGATGCTTTATCAGTGTATCGTGGGTGAACTCCATCCTCTTAAATCCGAAGGTAAATTTACGCAGTCATTTACAGATGCACATCTTGAAAATTCATTTTTAGGGGAATATAATAATCCTTATGACTAAATACATATGAAGTGAATGGAGTGTGATGAGTGATGAAAAAATCCTATGAAATGGATATGTGTAATGGACCATTGTTTGGAAAAATTCTGTTATTTTCCATACCTCTTATACTTTCGGGTGTATTACAGCTTTTGTTTAATGCAGCAGATATTGTAGTAGTAGGAAGATTTGCAGGAAGTACGGCTTTAGCAGCGGTAGGCTCTACCAGTTCATTAATTAACCTTTTGACAAATCTTTTTATTGGATTTTCCGTAGGTGCAAATGTATTAGTTGCCCAGTTTTATGGAGCAAAACGGGAAAAGGATGTAAGTGAAACCGTGCATTCTGCCATTCTTTTAAGCGTTATTTCGGGTATATTACTGTTGGTGATTGGATTGACTACCACCAGACAGATACTTGTGTGGATGGGGACACCAAATGATGTATTAGAGCAGGCAGCATTATATTTAAAAATATATTTTTTAGGTATGCCATCTATGTTACTTTATAATTTTGGCAGTTCTATATTAAGAGCTGTAGGAGATACCAGAAGACCACTATATTATTTGTCTTTTGCAGGAGTCATAAATGTAATCTTAAATTTAATCTTTGTAATTGTTTTTCATATGGGAGTGGCAGGCGTTGCTATTGCGACTATTGTTTCACAGACGGTTTCAGCTATATTGATATGCCGTTTGCTGATGCGGATGGATAGCTGCTGTCGATTAGAAAAAGAAAAATTACGGTTAACTGCCAATAAAACATTGCAGATTATGCGTATAGGATTTCCTGCCGGGTTACAGGGCATGGTATTTTCGCTATCTAATGTATTGATTCAGTCTTCAGTCAATTCCTTTGGATCAGTTGCTATGGCAGGAAATACAGCAGCAATGAATATAGAAGGATTTATTTATGTGGCAATGAATACCTTTCAACAGACATCTATGAGCTTTATCAGCCAAAATTTTGGTGCGGGTAAGCAAGAAAGAATTCGAAAAGTATTGCTTATGTGTCTTGGTATGGTAACGGTTGTTGGTGTGGTGTTTGGTGTATCTGCGTATTTTGCAGGAGAGCCACTTTTATCTATTTATTCTTCGGATGCAGAGGTCATTAAGTATGGACTTTCCCGAATGGCAATTATTTGTACTATGTATTGTCTATGCGGAATCATGGATACGATGGTGGGGGCGCTTAGAGGAATCGGTTATGCATTTATACCTATGATTGTATCTTTGATGGGAGCTTGCGGCTTGAGGATTATTTGGATTTTTACGGTGTTCCGTTGGCAGCATAGTCTTGAGTCATTATATATTTCTTATCCGATTAGTTGGACAATTACCGGATTGGTACATATGCTTTGTTATGTAATTATACGAAGAAAACAATTAAGGAGATTAGAATCATGTTAGAAAAAATAAAAAATGCCGTTTTAGAAAGCAGTAAAATTATGCTAGAGGCAGAGCATATTGCAGAGACGATTCAGGATAAGGGTGGTCATGCTAATTTTGTTACAGAATATGATACCAGAGTGCAAAAGGATATCTTTGAACGCCTTCAAAAAATCCTTCCGGAGGCTAAGTTTATGGGAGAGGAAGAGGAAAATTTCACATATACAGATAAAGGGTATTTGTTTGTAATTGATCCTATTGATGGAACGACGAATTTTATCAAAAATTATCAAGCAAGCTGTATTTCGGTAGGATTGTTAAAGGATGGTGAGCCCGTTCTTGGAGTGGTATATAATCCATATCGTAAAGAAATGTTTACAGCAGAAAAAGGCAAGGGTGCATATCTAAATGACAGACAGATTCATGTTTCAAAAGAACCGCTGTCTAACGGAGTAATTTTATTTGGCACTTCACCCTATTATGAAGAATTGTGGAAAGATGCTTTTGAATTGGGATATTATTATTTTACAAAGGGACTGGATATACGCAGAAGCGGTTCTGCAGCTATTGATTTATGTGATATTGCCTGCGGCAGAGCTGAATTATATTTTGAATTGAAATTAAGTCCATGGGATTATACTGCCGGGGCATTGATTGTACAAGAGGCTGGCGGGCAGATAATTGGTGCGGATGAAAAAAAGCTTCAGTTTGCAAAGCAGCAGGGGGTGTTTGCATTTGGAAGTGGGATTTCAATAGAAGATATAAAATTCCGGTTTAATGATTAAATGATATCCCGGAATGTCGTTGTGAAACGGACGACATAACATATTTTATTTTGTGGTGGGCATATTGGGTAGGTATAGGTGTGGACAGATTCCGTTGTACGGGTGTAAGATTTGCTAAATATTCTTATAAATGATATTGGTAACGGACGCGTCGGCTCAAACCGCCCTCCATGGCGGTTTCGCCTAAAATTGCCATCCGTGGCAATTTTTCGCTGATAAAATCAAGAATATTAAGCAAATCTAACACCCTCCCAAAGTCATCTGCCAACACCTATACCTATCCTATATGCAATCTACATTATGGGAA
>JAGALK010000069.1 GCA_017625255.1 Lachnospiraceae bacterium
CACGGCAGGGACGCCGTGTTGACAGTGGTAGTGTGCGTTACCATAACTGATATGAAAATGCTTAGAAACCCTTCTTTCCCGAACACTTCGCCTATCCACAGCCCCTGCTCGTTCTGACATCACTACCCAATAGGATAAAAACCGGACGGAAACCTTACACAACGCAAATCTGTTGTCCGTTTCGCAACGACATTCTGGTATATCATTTAATCGTTAAACCGGAATTTTACAAATACACATATATCACCACATATTTCCCATATTCATAATGCGAATACGAGTAACTTGTATGCCCATCTGCATTTAATCCATACAAATCCTGCATTTCAAAAAACGGTATTTTCGACCCTTCCAGCGAATTCCAACATTTTTTTGTATAAATCAATGTCAGCATTTTATTACCAGTCCGATATTGTTCATACAAATTTTGGATTGCTTCTTCTTTTGACTTTGATACTTCACCAAATAAATGAATAAATTTATCAGACTTTGTTTTACATTTTGGATAATAGCTTTTATTCCATTTGTGATCGTTATCCATAACACTATCCGGAATTAAAAAGTATGCATACCTTGTCCTTCCCTTTGCATCCGGTACAGGATCATCCCAGGTTACATCAATCTGAAACCACTTACCGCTTACTTTTACCATATTCCATGCATGACCACCGCCATTTGCTGTTCCTGTCACTAATTTACATGGAATACCCAGACTATCCATAAATAACTGAAAGGTTTCTGCATAGCCTTGACATACAGCTTTTTTCTTAATCAGAACGCCTTCTGGACTATAAGAAACAAAAGGAATTGTTCCTTTTAGATAATTTTTGTAATCATATGCACAATTTAAAACCATATAATCATGAATAGCCAATATCTTTTCTTCTGTATTCATACTGGCTTTGATATATTTCTTAATAACCTTTTTGGCTTTCTTTGCTACCTTTGCATTGCTATAATTTACATCATAGACACACACTTTACAGGTATATTTTTTCTTCCCTGCTTTAGCTGTAATGACAGCGTTGCCTTTAGAGATGGCAGTGACTGTCCCCTTATTGCTGACCTTTGCCACAGAAGCTTTATTGCTGGACCATCTAATTTTTTTATTTGTTCCTGCAAGCTTTAATTTTTGGCTTTTTCCAACTTCAAGGGTTAGCTCTGTTTTATTTAACACTACATCTGCATAGATATTCTTTGCCGGCAATATTACTCCCAAAAGCAATAAGAAAAAAAACACAAAAAATACTATCCCTTTTCTCATTTGTATTTTATTTTGTTTCATATCTATTCTCCACAACCTGCTTGCTCTTATATGACTATTCTGCCAATTCTCCATCAAATACAATGGTTGCCGGGCCCGTCATATATACCAGATTACTTTCTCTATCCCAACGGATTTGTAAATCTCCGCCCAAAAGCTGAACGGTTACTTCTTCTTCGGTAAGCCCATTTAAAATAGCCGCTACTGCGGTTGCACATGCGCCGGTTCCGCAGGCGAAGGTTTCTCCCGAACCTCTTTCCCATACACGCATACGAAGAGTCTTTCTGTCAATTACATTCACAAACTCTGTATTTACGCGCTTTGGAAATCTTTCATGGGATTCAAATGCCGGTCCGATTGCCGGTAAATCTAAATCTCTTACATCCTTTTCCATAAAGGTTACACAATGTGGATTTCCCATAGATATGCAGGTTACCATATACTCTTTTCCCTCTACTGTAAAAGGCTGATGAATCACCTCTTTTGTCTCTGCAATTACCGGAACTTTTTCTGCTGTAAACTCCGGTGCACCCATATTCACTTTGATAAGTACCGCTTTTTTATCTTCTACAGTCAAATCTACATATTTGATGCCACCTAAGGTTTCTATACTGATACTTGTCTTATCCGTCAAACCTTTGTCATAGACATATTTTGCTACACAGCGGATACCATTTCCACACATTTCCCCTCTAGAACCATCTGCATTGTACATCTCCATTTCAAAATCCGCTGCTTTTGATGGATTAATCAGAATCAACCCATCAGAACCTACACCAAAATGTCTGTCACTGACACGAATCGCCATTTCTGATGGATTTTCTATTTTTTCCTCAAAACCATTTACATATACATAATCGTTTCCTATTCCGTGCATTTTTGTAAATTTCATTTTATCCTCCTTTTAGTCCTGCAAAAGACTTAAAATCATTTCTGCTGTTTCTATCAAACCTGTTCCGTTCTCCATACTTCTTTTCTGGAGATAGCGATGTGCTTCCTCTTCTGTCATATTATTTCTTGTTATCAGCAAATTTTTAGCATTTTCCAGTAAGGTTTTCTCTTCGCCACTTCGAACCTTCGGCTGTTGCTTAAGTTTTTTCTTTTTCCTGGAGATAGCACCAGCCATCATATTCATGGTTTCAATTAACTCATGTACCTGTAATGGCATTTTTACACTTACAATATCGGATCTTCCCACGCTGTCAAATGCAGCTGCAGAAGCTACCAGCAGCATTTCAAACTGTGGAGGAAGATAGTCATGAAGCTCTGTATACATCATATCTGCCAGTCGATATCCACTGACGATAATTCCTCCCGACAGGTTATGCACATGCAAAAGCACCTGTGCTCCGGTCGTACATACTGCATAGACCTCATAACCATTTTGCTGTAAAATTCTCTTGATACTGTTGCCATTTTCTATTTTTGGAAATACAATAATCACATTCATGATGCTCTACCAACTTAAATCTTATGCAAATATTCACCAATTTCCCATTCTGTTACCTGTGACTGGTAATTTTCCCATTCCGCTTTTTTTGCTTCTGTATATTTCTCGCAAATATGTTCTCCAAGAACTTCTTTTATATAATCATCCTGTTCAAAGGCTTCAAGCGCTTCACCTAAATTAGTTGGCAAGGCTTCATTTCCTTTCTGTGGAAGAATCTGATTTTTGATACCATCCAATCCTGCTGCTAAGCATACCGCCAGACAAAGATATGGATTTGCGGATGGATCTGGTCCTCTAAATTCTATGCGGGTTTCTTCTCCCCTTGCTGCAGGAATACGAATTAATGGACTGTATTTATTTACAGACCAATCCATGCGAACCGGTGCATCATATCCCGGAATCAGACGCTTATAGGAATTTACAATCGGATTTGTAATTAATGCCATACCCTTCATATGCTTTAATAAACCTCCGATAAAATAATAGGCTTCTTTACTTAATCCCATTTCACCGGCAGTATCTTCAAATATATTTTTCCCATCCTTCGACAAAGACATATTTACATGCATACCCGATCCATTCACACCTGCCTTCGGCTTTGGCATAAAGCTTGCAAACAATCCATGGCGTTTTCCAATTGTTTTTACAGTCAATTTGAAGGTCATAATATTATCTGCTGTTTTTAGTGCTTCATCATATCGAAAATCTATCTCATGCTGCGCCGGTGCAATTTCGTGATGTGAAGCTTCGATTTCAAAATCCATCTCTTCTAATGTCAGTACAATATCTCTTCTGGCATTTTCACCCAAATCTACAGGACCTAAATCAAAATATCCTGCTTTTTCATGGGTAATTGTGGTTGGCTGTCCATTTTCATCTCTGTGAAAAAGGAAAAATTCACATTCCGGTCCTACATTAAACTGATATCCCATTTCTGAAGCCTGATCAATCACGCGTTTTAATATGTATCTGGAGCTTCCTAAAAATGGGGTTCGATCCGGAAGATAAATATCACATATAATTCGTGCTACTTTTCCCTGCTGTGGACGCCATGGAAAGATGGTAAATGTATCTAAATCCGGATATAAATACATATCAGATTCTTCCATGCGGACAAACCCTTCAATACAGGAACCATCGAACATACATGAATTGTTCAATGCCTTCTCTAGCTGACTAGATGTGATTGCCATATTTTTTAATGTACCAAACATATCTGTAAACTGAAGTCGGATAAATTCAACATCCTCTTCTTCTACTATACGCATAATATCCTGCTTTGTGTATTTACTCATGTCCGTTGTCTCTCCTTTAATTTGCGATTATTTTGTCTGATTCACAAAATCCAGCACTTCTTCATATGCCATATGTCCGCCAAACAAATCCAAAGCACTTCCAATCGTCACATTTAATTTTCCTTTTCCAGCTTCTTTTAACTGCTGCAAATGAGAAAAACTTCCCACACCACCTGCATAGGTTACCGGCAGCTTGCCCCAGTTTCCAAGCATTTTTGCCAACTCTACTTCAATTCCTGACGCTTTTCCTTCTACATCTACAGCATGAATTAGAAATTCATCTGCATAATCGCTTAAATAATCCAATAATGCATAGGAAATCTTCTCTTCAGTAAACTTCTGCCAGCGGTCAGTGACAATGTAGTAATCGTCTCCTTTTTTTCTACAGCTTAAATCCAAAACCAGATGTTCTTTGCCTACAACCTGTACCAATCGATTTAGGTTTTCATAGTTTATTTTTCCATTCGAAAACACATAAGATGTCACGATAACATGGCTGGCACCTTCTTTTAAAAAGTCTTCTGCATTTTCTGCATGAATACCTCCGCCAATCTGAAGTCCATTAGGATACGCATGCAAAGCACTTAATGCCTGCTGTCTGGTGGCTTCATAATACTCGCTGCCTACAGGATTTAATAAGATAATGTGTCCGCCTTTTATACCGTCTTTTTATAAAAGTTTGCATAAAACGCACCATCCTGCTCTGAAACAAAGTTTTCCTGTGCCTGATTTCCGGCATCTTTTAAGCTGCTGCCTACGATTTGTTTAACTTTTCCATTGTGAATATCTATACATGGGCGAAATTCCATAATCTGCTTCCTCCGTACTTTATAAAACGACGAAGTCCACCTACGGTTGGAACTTCGTCGTTCTTGTTCTTAGAATATCATATTTTTAATGAAATGAAAATAGCGAATATTATGTAATTTAAACCAAAAGGAATGAGCCCTGTTCCATACAGAGCTCATTCCTGATTGCTTATTCAAACACTGCTATCAGCTTTGTATCTTCGGTCACTACATATGGCTCACCACTGCTGCCTAATACAGTCTTTGCCCCATTTTCGCCGCTTGCCGTAATATTTTCAGCATATCCTGCTATTGTTCCTGCAAAAAATCTCCATCCTTTAAAGATTTTTCCATCCTTTTTTGGCGGCAGAGGAACAGAACATACAGAGTCCTTTTCTACCGAATATTCCTTATATAAAAGATCATCCGCCATATAAAATTTAACCTGCTTATACACTTTTTTTGCTTCTTTCTTTTTATCCAAAATCACTGTTCTTACTTCCGATACGGTTCCTTCATTTCCATTTGGATGCTTATAGTTTTGTGTGATTTCTACAGACAAAATTCCTAATTGCATATCTGCTTCCAAGACAGAAACCTTCACATCCGATGTGCTGTTTAACTGAACTAAAAGCATTTGCAGAAAATCTGCTATAAAAACCTCATTATTTTCAATCGTATAATTTTCTTCACGCATAACATGAGAAAGACTGCTGTCTATTGCCTCTGCCAACGATTCTCCTGTCTCTAGCTGACGCAGATTTCTTCCATATAATGTCATTAACAGCATCAACAATACTGCTATAAGCAATGTAGAAACCAGTCCAAATACCACCTGTTTCATTCTTCCTCCTTATCTGTACACAACAGGAATAGAAAATCTCTTTTCTGTCACTCCACAAGAATTATCTGTTGCCCTGACCCAAATTTCATATATTCCCGGATTTAAAAAAATAAAATTTCCATTGGTAACAGTCACTTCATTTTCAAAATTATCCAGAATTTTATAGATCTCTAATTGAGCTAAATTCCCCTCAGCATCCGTAGCCATAAACAAATCTTTCGCCTGATAAGCAGTACCAAATACTACGGCAGCATCCCGACAGATAATTTCCGGTCTTTCTTTTTCCATTACTTCTAAAATTTTTTTACCATCCAGATATTGTGAATAATTTGTCTCTTTCACGCTCGCACCAGCACCTAAAACAGAAAATATACCTGTCTTTCCCTGCCATTCCAGCCGGATAAAAATCAAAGAAAATATAAGCAATGCTGTCAATGCAGTAATTATCGCTATTCCATATTCCTTAAAAACTATCCTCATCTCTTTCCCTTTCTAACACGCCATAATTCCGATTTTCGTCAATACCTCTGCCAATATTCCGCCGGAAAACACGAGCTTTGATACAATTTTTAGAACTGCTATTCCTCCAATCAATCCCAACAGCATACCACCATACTCCTGTATTATTTCATCCAAAAAAACACCTCCTAAAACGCTGAAATCAATACCAACACCTTTCCCAAGCCTGACAAAATCACTACGCCTATCACCATATAGACAATTGCTGCTCCATAGTCTTCAATGATCGTCTGCATACTTCCTCCTATCTTGCATATCCTCTTACTTCCCGTTTTAAAGCTGTTTCCAAAAAAAACATTTTATACGGATAAGTAAGCACCACCTCCGCCATTACCACATCTGTCGTATCACTGACATTCGGTGAAACATAAACCGTTGACGCCCCACCGGAAACAAAGGTGCGTATTTTTATCTCATATCCCTTATCCTTTGCCTGTGTGATACATGCATTAATTACTTCTGCATTGTAATTACTATTTTCCAATTCCGTTACAACATCCGTCTTGTAATTCAATGCCGCAGATACATCCATTTGTGCAGAAATAATACCCACGCCCGTTAGCAACAGAATTAAAATAAAAAATACCCCCATAAAGGTCTTAAATACCTGACTCATGCTGCCTCCTATATATGTATTTCCGAAAAAAACGCCAACAAAATCAATGTCATATCCGTCATCATTTTTAATGCGCCAAGCAAGGCAGGAAGTAAAAACAGCAAATACATTTTTGCCAATTTATCCTGATTGGATAAGCTCTCTGCATTCCCCATCCATTCTGCATTTCTTTCTAATATTTCTCCCATCTGGACAATAGCATCTGAACCACTTCCATCGGATATGGAATACAGCATTCCCATAGCAGATGCAATTTCAGGAATAGAAAATTCCTGCAAAAATTCTGAATAGGGAATATTAGATTCCGGTGCACTTTCTAATTTTTGTACCAGAAAATTCAATTCCGACTTTAAAATATCCGGCGCATATTCAATACTTTTTCGAATAGAATTTGCCACATTTTCTGTTTGTAAAAGCAATGAAACTTCCATTAACCACTCTGGAAAAGCCTTTCGTATTTCATGTACAACTGCTTTTTTTGCCAAACTATAATCTACCCTATGCTGTAAGAGCAGAAAAATAAAAACCGGACACAAGCCTGCTGTAAGTTTCCAATATCCGCATATTGCAGATATTCCCATAATAATACCTATCGGCATCGCCCATAAAATACTCTTTATTCTCTCTTTTGCTGCATTATAATTTATAATCTTTTCATATTTCTGTAAAATATTTTTTGTACTGCGATATGACTTTTCCTGCAGCCAGTCTTTTGCAAAATATTTTTCCGTATACAGATATATTCCTATACTGCACAAAAACAAAATTAAGGTACTTCCCTGATAAAACACATGCTCCGTAATACTTACTTTTTGCAATGCACTTTGACACAAAATCGGTGTCATCAGACACAGCAAGCAAGATAAAAGTATTGCCAAAACAATATTCCGTTTTTGTACGCTGCATCGTTTTTGATAAGTATTTGTTTCTTTTTCCCAGACATTTCTATCCGCTAAAAGTATCCGTATGGATGCTTCACAATTTCCTCCTAATCTTTCTACTTTAAGCATCAGACGATGGGCATAAGTGATTCTTTGCGCAGGATAAGCCGTTTCAATAATCTTAAGTGCCTTTTCCATAAGTAAATCCTCCCCATAGGTTTCCTGCATATATTCAATCGCATTTTGTATACATTTTCGCATATTTCCATTTGGAAAAAGCTTTTCCACATCCTTTAATGCAGATAGAATTTTGGGATTTTTTCGAAAAGAGTATAAGATTTGTTCCATATACATATTAGCTTCTGTAAATCTTATTTTTTCTTTCCTAGCCTTTCTTTTTACCTTCATCCAAAAAGGAATAGCTGCCGCCTCCACACACAGCATAATCAGCAAAACAATGATTTTTAGCCTATAAAAATACCCCAGCAATAAACTTATCAATAGCACTGATAAAATCAGGTACAAAACATTTTCTGTATTTTTTTCTTTCATTTTAAGCTTCCTTCTCCCTTCAGCAGGCTTTTTACTGCCAAACATTCCAATGGATTTTTTATTCCTTCCCGCTTAAATCTTTCTATAATTTCTTCAGGCATATTTCCAGAACAAAGCTTTCCTTCTTTTGCCACCAATACAATGCGGTTGTCCTCTTTTTTTCGGTAAAAAAAGCAAATTTGATCTATATATCTTCGTACTTTTCCATTCGTTGGATTTTCCTTTTTTCGCAATAAAATTCCTACATCCACATAAGAATAAATGTCATTAACCAGCCGTTCTGCATCCATTCTGTTTTCCATCATATTCAGTAATCTGTCCGGTATTTTTTGTACATCATCGGTATGTAGAGTCGTAAATCCTTTAATACCTGTTGACCAGCATTCAATCAAAGATTTTGCCTCTTTTGAGCGAACTTCCGAAAGCATCATCCAACCCGGATTTAACCGCAGACAGGTTTTTATGGCTTTCGAATAATCCAGTCTTGAATTGATTTTTAACTCCACGCAGTCCTTTCCCGGATTAATCTGTCTATAATGCCATTCCGGATTGTCCTCAATGGTAATGACCTTTTCATTTGCCGGTATAAACTGAGAAAAAAATTTTGCACATTCTGTTTTTCCAGCCGCCGGCTCACCACAGAATACAAAATTCATTTTTGCTAATACACAATTCACTAAAAGCATAAGCATATCCTTTGAACAGTACTCTTCTGCAACTGCATCTGCCGGTGAAAACCGAACCGCCGGAAGAGATTTTCGAATCGAAAAAGACCTCCCGGATATTGCTACAGACTCATGCACAATTGTAATCCTCAAAGTATCGGTTTCCGCCTCTAAAACATTCTCCATCTGATTAAATCCACAGCTTACTTCATTGGCAATCCGTCCCGCAAACTGCTCTAAAAAAGACGGTGTTATACACTCCCTTGCTGTATCAATTTTGCATCTGCGGTTATCCGTTGTAACAATCCAAAGATCCTCCCCATTAAAGTCAATATCCGTAATATTCGGATTTGCAACATAGGGATAGAGAGGGCCAAATGCCTCTGCACCGACCCTGATACCTATCTGTTCCAACTGCATCCCTCCTTATGGTGTTCCAAAGCCTGCTGCCGTATTTGCCTTTTCATAAAAACCGGTAATCAACTCTGAAAAAGCCTTATAGACAATACTTGTATCGTTATTGCCAATGACTAACATCATAATTCCGATAACTGCAATAATTGCTAAAACTGTAATAATTGTTGATCCATACTGTTTAAAAATTTCTTCCATATTTTATTCTCCTTTTTTTGCATAATTTGAAATTGCACATGCTATACGAAACAGATTTTTCTTAAAAATCTCATCCTCAAAACTGTCTTTTTTCTGCCGTAAATAAGCAGCTATTTTATTGTGTTCATGCGCCCTTTGAAACCGTAAATTGTAGGGAATCGCACAGACTCTTCCCCTATCAATTCTATATTCTTTTGCAAATGCATACAAAGCATTTTCATTATGGTGATTATATTTTCCGAATAGGAAAATGACATTCTTTCGAATGAATGAATTTTCTAAAAAGATTCTTTCTACATTCCGGTCAGATGCCGAAATATTCATAACCAGAAGGTCAAACTTCTCTAAAATCTCTTCTATTTGCGCCTTCTTGTTACTATAGTCTGCAAACAAAATTGCAGCTTCTATATCCGCAATATTCCAACAACACCGCAAGTATTCCCTGACAACTGCCATATTCGCACTTGTCCCTATATCCGGTGCTGTTCCATAAAACGCAATTTTCAATTTAATCCTTTCTACTCAGTTGTAAATGGGATTTTGTTTTTAGATAAAAGATAAAAAGATATATTATATATACTACAAAATTTTTCAAATGTAAATAAGTTTATAAAAATATAATAATTTATCACAATTTTTTTCCATACAGCTCCATTTCTTTCTCATCCCGAACCACATCTTTTAAATAAACAAACCCTAATTTTTCCAACAATTTTACTGACGCAATATTCCCTTTCCAGACAAAACAATACAGCATCTCATACCCTAAATCAGCTCCTTTTGCATAATCGATAATAGCTTCACAAACCTCTGTAGCATAGCCTTTTTTTTGAAAAGGAACGGCTATTGCATACCCCATTTCAAGCACTACCTCCCCTTGAAACTCCAGATGATTCAGTCCTGCTCTGCCAATTAATTTGTCCTCATATCTATCCTTTACCAGCCACATTCCATACCCAAAAAAACGATACATATTCGCAATATACGCTCTGGTATATTCTAATTCTTCTTCCCATGCATATAAAGGCTCCATATAATCTGTCATTCCTTTACCTGCATACATATCAAAAAGCTCTGGCAAATCCTCTTCTGTCATTTCCCGAAGATAACATCTTTCTGTATCAATTACTCTCCATGGAAAACCATGCTTTCTTTGGTATATTCTTTCTAAAAACCAATAATCAACTTCTGCAAAGCCTTCGATTAGAATATCCGCAGAAAATAAAGATTCCTTGGGATAATTTGGATTTGCATAACCAATATTTGCTATCGGCAGATACTTAACCTCATTTATGGTCATATCTGTTGCTGCAAATAAAAGTGTATCTTCTGGCATTGCCTTAGCCTCCCGCAGCTTATCTAAAATAGTTTCGTTTCTACATTCCAAAATCACTATACCACTTTGCATAAGTTCTCTAAATATCTTGCCGATTCCCGGTACAAGACCATTCTTTTCATAAAATTCTTCTCTTTTATAAATAACATATCGAAATTCCATCTGTTTACTTCCTCAATATTGTTTGTTTTTTTAGAATAATATGCTACAATATTGAACAGAAAAATTCAAGGAGGTCTATTAATTATGACAAAAAATCCAATTGTAACATTTGAAATGGAAAATGGCGATGTAATCAAAGCAGAGCTTTATCCTGAAATCGCCCCAAACACAGTCAACAATTTTATCAGTTTAGTAAGCAGTGGCTTTTATGATGGACTGATTTTTCACCGTGTCATTAAAGGTTTCATGATTCAAGGCGGTGACCCGGAAGGAACCGGTATGGGTGGTCCAGGCTACGGTATCAAAGGTGAATTTGCTCAGAATGGCTTTGCTAACGACTTAGACCATACTGCAGGTGTATTATCTATGGCTCGTTCTATGATGCCAAACTCTGCCGGAAGCCAGTTTTTCATCATGCACAAAGATGCTCCGCACTTAGACGGTGCTTATGCCGCTTTTGGTAAAGTAATCGAAGGTATGGAAAATGTTAATAAAATTGCAGAAACTACAACTGACTACAGTGATCGTCCTATGGAAGAGCAGCGCATGAAAACAGTTACTGTAGATACTTTTGGTGTAGATTATCCAGAACCTGAAAAATACTAGTATCCATAAGCTTAGCATTAGGAAGGAGTTTACAAATGAACAACGAAACACAGCCTATTCGTGATGCCTCAGTCCTTGGTTTACCCAAAATGCTGATTCTTGGACTGCAGCATATGTTTGCCATGTTTGGCGCAACTGTTTTAGTTCCGATTTTAGTCAACGGTTACTTTGAAGGTGAAGGACTGTCCGTTCAGGTAACTTTGATTTTTGCAGGACTTGGAACATTATTTTTCCACTTGTGTTCTAAATTTCAAATTCCCGCTTTCCTAGGTTCTTCATTTGCTTTTCTTGGTGGATTTTCTACTGTAGCAAACTTAGATACAGGAATTTTCGCAGACATGACTATGGGCGAAAAATTACCCTATGCCTGCGGCGGTATTGTAGTTGCCGGCTTATTATATCTGATACTTGCATTGATTATTAAAGTTGTTGGAATCAAAAAAGTTATGCGTTTCTTACCACCGGTAGTTACCGGACCAATTATTATCTGTATTGGTTTAAGTCTCGCACCTTCTGCAATCTCCAATGCTTCCACCAACTGGATTTTGGCAATTATTGCCCTTGCTGTAATTATTATCTTTAACATCTGGGGCAAAGGAATGTTTAAAATCATTCCTATTCTAATGGGTGTAGTTATTTCCTATGTAGCTGCATTGA
This sequence comes from Lachnospiraceae bacterium, assembly GCA_017625255.1. Taxonomy (GTDB): domain Bacteria; phylum Bacillota; class Clostridia; order Lachnospirales; family Lachnospiraceae; genus Roseburia_B. The sequence continues at coordinate 12,248 of JAGALK010000069.1, forward strand.
TTATGAATGCCTGTGGTATGACAAATCCAGATGGCTCTGCCATTTTAAATTTTGCAAATGTGGCCGCCGCTGATTGGGTTGGTATGCCGCCATTTGAGCTTTGTAAATTCGATATTACGGCTATTTTAGTTATGGCTCCAATTGCCTTAGCAACTATGATGGAGCATATCGGTGATATGTCTGCCATTTCTGCAACTACAGGCAAAAACTTTATTGAAGATCCCGGCTTACACCGTACCTTAATCGGTGATGGTCTTGCAACTTCCTTTTCCGCAATGTTTGGCGGACCTGCAAATACTACCTACGGTGAAAATACAGGTGTTTTGGAATTAAGCAAGGTATACGATCCAAGAGTTATTCGTTTAGCTGCGATTTATGCTATAGTTTTAAGTTTTCTCCCGAAATTTGCAGAGATTATCAGTTCTCTTCCATCTGCCATTATTGGTGGTATCAGCTTTATGCTATATGGAATGATTTCTGCAATTGGTGTACGAAATGTGGTTGAAAATAAAGTAGATTTCACACAATCTAGAAATTTAATTATTGCAGCTGTTATTTTGGTATGTGGTCTTGGTTTCTCTAGTGGTCTTACCTTTACGATTGCCGGAACTTCTATCACATTAACAGGACTTGCTATTGCAGCTCTTGCAGGAATTATCTTAAATGCAATTCTTCCGGGAAATGATTATAGTTTTGGGGAGTCTGAGGTATCGTAGATTCCGGTTTGTGCGATTGAATGATATCCCGGAATGTTGTTGGGAAACGGACGACAGATGTGATTTGTGTAAGGTTTCCGTCCGGTTTTTATTATATTTGTAGTGATGTCAGAACGAGCAGGGGCTGTGGGTAGGCGAATGTCCGGGAAAGAGGGTTTCTAAGCATTTTCATACCGGTTATGGTAACGCACACTACCACTGTCAACACGGCGTCCCTGCCGTGGTGACAGCTTGCACCGACATCCGTGTC
>JAGALK010000070.1 GCA_017625255.1 Lachnospiraceae bacterium
GGGGCTGTGGGTAGACGGAATTGGTAGGGAAAGGACACTTCGCCTACCCACAGCCCCTGCTCGTTCTGACATCACTACCCAATAGGATAAAAACCGGACGGAAACCTTACACAACGCAAATCTGTTGTCCGTTTCACAACGACATTCCGGAATATCATTCAATCGCACAAATCGGAATTTATTTTTCCATTTTCCAAAAATAAGCACTATATGCCGGCAATTCACTTCCACCGCCAAAATCGTGCTTTTCGCCGGTGATTAAATCCACTGCTGTTCCACATCCTGCATCAAAATGTGCATGGAAAGTCTCTCCATCGGCATTAATCGCTACTAAAACCCGTTCTTTCTCGCTTTTTCTCTCGAATATACACTGTTTATTCGTCAAAAGCACCGAACGGAATGCTCCATAATTTAATGCATGAGAATTTTTCTTTGCTTCTGAAAGCTTAGAAATCCATTCCGTAAGAGCATTAGATACCGGTGCATCAAAGCAAGCTCTAAGAGCAGGATCGCCCTCTTCCTTTCTCGCCTTTGCACCCCATTCACTTCCATAGTATACGCAAGGAATGCCCGGCATACCAAAGGTTAAGGCATAGATTAGCGGCAAATGCTTTTCGTTTGTGAGAATGGATGCAATTCTTGTTACATCATGGTTGTCTACAAAGGATAACAGATGCTGTCCTTTATACAATGTCCATCCTTCCGGTCCAAACTGACGAAGTAAGGAATGATTAATTTCGAACATATTCATGGCATTAAAACTAGAATACAATCCCTTATAACACTCATAATTGGTTACTGAATGCAGCATTTGCGGATTCATCCATTGATTATAATCTCCATGCAAGGTTTCTCCGACTAAGAAGAAATCTTCCTTTAAATCATTGGTAAAAGAACGAAGCTGTCTTAAGAAATCCTGTGTAAGACAATATGCCACATCCAGACGAAGTCCATCAATATCAAACTCCTCTACCCAGCCTTTAATGGCAGAAAAAATATGCTCTACTACTGCCGGATTATAGAGGTTTAACTTTACTAAGTCAAAATTTCCTTCCCAGCCTTCATACCAAAGACCGTCATTGTAATTAGAATTACCTCCAAAATCAATATGAAACCAATCCTTGTACATAGAATTTTCGCGATTTTTCAGTACATCCTCAAATGCAAAAAAACCTCTTCCTGCATGATTAAATACACCATCTAATACCACTTTAATTCCTGCTTCATGCAAAGCATCACAGACCTCTTTAAAATCTGCATTTGTGCCTAATCTGCAATCAATTTTTGTGTAATCTCTGGTATTATATCCATGTGTATCGGATTCAAATATCGGTGAAAAATAGATGGCATTTACCCCCAATTCGTTCATATGAGGTATCCATTCCTTTACCTTTAAAATTCTGTGTTCTAAAACACCATCATTTTCAAAGGGTGCTCCACAAAATCCCAATGGATAAATCTGATAAAAAACACTTTCATATGCCCACATAAACTTATCCTCCAACTCCTAAAATTAAATAAACTGATTTACACCTGCATCATATGCATAATTCAGTCCGGTTAATTTTTCCGTAATCTCTTCTCCCGAAACATTCAATGCCACACACAAATCCTCAAAGGATGTATAATGATCTCTCAATTGTGTATTGATATAGCTAAGAAGAATTACCGGATCTTTTGGTAAACTATACTCCATTTTTTCTTTCTACTCCATATTTTGCTTCTAATTCTTTTACAGTATCTGCATAAACCGTCTGTTTTTTCTGCTGTAAAAGCTGATTATAAAGCTGTGCTTCTACCTGTTCAAATGGTACTGTCTGTTCTTCTTTTTTGTCTTCTACTAAGATTAAATGTGCACCAAACTGTGTTTTTACAGGTCCTAATACCTTACCGATTTCTCCATCAAAAGCTGCCTTTTCAAACTCAGGAACCATCTGACCTTTACCAAAATAGCCTAAATCTCCGCCTTTTTCTTTAGAAGGACAGGTGGAATATTCTTTTGCTGCATCCTCAAAGGATTTTCCTTCTGCAATTTCTTTTGCGATATCCTCTGCTGCTTTTTCATCATCCACTAGGATATGTTTTGCTTTTACCTGTGCACCGGTTACAAACTGTGCTGCATTTGCTTCATAATATGCTTTTACTTCTGCATCTTCTACAGTTACTTTTTCAATAACACTTGTTGCTGCCATATGACTAGCCAATTCATTTTCCATTTTTGCAAGTGTTTCTTTATATTCTTTAGTTTCTTTGATTTTTTCAACTTCTGCCATTTTAGAAAAAAGATGGAAACCGATTAACTGCTCTAATAACTCATCCTTTGCCTGTGGGCTGGATAAATAAATCTGCTGTTCCGGCGGATAATTTGCAATCAAATCCTTTAACTCTTTTTCTGTAATCTCATGTCCTGCGGACACTGCTAAAATTTTTTCACTCATTTGTAATTACTCCTTTATTATTTATTTTACAGGCAATTTTATACCTGATGAATCCTTCCATATAAGTAAGTTGCAAAATACAAAATGGATGCAAATATCACTATCATCGGTCCTGTTGCAACATTGGTATAATAGGATACTAAAAGCCCTGTTATACCGGAAAACACTGAAAATAACACAGCAAAAAAATGATATTCCCGCATATTTTCCGAAAGATTTCTACTGGCTGCTGCCGGCAGAATCAACAATGCATTGATGATTAAAATGCCCACCCATTTAATGGATAACATTACAATAATCGCAATCAATACTGCAAAAAGATTTTCAATTAAACGAACCGGAATATGTCTGCTTTTTGCCAATGTTCTATGCAGACTTGCCGCATGCAAATAGTTAAAGAAAAAGCCAAAAAAAAGTATCGTTGCAATAAAAATTCCCATCAATGAAATAATTTCTTTTGGTGTAATACTTAAAATATCCCCCACCAAAAGGCTTGAATATTTGCTGAAATTTCCTCCCTTTGACAGTATAGCAAGTCCGATTGCCACGCTGCAGGAAGAAAACACAGAGATAATTGTATCCGTAGAGGTTCCGCTTTTGCTGCTGATATAATTCAAAAGCAGTGCAAAAACTATCGCAAATACCAGCATAGTAAAATTCGTATCTGTTATGCCAAGTACTACACCTATGGCAATTCCTGTCAATGCCGAATGTCCCAATGCATCTGAGAAAAAAGCCATTTTGCGATTAACAATCATAGTTCCTAAAATGCCAAACAATGGAGTAATAATCAGTATGGCAAGAAATGCATTTCGCATAAATCCATATTCTAATCCCATGGGTTACTCCTTTCTTTGCCAACGGTCTTTTTGTGCTTTTCTGACTCTTTTAATACATAGCCCGGAAGCTCTTCATTACCAAAAATTGACTTAAATTCATCACTGGAAAACACTTCCTTTGGACTGCCTTCCTTTAATATCGTCTTATCCAATAAGATAACCTTATCTGCATATTTTGCCACATAATCAAGGTCGTGAGAAATTAAAATAATGGATAAATCAAAATTTTCTTTCAGATATACCATAGTCCGGTAAAAAAGCTCCATACCATTTTGATCTATACCGGATACCGGTTCATCCAACAATAATAAATGCGGCTCATCCATAATCGCCATAGCAAGAAGCACTCTTTGCAGCTGTCCGCCCGAAAGATTACAAACCTGCTTGTCGATTAAATCCTCTGCCTCAAAGGTTGCTAATGCCTGTTTAATTTCTGCTTCTATCTTTTTGCTTTTTTTGAAAAACACAGGAAAACGATACTGATAACTGGCAATCAAATCGTATACACTAACCGGTGTATTTTTTTCAATATTGATACTCTGGGGTACATAACCGATTTTTAATTTTTGTATTTTAGCATTGTGCAAATCCTTAAATTCAATTTCACCTTCATGGGGAATATCATCCAACATCGCTCGAATTAATGTAGATTTTCCTGCACCATTTTTGCCAATAATGGCATTAATACTGCCACAATGCATATGTAAGTTGACATCCTCTAATATTATCTGCTCGCCAAAACGAACACCTAAGTGATTCACTTTTATGCAATGAAGCCCACAGGGCTTAATAATCTTTTTCATATTATTTCACTCCAAACGCCTGTTTTAATATGTTGATATTTTCCTGCATACCATGAATATAGCTGTCTAAATCATATTCTCCCCGCACCAGTGTATCCAGATAACAAACAGTTACATCTGCTTCATTTTGAATGGTATCTGACAATTCACTTCCATACAATTCTTCAGCAAATATAATTTCCACATCACTTTCATTGATAATCTCTAATACATCTGCCACTTCTCCTGCACTGACCTGTCGCTCTTCATCCAAATTTAAGGTATAGCAGATTTCCAAACCGTAATCTTCTGCCAAATACTCATATGCTTCATGAAAGGATACAATTTTATTTCCTGCTGCAATTTGCAGGATTTCCTGCTGCTGTGCCTGCAATTCTGCAAGTTTTGTATCATATACCCTTGCATTCTCTCTTAATTTACCTGCACTTTCCGGCATAGCTTCGCATAATGCATTAGCAATATACTCTACCTGTTCACGATAATGCAGTACACTCATCCACGCATGGGCATTTGCATGGTCATGGATATGCTCATGCTCTTCATGGGAAGCTTCCTCTTCATGCATATGCTCCTCTTCTTCACTATGTTCATGCACATCTTCTGTTTCTATTGTTTCAACAATTATAAGCTCTGGATACTGCGCTATGACATCCTCCAAAAAAGACTCCATTCCACCGCCATTAATGACAAATACATCTGCTGTAGAAAGTAACTTCATATCCTCTGGGGTCATTTGAAAATCATGCAGACACCCGGTTTGCGGTTCACTGAGATTTTGAACTGTAATATCCTCACAATTTCCTACAATATTTGCAGTCGCAATATACATTGGATAAAAGGATGTCACCACTGTAAAACTATTATTTTCTGTTTTTGCTTCATTTTTTACATATATATTGGTAAAAAGATATGCGCACAGGGCGACTGTAAGCAGCATAACTGCTGTAAAACAATATTTATTCTTCATTCACCATATCCTCATCACTATTCTCCACTACAAGAGAATCTATATATTCCCAGATTTCATCCCTTCCCTGTTTTGTTTCTGCTGAAAATGGGAAAATCTTTGTACCCGGCTTAACCTCTAGTCCTACGCGAATTGCCTTTACACATTTTTGTACCTGACTTCTTTTGATCTTGTCTAATTTGGTTGCAATTATAATCGGCTCAAAGCCCTGATATACCATCCAGTCATACATCATTTTGTCATTTGCAGATGGATCATGACGGATATCAATCAACAAAAATACCGCTTTTAACTGCTTGGAGCTATGCAGATAATTTTCAATCATTACGCCCCATTTTTTCTTCTCTGCTTCTGAAACCTTGGCATAACCATATCCCGGCAAATCCACCAGATACATTTCCTGATTGATATTATAAAAATTAATGGTCTGGGTCTTTCCCGGCTGAGCCGAGGTTCTGGCTAATGACTTGCGGTTCATAAGCGTATTAATCAAAGAGGACTTGCCCACATTGGATTTGCCTGCAAAAGCCACCTCCGGAAGAGTATTCTCCGGAAGTTTACTGGTCACGCCACATACGGTTTCTAATTCTACACTTTTAATTACCATAAAATCTCCTTATACAAAAGCCACCTTTAAAACATCCTGCATGGTTTCTACATAGACGATTTTTAATCCTTTTTTGATTTCCTCTGCCACTTCGTCCATGTCTTTTTCATTTTTCTTTGGTACACAAATCGTCTTGATACCTGCATTTTTTGCTGCTAAAGTTTTTTCTTTTAAGCCACCTATAGGCAATACTCTTCCCCGAAGAGTAATTTCCCCTGTCATTGCCACATCTGCCTTTACTGCGTGATTTGTAATAGCTGAAAGCATGGCAGTTGCCATTGTAATTCCTGCAGATGGACCATCCTTTGGCACAGCACCTTCCGGAATATGAATATGGATATCATTTTCTTTGAAAAATTCTTTGGAAATATTATATTCCTCGCTGACAGAACGGATATAGCTGATGCCTGCCTGTGCAGATTCCTTCATCACATCACCAAGCTGCCCTGTTAGCTTAAACTCTCCTTTTCCCGGCATGACATTGACTTCAATTTCTAAGGTATCTCCACCGACACTTGTCCATGCAAGACCTCTTACAATACCAACCTCATCATTTTTTCCTGCCTTATCAAAGGAATACTTTTCTTTACCTAAAAACTGCTCTAAATTCTTTTTGGTAACAGTAACCTTTTTTTTGTCGCCTTCATAAATCGCTCTGGCAGCCTTACGACAGATTTCTCCGATTTTTCGTTCTAAGCTTCGTACACCCGCTTCTCTGGTATACCCACGGATGACCATAGAAAGCGCCTCTTCGCTGATTGTAAGCTGATCCTTTTTTAATCCATTTTTCTTAATCTGCTTGCGCACTAAATGCTCTTTTGCAATATGCATTTTTTCGTTTTCTGTATAGCTGCTGACCTCAATTAATTCCATACGGTCAAGCAACGGTCTTGGAATGTCCTGTACGGAATTTGCAGTAGCTATGAACAATACTTCCGATAAATCTATAGGGATTTCCACATAATGATCCCTGAATTTATTATTCTGTTCAGAATCTAGTACCTCTAACAATGCAGAAGAGGTATCCCCTTTATAATCACTGCTGACTTTATCAATTTCGTCTAATAGCATCAATGGATTTTTTACTCCTGCACTTCGAAGTCCTGAAACAATTCTTCCCGGCATAGCCCCTACATAGGTTCTTCTATGTCCGCGAATTTCAGCTTCATCCCTGACACCGCCTAAGCAGATACGCACATATTCTTTATCTAAAGCCTTTGCTACAGAGCGGGCAATGCTTGTCTTTCCTGTTCCCGGCGGTCCTACAAGACAGATAATCGGACTTTCCCCTTTGCTTGTCAGGTTACGGACAGCCAGAAACTCCAGCATACGCTCTTTGACCTTTTCTAATCCATAATGATCATCGTCTAATACTTTTGCTGCATTTTTTAAATCCTTATTGTCCTTAGATGTTTTATCCCAAGGCAGTTCTAATAAGGTTTCAATATATCCTCTTGTCACTGTACTTTCCGAAGAATTACTAGAGATATTTTTAAAACGGTCAATCTCTTTTCGAATTTTCTCTTTGACCTCTTTTTTTGCTTTTAATTTCTTTAACGCTGATAAAAATTGGTCTGCGTCTGATTCTGTATTGTCTTCACCTAATTCTTCACGGATAACCTTCATTTGTTCACGAAGCAGATATTCCTTCTGATTTTTGTCTACCCTAGCCTTGACCTTTTTCTGAAACTCGTTTTTGATACTGATAACATTTACTTCATGCAGCATCATTGCCATCAGCACTTCATAGCGTTCTTCTAATGCAACCGCCTCTAAATACCGCTGTTTTTCTTCATAATATACCGGCATATTATTGGCAATCAAATCCATCAGCTTTTCTACATCTGTTGCTTCTGAAACCTGACGAATAAAATCTTTTCCTAATTTTGGATTCAAAACAGCATAACGGCCATAGGCTTCCTGAATAGCACGCAGCATACCTTCTTTGGCTTCTTCTGAAAAAATTTCTTCGCTTTCCTGCTCAAATCCTATAATTTCAGCCAATAAAAAAGGCTCACTTTCCACAATAGAAGATAATTCTGCTCTTTCGCTTCCTTCTACCAAAATACGGATTATATTATTCTGCATTTTGATTACCTGTTTAATCTCAGCAATAATACCTATTTTGTATAAATCCTCTGTCTGTGGTTCTTCGTCTTCTACATCTCTTTGCGTCACCAGAAAAATCTGCTGATCTCCCATCATTGCTTCTTCTACAGCTTTTATAGATTTTTTGCGGCTGACATCAAAATGTGCTACCATTCCCGGAAGAATCGTCATTCCTCTCAATGCAACCGCTGGAATTGTCCGTATAATGTCACTCAATTTTCTGTCTCCCTTCTATACTTTTGCAATTACAAAAGCTGTCAGCAGTAATTCTCCACAGGGTATTCCCTGCGGTCATCGTTTTACTGCGACAGCCCCCTGTAAATAAACTGTATTTCACTCTACAGCTTATGCACTCTTTGATTCTACTCCTGCCTTATCTTCTTCTATAGAATCAATAAATCCTTTTTCTTCTACCAATTCCTTGGTAATTGTACACTCTGTAATAGATTCATCCGATGGAACCTTATACATCAGATCCATCATGACATTTTCCATAATCGCCCGTAAGCCCCTTGCTCCCGTCTGTCTGTCTACGGATTTATCTGCAATCGCCTCTAATGCTTCGCTTTCAAAATTCAGTTCCACACCATCTAATTCAAACAGCTTCTGATACTGCTTCACCAGCGAATTTTTCGGCTCTGTCAGGATACGAACCAAAGCTTTTTGATCCAACGAATCCAAGGATACCGTTACCGGCACACGACCGATAAACTCCGGAATCAGTCCAAACTTGATAAAATCCTGTGGCATAGCTTTTTTAAATGCTTCACCTACATTGACCTCTTTTTTATCTTTGACCTGAGCATTAAAGCCAATGGCTTTCTTATCCATACGCTGCTCAATAATCTTTTCTAATCCGTCAAATGCTCCTCCGCAAATAAAGAGAATATTTGTCGTATCAATCTGAATAAGCTCCTGCTGTGGATGCTTTCTTCCTCCCTGTGGCGGTACGGAAGCCACAGTACCTTCTAAAATCTTCAACAATGCCTGCTGTACACCTTCACCGGATACATCTCTGGTGATGGATACATTTTCAGATTTCTTTGTGATTTTATCAATTTCATCAATATAAATAATTCCATGCTGCGCCCGTTCAATATCATAATCCGCAGCCTGAATAATTTTCAAAAGAATATTTTCTACATCTTCGCCCACATAACCGGCTTCCGTCAATGTAGTCGCATCTGCAATGGCAAATGGTACATTTAAAATCCTTGCCAAGGTCTGTGCCAAATAGGTTTTACCAGAACCCGTTGGTCCAAGCATTAAAATATTGCTCTTTTGCAGTTCAACACCTAAATCTCTGCCTGCAAGGATTCTTTTATAATGGTTATAAACAGCTACAGATAATACTTTTTTTGCATTATCCTGACCGATAACATACTCATCCAGAAAAGATTTCATTTCCTCCGGTTTTAATAAATTAATTTCCGGTTCATCAGAAATCATTCCCTCTTCTTCTAACTCTTCCTCAATAATTTCTGCACAAATATCTACACATTCATCACAGATATATGCCCCATTTGGTCCCGCAATCAGTTTTGTAACATGCTCCTGCGGTTTTCCACAAAAGGAACAACGCACTCTTTCCTCGCCACCAATTATATTTCTTCCTGCCATACAATCTCACTCCATAACTCTATTTAAGCCGGCTGCACCTTGCCTGGTACGCGCCGGCCAAAAGTCTCTCACTATTCCCGATTTGTAATCACCATATCAATCAGACCATATTCCTTTGCTTCTTCTGCAGAAAGATAATAATCTCTTTCTGTATCTAAAGTCACTTTTTCCAATGGCTGACCTGTATTCTGTGCTAAAATCTGATTTAATTTCTTTTTGGTTTTCAAAATATTTTCTGCAGCAATTTCAATTTCTGTTGCCTGACCTTTGGCTCCACCAGAAGGCTGATGAATCATAATTTCTGCATTTGGCAATGCCATTCTCTTACCCTTTGTACCACCTGCTAACAGGAATGCTCCCATACTTGCAGCCAAACCGATACAAATAGTAGATACATCACATTTGATATACTGCATGGTATCATAAATAGCCATACCTGCGGTTACCATACCACCCGGAGAATTGATATACAACTGAATATCTTTTCCAGGATCCTCAGATTCCAAGAACAGTAACTGTGCAACTACTAAACTAGCAGTTGTTTCGTTTACTTCTTCTCCCAAAAAAATAATTCTATCTTTTAATAATCTTGAGTAAATATCGTAATTCCGTTCGCCTCTGCTAGTCTGTTCAACGACATAAGGTACTAAACTCATTTATTCTGCCTCCTTACTTTGTTTAGGAAAAACAGACCGGCTCGTATCCTGAGCCGGCCTGCCCGAAATAACCTGCCTGATCGATTGCTTATTCAGCATCCTCTTCTTTTTCTTTCTTTGATTTAGCTTTTGCGCGCTCTTTTGCATTATCCATAACTAATTCAACTGCTTTCTGAATAGCAATATCCTTCTTCATGGATTCTTTTTCTGCATCACCAACAAGTTCTTTTAACTTATCAGCTTCCATACCATACATAGCTGCCATCTTTTCGATTTCAGCCATTACATCTTCTTCTGAAACTTCGATGTTTTCTTCTTTTGCGATTGCTTCTAATACAAGACTGGTCTGGATACGATTTAATGCATCAGGTTTTACCTGCTCTTTTAACTTATCCATAGTCATGCCTGAGAACTGCATATACTGTTCAAAGCTTAATCCCTGCTGTGAAATTCTCTGTGCAAATTCCTCAATCATGTTTTCCATCTGTGTTTCTAACATTGCTTCCGGAATATCCATGGAAGACTTATCAACAATCTTCTTAATTGCTTCGTCTTCTTTTGTGCGTCTTGCTTCAGATTCTTTTCTCTCTTCTAATTTTTTCTTAACATCTTCTTTGTACTCTGCTAATGTATCAAATGCTGAAACATCCTGAGCAAATTCATCGTCTAACTCTGGAAGTTCTTTTGCTTTGATTTCATTTACTTTCACCTTGAATACAGCCGGTTTTCCTGCTAATTCAGGTGCGTGATATTCTTCTGGGAAAGTAACATTTACTTCTACTTCATCTCCAGTATTTTTGCCAACTAACTGTTCTTCAAATGTATCGATGAAAGAATGGGAACCGATAACTAAAGAATGGTTCTCTCCCTTTCCGCCTTCAAATGCAACACCATCTACAAATCCTTCATAGTCGATAACTGCTGTATCGCCATCTGCGATTGCACGATCTTCTACAGTGATTGTTCTTGCGTTGTTGTTTCTTTCTTTTTCAACTTCTGCATCTACTTCTTCGTCTGTTACAGTTGTATCAATCTTTGTAACTGTTACACCCATGTATTTGCCAAGTGTTACTTCTGGTTTTACTGCTACTTCTGCTGTAAAGATAAATGGTTTTCCTTTTTCAATCTGTGTTACTTCGATTGTAGGACGAGATACGATATCTGCTCCACTCTCATCCACTGCAGGGCCGTAGTTTTCCTGAATCAACATATTTGCTGCATCTTCAAAGAAGATTTCAGGTCCATACATTTTTTCAATCATATTTCTTGGCACTTTACCTTTACGGAAACCTGGAAGGCTGATTTTATTTTTCTGCTTTAAATAAGCTTTCTGTAATGCCTCTTCTAA
>JAGALK010000071.1 GCA_017625255.1 Lachnospiraceae bacterium
AAGTAAATTAATTGATGAACATGAAACAGAAAGTGTATTTGGTGGGGAAACAGATCCGAGAAAGATATTTGAAGATTGGTTAGCAAAACTTTTCTCGAAAAAAAACAACAACTAACCCATGCGCTACACATTCATTCAACAACATGATGCAACAGACTGTGCGGCAGCTTGTCTGGCAATGGTCTGTCTGCATTATGGAAAAGAAACCACAATTACAAAATTGCGGGACATGATGGGAACTGATTTGAAAGGGACAAATCTGCTAGGATTAAGTAAGTGCGCAGATAGTCTTGGTTTCACATCACAGGCAGTTCGGGTGGATAAGGAAGGGTTCTTAAGCAGGTTTACCCTTCCTGCTATTGCCCATATTGTGACAAAAGAAGGATTATCTCATTTTGTAGTTGTATTTAAAATTTCAGAAAAATATGTTGTCATCGGTGATCCCGCAAAGGACTTGATGCGGATAAGAACCGATGAATTTTATAAAACTTTTACAGGAGCAATGCTGATTCTTTTACCTGATGAAAAGTTTGTGACAGGACATCAAAAAGGCACGAAGATGTCTGAACGATATATTCGTTTGCTTCTTCCACAGAAAAAGCTGTTTGCTTATGGAATTTTAGCATCGTTTCTGATGACGATATTGGGAATTCTAGCATCCGTGTTTAACAATATTATCTATGATGAGATTTTGCCCTATAAACAGGAAGATGTACTAGAATTGATGACAATGGTATTTATCGGCGTGACATTGACACAGATTGTAGTCGATTTTATTAGAGAATGGATTATGCTGCATTTGTCACTGAAAATCGATATACCATTGATGCTTGGATATTTTGAGCATATTTACAGGTTGCCAATGAAGTTTTTTTCTACAAGGAAAACAGGGGATATTATTACAAGGTTTTCAGATGCTTTTACCATAAAAAATGTATTTACCAAGATTGCATTAACACTAATTATGGATGTAAGTATGGCACTTGTGACAGGGATAATTTTATTTCAGATGAATGCTGAGCTTTTTATGATTGTCCTGTTGATGACAGTGATAAGTGCATTTTTGATAGTTTTTTTTAAAGAGCCTTATAAAAAAATCAATGAAGAACAGATGCAGCAGTCATCGGTATTAAGTTCTCAGATTATCGAAGGTATTCAGGCGGTGGAAACCATTAAAGGCAATGCAAATGAAGATGCGGAACTAGAAGGGATTGAACGAGCGTACATCAAGTCTTTGCGTATCAGTTGTAAGGAAAATATGCTTTCTAATGTGCAGGGAAAGGTTTCAGATGTAGTTATCAAGGTGGGAAGACTGCTGTTGCTATATGCTGGAATATTGCAGGTGATTCAGGGCAATATCACATTGGGAAGTATGATGGCATTTACCACATTAACAGATTATTTCACGAAGCCATTGAATAATCTGGTTAGATTACAGCTATCTATACAGGAAGCGGGCATATCTATGAAACGCCTTTCTGAGATATTAGATTATGAAAGAGAGCAGTCTGAAGAAGAAAAAGTAAAATGTCAGAAGGTAGAAAGTATAGAGGGAGATATTGTTTTTAAAAATGTGAGCTTTGGATATGGCAACCGCAGACCTGTACTAAAGGACATTAGTTTTACGATTTCACAGGGCAAAAAGGTAGCGTTAGTAGGAGCCAGTGGAAGTGGAAAATCTACCATAGCCAAACTGTTGCTAAAGAATTATGTGCCAGACGAAGGTGAAATTACTATAGGTGGCGTGGATATTTTGGAGATGGAAAATGAATCTTTACGAAGATGTATTTCTTATGTGCCGCAGAATATTGAATTGTTTTCCAGAAGCATTTATGACAATATCCGTGTGAGTCGAATGGATGCCACTTTAGAAGAGGTCAAAGAGGCAGCAAAGGCAGCAGACGCCCATACATTTATCAAGAAACTGCCTTTACAGTATGATACATATTTAGAAGAGGCAGGAAATGGACTAAGCGGTGGTGAGAAACAGCGCATTGCACTTGCCAGAGCTTTTTTGAAAAAGAATGAATTTTATATCATGGATGAAAGTACCAGTAATCTGGATTTTACAGCAGAAAGTATTATTTTTGATATGATTTACAATACTTTCAAAGAAAAATCCATGCTGATTATTGCGCATCGTCTGGCAACGGTGAAAAATTGTGACCAGATTATTGTACTTGAAAATGGAGAGATTTTAGAGCAGGGAACCCATGAAGAATTGTTAAAAAAGCAGGGCAGATATTATGAATTATGGGAATTGCAGCAGGGAAATTTTAAAAGGCAGGAAGCATAGGGTTATGGAGAAAAATACATGACAAGAGAAGTAAAATCATTAGATGATTTAAGAGATTCCAGATTAATGTTTGATAAGCAGCTGCCAGCGTTTGCTTATATGCTACTTATCGTAATAACCGTGTTTTTGGCGGGGGTATTTATATGGAGCATGTATACGCCCAAAATATATATGATTACCATAAATGGCACGGTATCAAGCGAAGGTGCCAATCAGGTTATGTCAGGATATACTGGAGAAATAGAGAAATGTAATATGCAGGAAGGACAGCTGGTGGAAAAAGGAGATGTCCTTTTTTCAATTAAAGGTACAGATTGGGCTGTAAAAGCAACTGCTACAGGAGTATTGCACTTATATAAGGATTATAAAGAAGGAATGATCGTGCAGACGGCAGAGGCTATAGCAGTGATTACACCGGAAAATGCAAATACCATCATTGAAGCATATGTTTCAACAGCGGATATGGCAAGAATGCGAAAAGGAGATGAAGTACAGATTGCTGTAGATGGTCTGACGGAAGCTGTTTATGGAAATATAAAAGGAAGCGTAGTACATATAGACAGCAATTTGACAATGAGAGAATCTGGGAGTGAAACAATGACAGTATTTCATGTACATATTATACCAGAGGTAGATTACCTGATAAGCAGTGATGGGAACAAAGTTGACTTGATGAATGGAATGACAGTTGAGGCACGGATTGTGTATGACAAGGTAACATATCTGAATTATGTGTTAGAAAAGCTGGGATATCAAGACAGAGGGTAGTAGAAAATATGAGAAAAACAAAGGAAAAATTATATGTATTTATAATATTTATAGTAGTAAATGTATTTTTTGCATGCAAAGCAGAAGTTGTAAAAGCAAAAGAGGTAAAATACCCAGATTGTATAGTAGCAGAGGAACAACCTGTGATTACTGGTGATATGCTAAGATATTATTATCAAAATGAGACACAAGTGCGCATAAAAGGTAATGGATATAACATTTTGTTGAATGGGAGTGATATCTGTAATTATGAAAATGAATTACAGACAAAAATAGAAGTACGAAGAATTGAGCAGGGGATTGTGTTTACTGTGAACTGTGGAAAGCAGTTGTGCGGAGATTTACGGTTGGAATTCGAGCAATATGCAGGAGACAATCTGTATTTGTACAATGCATCTAAGGACAAGTATGAGTTGTTGGAAGCGATGGATTCTTCAGGGTTATACATTACACAGGGAGGAATGTATCTGTTGACGGAGAAAAGGGAAGTTGATAGTGTGGCAAAAAGAGCGACATTTATTGGTGGAATGTTTGTGATTGTGGGGTTGATTATTGGCTATATTGGGATGAGAAAAAGGTACTTGTTTTGGTAATGGCAATTTACCAAATAGCACGGATTTCCTACCAAATAGCACATGGGGATTGAAATAAATGGAAAAAGTGCTAGGGTGGTATAGGAAAAACGAAAGGAGGGTAGTAGGGTTTATATTCAAAACATAAGAAAAAATAAAGATTGGAAGAAAGGAAAAGAGTTATGAGAAACAAGAAAAAACTTACCGCATTAGTATTAGCGGCAGTGCTGGGGATGACAAGTATATCTTTGCCAACAGAAATTGTACAGGCAGAGGAAGCTGTACAAGAGTATGTCGTTTATGGGGAAGGAGCATCGGAGGTAGCCATAGAAAACTACAGTGAAGAAGATGTTTCTGCTACAACAGAGAGGATATCAAAATCTTAGCTCCGGGGAAATATCTTCCCGTAACATCACAGTTTGGAAGCGTTACAATTGCAAGTGGCAACAGCTACGCTGCACCGCATGTAACAGCCATTGCTGCAAGCCTGTGGAATGAGGTTCCGGAATGGAGTAATAAAAAAATCCGGGATGTATTAATTGCGGGAGCAAAAGACATTACTGAAAATGAAGAAATACAGGCAGGACTTGTAGCTTATACATATACCAAAAGTATTTTAACGGATTTTGAAGAAAATTATACCGAAACAGATGTTGAAGAGTTCATAGAGGAATATGAAAATGATACAAGAATAGAAACTTATGAAATTCCGGCTTATGTGGAGGCAAACTGGTCGGCGACAAACCATGCAAACTTAATGACCGAAGTAACAGCAGAAAAAAGCAAGGACTGGCAGACTGCATATTCGGCTAATAAGATACAACTGTTAAAACAGGTAAGCCAGATGGTAGACAGTGCTTTTGTCACAGTAGAAGGAGATACTACGATGAAAAAAGTGCCATGCTTTCATGCGGGAGGAAATACCAACTATGTGGCAGTTACAAAATATCTGTATGATTTAGCCATTGCGCAGAAAAAGGAGCCGTCAAAATCCATAGCAACTATCTTTAATAAAATTAAATCGCCAGTTGGTATGGAACCAGATGATGTTGCGCTGATGAAAAAAGCAATATCGATTATCTGTAATAAAAAAACATATCAAACAGCAAAAGATACCAAGACAGTAGTAACGGTATCCTACAGCAGCAATCAGGCAGGAAAAAACCGTGCGCTGAGAATTCTAGGTATTGCACTGCATGTAGCTGGAGATGCGTATGCGCATAAGGCTATCGTAAAAAATTCAGAAAAAATAAGAACTAAAGTAAAAAATGATTCCTTAATAACAGACAAAGCAACTGTTTTGGCAAAAATAAAGGCAGAAACCATGACAACTGCTGCATTAGCCAAAAGCTGTAGTGATGTAAACGAGGGAAGTCGTAATTATGCAGATAAGATTGATTTTCTTGCAGATAGATATACGGTTGGAGCCAAAAACGCAACAGAGCAGCTATTGAAGGGGTATTATTCGAAGTCTGCATTTAAGTTTAAGACTTTTTATCACGATGATAATGATATTAAACAATATCGGTTGCGAACATATGTTATATAGACAAATGAGGGAAGAGTACCATCTGGTGTGGATTGGGCAAGTATATCTGCCTGTGACTAAGAAAGGAGAAAGAAGAAATGGAAATGCGTTGGAAAGGCTTAAAATGGTTTGTGTTAAGTGTATTCGTACTTACGATAGTCTGTTTACCGGCTTCAACAGTAAAAGCAGAATATGTAGAAGGGGATTCCCGATACTGGGAAGAAGACGATGATGGGAACGATTATTTTAAAGAAAAAGATGGATTTGTCTACTGCATTTCTAAAAATAAGGTGACAGTAAGGGAAATTTTATTAGAAGATAAAGAGGTAACCATACCGGAAAGTATTGACGGATATCCTGTTGTAGAATTTCGTGGAGATATGGAATCTGAAACTGAAACTTTGTATTTGCCGAAGACTTTGAAAAAAATCTATATTGAAGGACCGTACACAGCTGATTACATCTATCATTTGAAAAATATTATTGTAGATAAAGATAATCCTAAATTTTCTTCAAAGAATGGCATATTGTACAACAAGAAAAAAACTGTTCTGGT
>JAGALK010000072.1 GCA_017625255.1 Lachnospiraceae bacterium
ATAATCCCTGATCTTTTAACCAGTTAACTGCTGTTTCACCTTCTAATGCCATATCAGAAACGATAGAAGCTACATATAAGCTATCATCAGCTTCGATTGTACGGTCAAATAAGATAACCTGTGTACCAGCTGCCTGAGCATCCTGAAGTACTGTATCCCAACCAGAAACATCAGCTGCGGAAAGAAGTAAGTAATCAACACCGTCCTGGATGAATTTCTGAGCTGCTGTGATCTGCTCATCATTCTTTAAGCTGTAAGCGAAAGATGCTTCATATCCGTTTTCTTCTGTAAACATATCTTTCATAGATTTGTCATTAGCTGTACGGTATCCAGACTCGTTAGGGTCGTTGTTGATGATACCAACTTTAATTAATCCACCTTCTTCAGCTGCTGGAGCTTCTGCTTCTGCATCATCTGCTGGAGCTTCTGCTTCTGCTTCTGCGTCTGCTGCTGGTGCTTCTGCATCTGCTGCTGGTGCATCTGCTGCTTCAGATCCGCCGCCACAAGCTGCAAGACCAAATGCCATTGTTGTTGCTAAAAGTGTTGCTAAAACTTTCTTTTTCATTTTTAATCCTCCTATTTTTAGAAAAGTTTTGTTTTCGGGAACTCCGTCCCTTTGATGGTTACATATTACACCCTCTTTGCAAAGAAATCCATTCACATACTTCATATTAAAGTTAATTTTTTTATGGAAATTTACAAAAAGTTTGTTTTTTTATGGTTAAAGTTGGTTTTTTTATTCCAACCATTCCATACATGGTAAAATTATACTCACTATAGTACTTTCTCCATAAATACTTTCAATAGAAATACCATACTTTTCTCCAAAATTCAAGCGAATTCGTTCATTCACATTATATAATCCAAATATTTCATTTACATTTGCCATCTTATTTTGGATTTTATTTCTCACCTGAACTAAACGCTCTTCACTGATACCAATACCATTATCTTCAATTCGAAGTATAAAGTAATCTTCTTCTTTGTGACCGGTAATTAATATTTTTCCCATACCGCGTTTATTTTTAATTCCATGATATAATGCATTTTCTACAAGCGGCTGGATGGTAATCTTTGGAATAAGGAATTTATCCAATTCCTTAGGTACCTGAATATCATACTGTAAAATATCCCTGTATCTTACCTGTTGTATTTCAAGATAACTTCGAACATGCTGCACTTCTTCTTTAATAGAAATAATATCTTTTCCCTGATTTAAAGAGGTTCGGAAAAATTCAGATAAATTTCCTACCATTTTTACAACCTTTTCCTGTTCACCACATTCTGCAAGCCAGATAATGGCATCTAAGGTATTATACAAAAAGTGTGGATTAATCTGTGCCTGAAGAAGTTCAAACTCTGCTTTTCGTAGTCGAATCTGCTCTTTGGTTACCTGATCTAACAGCTCATTAATCTTATCAATCATCATATTCAATGAATCACTCAGTACACAAACCTCTGTACCGGATTTTACATCTGAACGCACAGACAAATCTCCCTTTGCTACCTGTGCTGTTACCTCGCTTAGCTTTCGAATCGGACGGGTAATACTTAACGGAATGTAATAAGAAAATACAACTAACAGGAGCAAAATACAGGCAAATACAATAATCGATGATTTTATCATTGTAACGAATACATTCTGATATTCTTCATGAGACTGCTGAATATCTCTTACTTCATAATATATGTACTGGAAAATACTTTCCCGAACTAAAGATGTTACAATCTGAACATCATTTTCCCATATTTCAATATTGTCTTCGTATTTATTGCCTTTTCCTAAATTTTCTTCAATTCGTGTAATATAAATCTCTAAATTCTCTAAATATTTCTTTACACTCTCTAAACGATTACCGTTTTCTTCTGATTCTGTAACTTCCTCTAACCCTTTTACAATACGATTTGCTTCATTTAACATATCATTTAGATTAGATTCTGCAATGGTTTTATTTTCTACAATTAAAAGATAGGTTTCATAATCAAAATCCTTTTTGAAGTCAAGACTAAATTCACTAGCTACCACCGTCGAATTAATCATATCCTCATAATTGCGGTTCACATCCCATAAATTGTAAAAGCAAAAACACAGAAACAGCACAAAAGGAATCACTACAACTGTATACGAATATCTGATTTTTGTCGCAAGACTTGATTTATCGTAAATCTGTGTTATCTTTTCTCTCATATACTCATTTCACTCCGTTTTACTGACAGATAATCAGGAATCTTTTTGATTTCTATATTCGCTCGGTGTGCATCCCTGAGTTTTTTTAAACAAAAAGCTAAAATAATGTGGATCCTTATATCCTACTTCCAAAGCAATTTCGCCAGAGCGTTTATCTGTACACCGAAGCAGTTCTTTTGCCTTATTCATTCGCAGAGAAGTCAGATGCTCAATAAAGGTTTGTCCCATTTCCTGACTGAACAATGCACTAAAATGATTTGCACTTACATTTGCTACTCCGGCTACACGATTCAAGGTTATGGAATCATCCGTAAAATTCTCCACCATATACTGCAACGCTGTACGAATAACACTTTGATTTCTTCCCTTTAAGCTTTCCTCTCTTAATTTAATACCTTTTCTGAGGATTGCTCCAATCAATTTAGCTAAATCCTCCATAGATTTTACTCGTTCATCACAGATAAGCTTTAAATATTCTTCAATTTCAGATTTATCATATCCTAATTTTTCTGCAAAGCTTGACAGGCAAAAATGCAGATTCAAAAGAATATACTGCTGAAACATTTTTGAACGCAATGCTTCTCTGCCAATCATTTGTATGTAATTTTTAACAAAGCTGTCCACTTCGTCTTCTAATGCATTATATAAGAAATTGTAAATACTTTCCTGTTTAACCGCATTCATATCAATATTCTGCAAATTCATATTCTCATCCGCAGAGTCATCTTCTAAGCTTTCATATGAAAATACATAGCGATATCCCAGATAACGGTAGGCAAAGGAACGCATAGCTTCCTTGTAGCATTCGCTCATAAGACTTAATCTTTGAACTGTTTTTCCTGTACAGACAAACCATTCTATATTATTACTTTGCTCAAAAATATTTTTCAGTTCATCGATACACTCTGCTGTAAGCTGATCAATTTCTGACTCATCCCCTTTTATCAATACGGCATAATTAAACTGCTGATTGCGGAATATCTGATAATTTCGATTATTTATAAAAAATTCATCAACTTTTGTCTGCACCTCTGCTGCATCCTTTGAATATGACTCTTCGCCGTTTTGATAATCTGTTTTTGCACTTATTTCAAACAATACCAAATTATAGCTTTGTGCCATAATATCAATCTGAAGTTTATCCGCCTGTTCGTATATCTTTTGCAAGTCCACATCTTCCGAAACTAATAGTTCAAAAAAGTCTCTCTGCGCATTCTTTTCATAAGCTTTGATTTCATTTTCAAATTTCTGAAAATACAGTTTCTGCTCATTTTCCTTTTCGTATTTTGAACGGATACCCTCTAAAACCTCCAAAAACTCTGCTTTGCTGATTGGCTTCAAAAGATACTGTTCAATTCCCAACGAAATTGCCTGTCTTGCATATTCAAAATCATCATATCCGCTGATAATAATGATTTTTGTATTAGGCAAATCTTTTTTCACCAGTCTGCTTAATGTCAATCCATCCATAAATGGCATTTTTATATCTGTAATCAAAACATCCGGTTCACTCTTTTTTATAAGAGGCAATGCCATCTCTCCATCCTTTGCCTCTCCTATTAATTCAAATCCATATTCTGACCACGGAATCATTTTATGAATTGCATCGCGAATTACTACTTCATCTTCTACTAAAAATACCTTTATCATTTTCTTTTGCAGATTCACCTTAAATACACGGCAAATCTTCTGCCTCCCTCTATAAACTGTCAGATTCACTGACACACGATCTTCTTAAGTTTAAATCATCCTATTTATACCATTTACATTTATTGTGTATTATATCACTACTTAATATCATTCGGCAATAACTGTTATTTTTTTTTACGAAAAAAGTTGATTTTTTTATGATTCCAAAAATTCCATAAAAAAGAGCACTGTATTTTTTATACAATGCTCTTTATCTTAAATTTCTATTTAGTTCTGTCCGTAGTAAGCATTTGCTCCGTGCTTGCGGTAGAAATGTTTATCACGAATACGATCCGGAGCCGGTTTAACCTTTGGATTAATCAGCTCTGTTTTTGTTGCCATTTTAGCAACTTCTTCTAATACAACAACGTTATGAACTGCTTCATTTGCATCTTTTCCCCATGTAAATGGTCCATGATTGGTGCAAAGTACGCCCGGTGTATGCATTGGATTCAAGCCACGCTCTTCAAAGGTTTCAATGATAACCATACCAGTATTTGTCTCATATCCCTCATCAATTTCTTCCTGTGTAAGAAGTCTTGCACATGGGATTTCTCCAAAGAAATAGTCTGCATGAGTTGTTCCATACAATGGAATACTTCTGCCCGCCTGAGCCCAAGAAGTAGCTTCTGGTGAATGTGTATGTACTACACCACCAATTTCCGGATATTTCTTGTATAATTCCAAGTGTGTTGGTGTATCAGAGGATGGTTTATATTTTCCTTCGATTTTGTTACCCTCTAAATCCATAACTACCATATCGTCTGGAGTTAATTCATCATAATCTACACCACTTGGTTTAATAACAAAATAACCTGTTTCTCGATCAATTCCGCTGACATTTCCCCATGTGTAGGTAATCAGTCCACGGCGAGGCAATTCCATATTTGCCTCATATACCTGTTTTTTTAATTCTTCAAGCATATTATTTATCCTTTCTATTAAAAATTGAAAATACACGAATTGCTCCGCTGTTACCAGCTTTCACAATTCTACACCCATTCGCAATCCGTTGATTTTCCACAGAAAATCACTACTTGCTCATGTGTGTAGGTCGTTAAGTCATAAATCTTATCCCGCAAGCGGCAACAATTTATGACTTTCGACCTTTGTATTATCACATTTTAAGGCATTCAACAGCTGCTCTTTCAATTGGTAAACCTGCATTGTATACCTTTAAGAAATCATCAAATCCTTTCACATCTTCTGCTACAGGGTTTTCTGTGATTCCTTCTTCTCCACCAAATACTTTGTTGCTCAAGTAATCGGATAAGGATTCTCCTTCTGCTTTATTATTCATGTATGCAGCTAATACTGCGATACCCCATGCACCGCCTTCACCGGCAGTTTCCATAACAGATACCGGTGTATCCATAGCTGCTGCCATAATTCTCTGACCAACAACCGGAGTTTTGAATAATCCGCCGTGTCCGTAAATCTTGTCTACTTTTACGCCTTCTTCTTTTAATAAGATATCAAGACCATTCTTTAATGCACCAAGTGCTGTAAATAAGTGTACACGCATGAAGTTAGCTAAGTTAAAGTTACTTTCTGAACTTCTTGCAAATAACGGTCTACCTTCTTCAAAGCCTGTGATACTCTCACCGGAGAAGTAGTTATATGCCAATAATCCGCCACAATCAGCATCTCCTGTTAATGCTTTATTGTATAATACGGAGAACAACTTATTCATATCCACTTCGATACCAAAGCTTTCTGCGAATTCACGGAAAATACCTACCCATGCATTTAAATCAGATGTACAGTTATTACAGTGTACCATAGCAACTGTATCACCAACAGGTGTTGTTACAAGGTCAATTGCCTGATGTACGCCCTTTAATGCATTTTCTAAAACGATCATTGCAAATACAGATGTACCTGCAGATACATTACCTGTACGAACTGCAACACTGTTTGTTGCTGTCATACCTGTTCCAGCATCACCTTCTGGTGGGCAAACCGGAATTCCGGCTTTTAATTTACCACTTACATCAAGAAGCTTTGCACCTTCTTCTGTTAATGTACCGGCATTATCACCAGCTAATAATACTTTTGGTAAAATTTCGCTTAATTTCCAGTCAAATCCACATGGAGCAACTAAATCATCGAATTTTGCCATCATAGTAGCATCATAATCTCTTGTAGTGCTGTCGATTGGGAACATACCGGAAGCATCACCGATACCAAGAACCTTTTCGCCAGTTAATTTCCAATGAATATATCCTGCAAGTGTTGTAAAGAAGGTCACATCTTTTACATGCTCTTCTTCATTTAAAATTGCCTGATATAAGTGAGAAATACTCCATCTTTCCGGAATATTAAAATTAAACTCTGCTGTTAATTTGCTTGCAGCTTTCTCTGTAATTGTATTTCTCCATGTACGGAATGGTACTAACAATTCATCCTCTTTATTAAATGCCATATAGCCATGCATCATAGCAGAGAAACCAATAGAACCAATAGATGTCAATTCTTCGTCATATTTTGCTTTTACATCTTTTACTAAATCGCTATAGCAATCCTGTAAACCGTTCCAAATCATATCTAAGCTATATGTCCAAACACCATTTTCATACTGATTTTCCCATTCATGGCTACCAGATGCCAATGGCACATGATCTTCACCGATTAACACTGCTTTGATTCGTGTTGAACCAAATTCAATACCAAGGGATGTTTTTCCTGCTGCAATTGCTGCATTACTCATTGTCCTTCTCCTCCATTACAAACTATGTTTTCTTTGGAAAAATTGTGCTACCAGTTATTTAATAACCAGTAACACAACTTTTTCTTAACTTACTTTTATTTTAAAATGTCACTTTTAAACTGTTTCTTTGATTTTGTTGTAAATGCCTTCTGCATCTAAGCCGTATTTATGTAATAATTCTACAGCCGGACCAGACTCACCAAATACATCATTTACACCGATTCTTGTAACCTTAGTCGGGCATTTTTCACAAAGAACCTCTGAAACTGCTGCTCCAAGTCCTCCGATGATAGAGTGTTCTTCAACTGTGAATACTTTGCCTGTTTTCTTAGCAGATGCTACTACAAGTTCATCGTCTAATGGTTTGATTGTGTGGATATTGATAACCTCTGCATCAATTCCGTCTGCTGCAAGCTTTTCTGCTGCGAGTAAAGCTTCTACTACACATAAACCTGTTGCAAAGATTGTCATATCTTTACCTTCTTTTAATACAACACCTTTACCAAGCTCGAATTTATAATCTTCTCTATCGTTGATTACCGGTACTGCAAGATGGCCAAAACGCATATATACAGGACCGTTGTGCTCATACGCTGCTTTTACTGCTGCTTTTGCTTCGATATCATCACTAGGATTGATAACTACCATTCCCGGAATCACACGCATTAATGCGATATCTTCGTTACACTGATGTGTTGCTCCATCTTCACCTACAGAAATACCTGCATGTGTTGCACCGATTTTTACATTTAAGTGTGGGTAACCGATAGCATTACGCACCTGCTCAAAGGAACGACCTGCTGCAAACATTGCAAATGTACTAATGAATGGAACTTTTCCACATGTAGACATACCAGCAGCAATACCTGTCATATTTGCTTCTGCAATACCACAGTCAATGTGTCTTTCAGGGAAAGCTTTTTTGAATACGCCTGTTTTTGTAGCTGCTGCAAGGTCAGCATCTAATACTACTAAATTGTCTTTTTCTTTACCAAGCTCAACTAATGCATTACCATAGCTGTCACGAGTTGCAACCTTTGGTAAATCTTTGATATTTTCGATTACTGACATAATGCTTCACCTGCTTTCTTCAAATCTTCCATTGCAATTCCGTATTCTTCATCGTTAGGAGCTTTTCCATGCCATCCGGCATTGTTCTCCATAAAGGAAACGCCTTTACCTTTGACAGTTTTAGCAATAATTGCTGTTGGCATTCCTTTTGTAGCTTTAGCTTCTGCAAAAGCTGCTGCAATCTGATCCATATCATTTCCATCAATATTGATTACATGGAAATTAAATGCTTCAAATTTCTTATCAATTGGATATGGGGAGCATACTTCATCAATCGCTCCATCAATCTGAAGATTGTTGTTATCTACGATTACTACAAGGTTGTCTAATTTGCGATGTCCGGCAAACATTGCTGCTTCCCAAATCTGACCTTCCTGAATCTCACCGTCACCACATAAAGTGTATACACGATAATCATCACCATCTAATTTTGCTGCAAGAGCCATACCTACTGCTGTAGATACACCCTGTCCCAAAGAACCAGAGGACATATCAACACCTGGGATATGTTTCATATCCGGATGTCCCTGTAAATAGGAACCTGTATGACGAAGTGTAAGCAAATCTTCTACTGGGAAATATCCACGATTTGCAAGTGCGGAATAAAGTCCAGGAGCTGTATGACCTTTAGATAATACAAAACGGTCACGATCTGCTTTTTTAGGATCCTTTGGATCAATGTTCATTTCTTCAAAATATAAATATGTAAAAATATCTGCTGCGGACAGAGATCCACCCGGATGTCCTGCCTTTGCACTGTGTACGGAAGATACGATTCCTTTACGAACCTCTACTGCCGCTTTCTGAAGTTCTAATTTGTTCATTCTATTTTCCTCCGCTAACTATTCACCAAATACTGCTTTGTAATCTGCCTGGAATTTTGCGATTCCCTGATCTGTTAATGGATGTTTTGTCATCTGTTCGATTACGCCGTATGGAATTGTAGCGATATCTGCTCCAGCTAATGCACAGTCTGTTACATGAATTGGGTTACGAACAGAAGCTGCGATGATTTCTGTTTCATATCCATAGATATCGAAGATTTCTGCAATTGTACGAATTAAATCAATACCAGGCTGGCTGATATCATCTAATCTTCCTAAGAATGGAGATACATATGTTGCACCAGCTTCTGCAGCAAGTAAAGCCTGATTAGCTGTAAATACTAATGTTACATTTGTTTTGATTCCTTCTGCTGCTAAAGCTTTTGTAGCTTTTAAACCTTCTGCTGTCATAGGAATTTTAACTACCATGTTTGGATGGATTTTAGCGATTTCACGACCTTCTGCAATCATGCCTTCTGCATCTACAGTAGTAGCTTTAACTTCTCCACTGATAGGTCCGTCTACGATAGAAGTGATTTCTTTGATTACTTCGTTAAAATCTCTTCCTTCTTTTGCGATTAAGGATGGGTTTGTTGTAACTCCACAAATAACACCCATATCATTTGCTTTTCTAATATCCTCTACATTAGCGGTATCAATAAAAAATTTCATAATGGTTCTCCTTCTTTTTATATATTTGTTTATTTTAACAGCTTAGGACAGCAATCAAAATGACCGCCGCCCCATGCCGTTATGTTTATACTTTAACTATTGTTTTTACTAAATTTAATCTTAGCGATAGAAAACTTCACCTAACATTAAGTCTCTCTTGAAATCACGGATATTTGTGTTCTTGTCAATGTAAACAGCTTCAATACCCATAGCATTTGCCCATTCACCCATCTGCTCTGCTGTAAGGTCATAGGAGAATGCTGTATGATGAGCTCCACCAGCAAGAATCCATGCTTCTGCTCCTGTATACATATCCGGCTGTGGTGTCCAGAATGCTGTAGCTACCGGAAGTTTTGGCATTGGTTTTTCATTCTTCTTACAATCAACATCATTGATGATAAGACGGAAACGGTTTCCAAGGTCAATTAAGGAAACAGCTACACCAGGGCCTTCTTTGGATGTAAATACAAGTCTTGCAGGATCTTCTCTGTCACCCATGGATAATGGCTGGCACTTGATACTGATAGGACCATCTGCAATTGTAGGACAAATCTCTAACATATGAGCCTGTAAGATACCTTCTTTTCCTTTTACAAGGTTGTATGTGTAATCTTCTAACATAGAAGTACCTTTTGCGTCCTTCATACCTGCTGTCATAATCTTCATCAAGCGAACCATTGCAGCAACTTTCCAGTCACCTTCAGCACCGAAACCATAGCCTTTTTCCATTAATCTCTGGATTGCAAGACCAGGTAACTGCTGTAATGCACCTAAATCACCGAAGTGAGTAACGATTGCATGGTAATCTTTTTCAAGTAAGAATCT
This sequence comes from Lachnospiraceae bacterium, assembly GCA_017625255.1. GTDB lineage: Bacteria > Bacillota > Clostridia > Lachnospirales > Lachnospiraceae > Roseburia_B. The sequence continues at coordinate 9,980 of JAGALK010000072.1, forward strand.
TTCGAAACCAAGCTCAATCTTAGCCTGAACTGCAACATGTTTCTTGAATTCTTCCGGATCTCTGCCTTCTAATAAAATATCATATTTGTCATAGTATTCATCAACTAATGCGTTTGTATCAGATTCAGAAACTGCTGCTACGGATTCAGCGATTTCATTTACCGGATAAGCATCGATTTCCCAACCAAATTTGATCTGAGCTTCTACCTTATCACCTTCTGTAACTGCTACATTTCTCATGTTATCAGCTACACGCATTACACGAATGTGGCTGCTTTCCATGATACCGATTGCTGTACGCATCCAAGAAGCGATTCTGTCAACAACTACCGGATCACTCCAGTGTCCAACGATAACTTTTCTTTCAATTCTCATTCTGCTTACGATATGACCATATTCTCTGTCACCGTGTGCAGCCTGATTTTCATTCATGAAGTCCATGTCGATTTCATCATATGGGATTTCTTCATTGAACTGTGTATGTAAGTGTAATAATGGTTTGCGGAATTCCTGTAAGCCTAAAATCCAAGATTTAGCCGGTGAGAAAGTATGCATCCATGTAATAACACCTGCACAAGTATCATCTGCATTTGCTTCATTGAATGTTTTACGAATTAATTCGTTTGTAATAAGGGTTGGTTTCCATACAACTTCATATGGTAAAACGCCTGTAGCGTTTAATGCCTCAACGATTTTTTTAGAATGCTCTGCTACATGTGCAAGACATTCATCACCGTACAAATCCTGTGAACCTGTACAAAACCAAAACTTATACTCTTTCTGTAATAACATAATAAATTTTCCTCCTATACATCGTATTTTCTCGATTCATTGTACTTTAATGATAAAACTTGTACGCACATATTTACAAGTTGTTTTTTATTGTCATTTTTAACAATTTACTGCATTAAAATATAGCAATTTTTACAACAGATTATTCCTTGACATTCTTATTACATTCTGCATCTCTTTGAATACACGAATTTCCAAGCACAAGTTCCGGCTCTATCAGTACATTTTTTTCACCGTCTGTTTCTCCATTTCGCATCAAATCTAACAGCAGCTCTGCTGCCATTTCTCCTAATTTTTCCTGAGGATGTGCAATAGTCGTAAGATGCAGACCTTCCGTATTGGGCATTCTGGAATTATCATATCCGGTTACAGAAACATTTTCCGGTATTTTAAGCCCCGCTTCGCGAAGTGCACGAATTACCTCAAAAGCGGTCTGATCATTGTAGCATACAACTGCATCCATAATTCCCGGTTTTTTTGCCATTTCCCGGATACATTCATAGGGATGGATTTTTCTATCCTCCGTATGATACCAAACCACTATTTCCGGATCATACAAAATCCCCGCTTCCTGCAGTGCCATCACATACCCTTTATGGCGGTTTTGTCCCTGCATATCATCCGCCTTAAATACACCTGCAATCTTTTTATGACCAAGAGAAATCAGGTATTTCGTAATCATATAGCCACCTTTGCAATCATCCATCAGTACATGCGGCTTATCCTTTAACTGAGAAAAACATCCCTGAATAAACACATACGGAATCTGATAATCATCCAGTTTCTGATATAAATTCATATGCTTGCAAAATATCTGACTTTTGCTAGGTTCTATAATAATTCCATCTATATCCTTTTGCAGAAGTTCTTCTAAACACTGTGCTTCCCGTCCTCTGGAATTTCGTGTATTTTTCAGCATAATACTATACCCCTCTGCTGTCAGTACGGAATCAATTCCCTGAATAACACGAGGAAAAATATAATCCGATAAGTAGGTTGTCACTACTGCAATATTTTTGGAGGTTCTGGTATGACGAACCAGTTCCGAACAAAATGTACCTCTTCCATGCTCTGCATAAATATAGCCTGCATTTTGCAGCATAGCTAATGCTTTCCGTACTGTCTGACGGCTAATCTGGTACTCCTTGGATAATTCATTTTCAGAAGGCAGCTTGTCTCCTGCTTGTATTTTCCCGGAAACAATCTGTTCCTTTAAATCCTCCATAATCTGAAAATACTTTAACTGTTTTCCACTATTTGATTCTTTCATAAACTTTCCTTTTCTCCTAGTGCCAAATGAATCTTGTCTATAGCTTGTCTGCTTTCTTGCGACACTTGTACTAAACTTGTATAAATATATCATACTTGGATTTTGAACTTTTCGCAAGAAAAAATGACTCAAAAGTGAGTTCTTTTGAGTCATTTGTATATATTATTTGGTTCTTTTACCCTTTACGACACTGTAGGCACTGTAGGATTTTCCACCTACACCGGCACAATATGCACGAATTTTGTAATAATATTTCGTATTACTTTCCAATGCAGTATTTGTATATGTTGTTTTTCCTGCTTTTACCGCTGCAACCTTCGTATATGTACCATTTTTTTCTGTACTACGATAAATCTGATACTTTGTTGCATTTTTCATATTTTTCCATGTAATTTTCAACTGACCTGCTGATTTTTTAATGGATGCAATTACAGGGGTTTTTAATATCCGTATACTCTCTATGCCGGAATAATCTGATTTTTCTTCGTCTGTATAGGCACGCATTTTATAGAAATAATTCTTTCCTTCTTTTATACTTGTATCTTTATAAGAAACTGTAGATGCATTTTTGATAGTCGCAATTTTTTTATAGGTTCCGTTTTCTTTGGTACTTCGATAAATCTGATAACCTGTGGCATCGCTTACTTCGTTCCATTTCAAAGTAACAACCGCGGAATCTTTGGCTGTAAGCTTAGTAATTTCTGGTTTTTTTAGTCCAGAATCCAAAGCTAAATCATAATATTCTACAATTCCCTGTGCATCTGCTACACCCAGCTTTTTAAGAGCTGCATCAGAACCAAGATAAGTCTGTGCTTCAGACGGATTAGATATAAATGCATGTTCGATAAGAATTCCCGGATAACCGGCGTTTTTCGCCCCGCGAATGACAGCATAGCCATCTGCCGCTGAACTATCTGCATATTTATATTTGCTGGAATCTGTATATTTTACACCACGGTTTTTTAAACCTAACTCCACTAATTTTTTCAACACTGCTTCGGCAACACCTTTTCCCTCTGTCCCAAGCTCTGGTTTGTAATTGGAATTTGGATAATACACTTCTACTCCGGCAGCCGTTGTTGTATAAAAGGAATTGATATGAAAGCTGACAAATAAATCTGCATTCACACTTGTGGCATATATGATTCGTTCATCCAAAGTAGGATAGGTATCACCTGTTCTTGTCATAAAAATCTGAATACCATCATATTTTTCCAACTCTTCCTTACAATAGGTAGCAATTTTTAAGGTTATATCTTTCTCTTTTAAATTATTGGCAATTGCTCCCGGATCTGAGCCTCCATGTCCCGGATCTAAGACAATCACCATGTCACCCTTCTTTTTGCCTGCTTTACCCTCAGCAGAATAACTGCTGCCTCTTGCATTTGTTCTCAATGCATCTGTTAATGCAAAGGCATCTAAACCTTCGCCTGCATCTAACTGAATCACTTCCGCTTCAACTTCTGCTTCATCGACTGCTATTTGATCCGGATTGGTGCTAATTTCTTCATTTACAGCATATTTTACAGTATCTGTTTCTTCATAAACAATGCAACTTTCCATTCCGTTGTATGTAAAATTCAATCTGTCTAATATATAGATGCCCTTCTGACTTTCATCCGAATAATCTATGGAGAATAAGGCTGCATCTTCAGATATCTGTTCCGCATATACCTCTGTTGTTTCCCCTGTCTGGCTGTTTTTTACAGTCAACTGTGCCATAGAAAGGTAGTTTGCTCCAATTTCTCCTACACTGACCACAATTTTCTGTGTCTGCGGTGTGGTAAGCTGACTTCTGTCTAATACTGTATAATTCAAATTGGTATTCTGTTCTATTGCTTCTGCTGATATACCGTTGCTCTGTGCGGCTTGTATATTTATGTTTGCTGCACATAGGACTAACATAAACATCACTATCACCAGAAAACTGCTTTTGTATTTTTTCATCTGCTGCTCCTTTTTCTTAATATATCTACATTTGGTTCGGTGTTATTATAGCACTCTTACGGTTGTACTTCAATTACAGATGCTAAAAAAAATCTGGGAAATGCTTACAGGTGATTCCGATTTATGGGGATAAATGGGATTCCGATTTTTTTGGGGGTGGACGGACGACATAACATATTTGGGGTTTTAGAATGTATCATTTTGAGGTTTGTGGTGGCATATAGGGTAGGTATAGGTGTGGGCAGATTCCGTTGTACGAGTGTAAGATTTGCTAAATATTCTTATGATGGATGTTGGTAACGGACGCGTCGGCTCAAACCGCCTTCCATGGCGGTTTCGCCTAAAATTGCCATCCGTGGCAATTTTCCGCTGATACTCTCAAGAATATTAAGCAAATCTAACACCCTCCCAAAGTCATCTGTCCACACCTATACCTACCCTATATG
>JAGALK010000073.1 GCA_017625255.1 Lachnospiraceae bacterium
GGAGCAACATTGATGCGTGATAAGGTTGCCCCGGAAGCGGATGCATTTACCTTTGCAACATTAGCAGCACTTGAAAATATTTCCAAGGATACAGGAACGATCGAAAATGCTACCCAGTTCTTAGATGCATTACTCACAGCGTGGTCTAAGATGGATGAGGATGAAGTTCCACAGGAAAACCGTATTCTTTATGCAACTGCAACACAGTTGAACAGTGTAATGGCATTGGATACAACCAAGTCCAGAGAAATTCTTGCCAAGTTTGCGGCTAAAAAGGTTGTTCCACAGGCAAGATTTTACACAGCCATTGATTTGTTGGATGGTAAGACATCTGGAGAAGAAGCCGGACATTACAAGAAAGCTGAGTCCGGTGCAGACATCAACTTTATGATTGTTCATAAACCGGCAATTATTAAGTTTGATAAGCATGTAGCAAGTAACATCATTTTGGCAGCAGGAAATCCGGATGCGGATGCAGATATTGTGAAATATCGTAAATATGGTCTGGTGGACGGATACGCAAATAAGCGTGCCGGTATCTACATGAATAGCAAAGCATAGGAGGTAGCCAATGAGAACAGTAGGAGTAGGAGCTGAAAAGCCCGAAAAGAAAAATGCAACAGAAACAAAGCTGAAAAAAGAGATTAAGGAACTGAAAGCTAAAAACGAGCAGTTAAAGGCGGAGAACGAAGAGTTAAAAGCTGAAAACGAGCAGTTAAAGGCAGCAGAACCAAAGAAGTAGAGTGGAAAGGGGAGGTGTAAATGTCACAAATTGTAAATTGGGAGTATTACAGCTCCCTTTTTGATAAAGTTAGCAAAGAGGATTTTGAAAAAGCAGAGCGATGGGCTGAAATGGAAGTCAGTAATGTGATTGGTCCTATTAGATGGGCAGCTATCACAGAGGAGACTTTCGGATATCAGCAGTTACAGGATTGCATCTGTAAGGTCATGAATAAGATGGCTGAAGATGTAAAGTCGGGCAAAGGTAAAGGAGTATCTTCCATCAGCAACGATGGATATTCCGAAAGCTATGTAGTTCAGACAGAAGAGCAGCTTCGGAAAGAGTTGTGGTGTTCTATCAGAGCATGGCTCTCAGGTACAGGATTGGTAGGTGCGTATTGATGGCATTATTTACAGATACAGTAACAATCTATAACAAAATATCAGACACCGAATGGAAACGAACTGTTGTTGAGGGTGTTCAGTGGGCAGATAAGACCGAAAAGCAGAATAATAATGGAAAACTTAGCATTGTCAGATATGCTTCTCTAACTTTTCCAGAGGGCACTTATGATGGTTTGGTATTAGATTCTTCGAACGAGAACGATTATATCGTATTTGGAGCAGTTGAAGATGTTATCGAGGACATCAAAGGCAGACGCATTTCAGACTTGCGAAAGAAATACCCAAAGAGTGGATATATCCAGTCTGTAAATGACAATACAAACCGTTCATTTTTGAAAAATATCAAGGTGGTGGTTGGTTAATGGCTGATAAGTTTTTATTTAGAACTCCAAAGGGAGAAATGTACAAAATAAAAACTCCGGATGGAGAGACTAGATTAGAAATCCGGTGGAATTCAAATTTTGGTCCCAATATATCAAAAACTTTTAATTCTGTGCAAGAATTTATTGATTCGAGATGCTTAGAACTATGTGAACCTTTAATTCCCAAAGATACAGGCATATTAAAAGAATCCGGAATATTATGCACTCAGATTGGCAGTGGAGAAGTGAAATATCGTACCCCTTATGCCAGACGATGGTATTATATGCCAGCAAGTTTCAGTGAAGGCTCTGGTAGTGGAATGTATACCAAAGGTCGCGGTAACTACTGGTTTGAAAGAATGAAACAGCAACATAAAGAACAGATATTAAAAGGTGCACAGCGCATAGCAAATGGAGGATAACATGACAATATCCGCATACATAGCAGATTTGCTAAAAAATTATAAAAGCATGGAGATTGATACAAATCATGTTTCAGAGGGTTCAGACAAATATGGTTTATTTAAATCTCCCGGCAGAAACACAAAAGAGTTTACAGATGGAAGTTATGAAATAACGGAATTTTATCAGTTTACGGCAAGACAGAGTACAAATTCCAAATCAGAACGCAAGGAAGCGGATGAGTGGCTAGAGGATTTAACATACTGGGCGGATGATTTTCCGTATAATTATGAATTTCCATCTATTGATAAGAACAGACGAGTTACCGGATTTTCTATTACAGGAAGTCCTTACCCGATGGAAGCTGATGATAACGACACAATGTACGAAATATCACTTTCCATTACTTATACAAGGGAAAGAGAGGAGATATAAATGCAGGGTTTAACAAGATTAAAAAAACACAAGACCATTCCATTTTTAAATACCGGAGATACCGGTGAATCTGTATGGGCAAGAATCGGCAAATCAACAATATTTGATTTGGTGTTAAATGCGCAGGCAGAAGAAAATGATTTTATCGAAAATGAAATGCCGGAAACAGACATTACATATTACAAACCGGAACTGGCGCAGGAGCTGCAGTGCAACAAAGGTGATGCGGCATTTGATTATCTGTACGATATGTTTTTCAATCTTCCAACCGGAGAAGATGTCAAAAAGAATCTGCTCATTGTATTTGATGGAAATACCGGAACAGAAGATGCGCCGAAATTTAATGCATGGAATACACAGTCCACTTTGATTTTAGATCATTTTGATACAGCAGCCGAAAAGATTTATTTTAAGTTCAATATCAACAGTATCGAACGAGGTATGGCAACTGTAGCAGATGGAAAACCAACATTTACAGCAGCATAAGGAGGAATTCAGATGGGATATACACTTATTATTAACAGCAGAAGCTACAATCTGCCAAAGAAGAACATAAAAATCATGGAAAAACTGGATGAAGCGTTAAAGATTGATGAAACCAATCTTAGCGTCAGACAGAAATACGAAAGAATGTATCGTATTGTAAAAGATATCGTAGGGGAAGAAAATGCCAAGGAAATGTTTGGCTCTGATAATTTAGACGAAATTGACACATCGGATATTGCATTGGCAGTTCTTAAAATTAATGATGCATACGATGCACCTATTTCTGAGTATCAGACAGAGAAAATGCAAGGAAAAATAAATTCTATTCCTACAGAAAAATTAGCTTCTCTTGGTAAAAGTGTGCAGAGCATAGCAAGCATACAGGGGTTGTCTAAATGATTGATTTAACAAGAAAAACTCTACCAAACACCGTCAGAGTGGGCGGTAGGGATTTTTCAATTTATACAGATTTTCGTTTGTGGATGCGTTTTGAAATAGAAGTAAGCCGGATGAAGCGTGGAGATAGAATAGATGTTGGGTATTTATTTCAAAACGATAAGCCGTCGTATTGCAATTTAGAAGAATTATTTTCTTTTAGCCGACCCAAAGAAGAGCTTCCAAGACAGATAAGACATTCAAATGCTATCGTATTGGATTATAGATTAGATGCGGATTACATATACAGCGCATTTTTAAGTCAGTACGGTATTGATTTACTGGAAGTTAAAGAATTGCACTGGCACAAGTTTCTGGCTTTATTCAAAGGGTTAAAAGACGATGAAGTTATCTGTAAAATCATGTCCTACAGATGCTATGAAAAAACAAATGAGAAAAGAGATGTTCATGAAGAATTAAAGAGGGCATGGGAGATTGAATATTTGACAGAAGAGGATATAGCGGAATTAGATAAATTCAGCGGCTATTTTGATTGAGAGGTGAGCGCAAAGGGCTGACGGAAGTTTAGTTTTTGACACAAAACTATTAACGGATGGTTTTACAAAAGGAATCAAAATACTTGGGGGAGCTGCTTCTGGTGGATTAAAGATTTTTAGTGCGGGAGTGTCGGCTGCTTCTGCCGGAGTAACAGCATTAGGAACAGCAGCAGTTCAAAGTTATGCAGATTATGAGCAGTTAGTAGGCGGTGTTGAGACACTGTTCGGAGCTGGCGGTAAGACGGCACAGGAATATGCAGATTCAGTCGGAAAGAGTATCGGAGAAGTAAAGGATGAATATGCAGGATTATTAAGTGCGCAGCGCACAGTTTTTAATCATGCAAATGAAGCGTATAAGACAGCCGGAATGTCTGCAAATGAATATATGGAAACGGTAACGAGCTTTTCTGCATCACTCATACAAAGTTTAGGTGGAGATACCGAAAAAGCCGCAGATGCGGCAGACCAAGCCATTATTGATATGTCCGATAATGCAAATAAGATGGGCACAAGTATGGAAATGATACAGAATGCCTATCAGGGATTCGCAAAGCAGAACTATACAATGCTAGACAACCTTAAACTTGGTTATGGTGGTACAAAAGAAGAAATGGCAAGGTTAATTGAAGATGCCAATAAGGTCAAAGAAGCCAATGGAGAGATGGCAACCCTTTCCATAGAAAGTTTCGCAGATGTAACAGAAGCTATTCATATCATCCAGACAGAAATGGGAATTACCGGAACTACAGCAGCAGAAGCAAGCTCCACCATTTCAGGAAGTATTGGCATGATGAAAGCATCATGGGAAAATCTTGTCAGTGGAATGGCGGATGAAAACGCCGATTTCGACCAGCTTGTCAGTGATTTTGTAGATAGCGTAGGCACTGTTGCAGAAAATCTTTTGCCTAGAGTTGAAGTGGCATTGCAGGGCGCAGGGGCGTTGATAGAGCAATTATTACCGGTGATAATGGAACAAGTTCCGGATATCATTATGGATTTCCTGCCAAAAATAATTGAATCCGGGGAGAATATTGTTTCCAGTCTGATTGAAGGAGCAGTTTTATATGCTCCACAAATGGTAGAGTTAGCAATACAGCTATTGACAATGCTTGGAAATGCGTTAATCGAAAATGCGCCACAGATAGCAGAAGCAGTAGGAGAAATCGTAGATACTGTATTAGAGAATATAGGAGAACTTGTACCGGAATTACAGCCTGTGACAGATGCAATACAATCTTTGGCAGATAATTTTGATTCTGTTCTTGCAGTAATTGTTCCTTTAACAGCAGCGTTTGTAGCGTGGAAAGCAGCAGTTGCCATTGCTAGTATTATTCAAACTTTTACCACAGCAATGAACGGAATGACATTAGCACAGTATGCAGCTAAAACAGCGCAAGATTTACTAAACGCATCTATGTTAGCAAACCCTATTGTGTTGATTGTAACACTAATAGCAGCTCTTGTAGCAGCAATCACTTATTTATGGAATACAAATGAAGATTTCCGCAATTTTTGGATAAATGCATGGGATGAAATATGTACTTTCTTTTCTGATACATGGGATAAAATTGTTGGATTCTGCACGGAAACTATACCAAATCTGATATCAGATATTGGAACATGGTTTTCAGAATTGCCGGAAAAAATAGCATACTGGTTAGGGTATGCGCTCGCAAAAGTTGTTAAATGGGCAATAGAGCTTCCGATAAAAGCAAATCTGGCCGGACAGAAGTTTCTTAAAAATATAGTCAAATTTTTCAAGGAGTTACCAGATAAAGTACAGGAATTTCTTTTAAAAACGCTCATTGAAGCGGCTGCATTCGCAATAGACTTTGCTTTAAAAGCTAAAGAAGCAGGAAATGATTTTAAAGAAAAAATAACCAATGCATTATCAGAATTACCGGGTAAATTATTACAGCTTGGTTCAGATATGGTACAAGGGTTAATTGACGGAATTACCAAAAAGACTGGTGACGCCGTGACAGCAGCTAAAAATATGGCAACAAGTGCTTTTAAGGGAGCGAAGAAGGCAGTGGATTCGAATTCTCCATCGAAAAAATTTAAGTGGCTGGGAGAAATGTGTGTTGCCGGATTTGATGAGCCGTTAGAGGAATACAATCCTTATACTACTTTGGAAAAAAATATGCGGGCAGGAAAAATGGTAATGAACATGAATTATGTAGCGGCTACAGGGACAAGTGGTTTTGATTATGCGAGATTTGGAAGAGAAACAGCATGTGCATTAGAAAAAGCGGGATTAACGATTTCTTTTGATAAACGAACTTTTGGAAGAATAACAAGAGAGGTGACGGTGTAAGTGGATATATGTTATCAGAATAGTTTAGGCAAAAAAATATATTTAGACAGATATCCATTCCGGATGCTGTCAAGTACAAACCTTTTCGATTACGAATGGCAATACGAAGTAAAACAGAATAATCGGATAAAGAAAATCAAAAAGGCATCCAGAACAGCCACCGTAGAGCTTGTTGTATCGGGACGAACCAGTGAAGAATATTTGCAGAACATTACACAGTTGTATGAAGCCTTAGACCATGACTGTGTAATGGAAAGTCCCGGAAGATTATATTGTGGCGAATATTACTTGCAATGCTATTTCTTCAAAGGAGAAAAGCCTAAAAAATATTTAAATGTAAGGCAGACAACAGTCACTTTTACCATAGTGACAGATTTGGTGGACTGGATAAAAGAAAAGCCGTACATTGTCAAGCCATACATGGAAGGCATAAGCGACACATCCGGTGGAGATTTTGATTTCGATTTTGCTTTTGACTATGCCAGAGAGCTTCCGGTAAAACGAATCATCAATGACGGAGTAAAAAATGCCGATTTTGAGCTGATTGTCTATGGTCCATGTGAAAATCCCATGCTTACAATTGGCGGTCATATATACAGGGTAAATACCGTCCTTGTAGCCGGGGAATACATGAAGATTAATTCCATTACCAAAAAAGTATACAAGGTAAAAGTGAATGGTGAGCAGGTCAGTTTATATCATTACCGGGATAGGGATAATTACATACACCAGAAAATTGCCCCCGGCATTAATGATATAACATGGGACGGCACATTTGGTTTTGATATTACCATCTTGGAAGAGAGGAGTGAACCGAAATGGATTTGATTTATGCAGATACAAACCGAATAGATATCGGTGTGCTCCTTGATTATAAATGGGATTTAGCCTATGGCAAGGATGAAAATGATTTTATCTGTGAAATATCGGCAGATAACCATGTATGTAAAGAAAATTACATCCTTTATATCGAGGGTACGGAATACGGCGGCATAATAGATACTATCGAGCTTGGTACATCCTCAGATACTATTATTTATGGCGGCAGGACATGGCATGGCGTGTTGGAAGGTCATGTAATAGAGCCGGATGCCGGGCATGATTATTATGTTGCCAATGGCGAGGGAAATAAAGTTCTTAGGGCATTAATAGAACGCTTTGGCTTGTCTGATTTGTTTAAGGTATCCGCAGAAGATTCCGGAATAGACATTGTGCAGCATAAGATTCGCTACGAAACCGGATACACCGCCATCCGGAAGATGCTCTTTGCGTTTGAGGGCAAATTAAAGATGGAATACAAAAACGGATATGTAGAAATATCGGTTGTCCCTTATATGGATTATTCACAGGATGAGGAATGGGATTCCACCCAGTTGGATTTTGAACTGAAACGCAATTACAGACCGGTCAATCATGTAATCTGTCTTGGAAAAGGAGATTTAAAGGACAGGAAGGTTATTCATTTATTTGCGGATGCAAACGGCGGGATACAGCCATATTTGCTGAAAGAACCACCGATTGAAAATACCGATTACATCTTGGATAAAAGACATCAGGTCATGTTCGGCAGTGAAGAAGTATGCCAGAAACATGAAAATTCCAGTGCTGCAGAAAAAGAAAATTATGTGGCACTGACAGAAAAGCCGGGGGACTGGGACAGCAATTATGCTAATTATTACAGCCGGGGAGAAAATGAAAAGGGAGAAGTAAAATACGCGGCTCTTGAGGGTGTGACAGGAGAGGTTTTTATATTGCTTACACATGAACCCATCATGTGGCAGTTTTGTTATGATCAGTATTTTACTTTTATGAATGGTGCTTATTATCCTGTGACTTATGAAGAGGAACAGCCGACATATCAGCTTCTTACGGAAAAACCGGAGGAATGGGATAAGTATTATAACTGGTTCTATGAGTATTCTGAGGAGAACGAAGAATATGTGGAAGTTGAAGGTGTGCAGCAGGATGAGTATAAAGTCAGTATCTATCAGGGAGATTGGGAAGAAAATTACAGCAGTTATTATGAAAAATATAACAATGGTATAGAAATATCTTATAAATCCGTATCCGGCATCACTAAGTACAAATACAAAGTACAGACTATGAAGCCCAGTGATTGGGCAAAAAAATACGCTTCATACTATGTGAAGAAAAAAGAAGGTGGCTATACATCTGTAGAAGGTGTGGAAAAAGGCAAGAAAACAGTAGCACCCACATGGAAAGCCAAGAAGTATTATACCAGGCTCTCCTATACGGTAGCGCCTGATTTTAATGCAAAAACTTATTATTGCAAGGAAACAAAGGTCGTAGCACCAGAGTGGAAAAAGAATAAGTACTATGCATATACGACACCACTTTCAACAGGAGCACCGGAATGGGAGCCTAACACCTATTATAAAACAGAAGTAATGGAAACAGCACCGGAATTTATTCCCAATCTGTATTACAGGAAAACCGTGGATTCGTATGCAGAACTGGTAAAAGGCGGTCTGGAAATATTGGAAGCAGCCTATAACTGTGACACCATAAACATCATGTTTAATGACAATCAGATTTATGACATAGGAGATGTGGTTGGAGCTTCGGATACCAAAACAGGACTTTTTACATGGCAGCCCATAACAAAAAAGATAGTAAAGATAGAGGACAACGAAGAAACCATAGATTATAAGATAGGAGAGTGATAGCGCATGGTTGAATTGGTAACAGGAACAGCCGGAAAAAATCATGTATCATCCGCAGATTTTGGTTCATACAATGCCGGTATCATCGGGGAAGGTGCATACATACTTCCCAGAGGAAAACGGTTATCGTGCGAAAAGGTCAGTGATAACCTTGTAAAAGTCAACGATGGGGATATGGTTTTTAAAGGCAGACACATCCGCATCGAGCCGGAGGATTACGAAGAACTGACCATTGAAAATGGCGCATCCGGCACGAAAAGACACGATTTAATCTGTATCCGGGTAGAAAAGAACGAAGATACACAGATTGAAACTGCATCCTTTGTAGTTGTAAAAGGAGAATTCGCCGACAGTCCCGTAGATCCGGAATATACCAAAGGTACAATCCTTGAAAATGACTACCTTGTCGATGAATACCCAATCTGTAGAGTGGTATTAAACGGTTTACAGATAAAATCCGTTACAATGTTAATTTCTGAAATAAGCTCTATTAGCAAACTGTTAGAGCATATGAGGAATCTGGATGACAGAAAGGCGGACAAAGCAAGTACAAACAATGCCATTAACGAGTTGGAGGATAAAAAAGCCAACGCAACAGAAACCAATGCGGCAATTAGCGAACTGATAAATAGTGTTAGTAGTTTGACTGTTTCCAAAGCAGAACAGACGGCAGTTGAAGCATTGAGTGCCAGTGTTAATGAATTGAGCGAATCTAAAGCAACACAGGTAGAGTTAGATGCATTAGAAGATACTGTGAAAGGCAAAGCAGAGCAGACAGAGCTTAAAGCCTTATCGGACAGGGTAGACAATCTGGCTTCGTTAGGTGAAGATGCCACAGAAGGAAACTTGGAACTGTTGGATATCCGTACAGGTGCAGATGGCACAGTTTATAGCAGTGCAGGTGAAGCTGTGCGGACACAGTTTAAAAATATGGATGCGAAACTTGATGAAGTCGATAAGCAGATTGAAAATCTTACTGAAACAGCAACCACCACCGACACCACCCTAAACGGTAGCAAGGCATCTATTGCAAAAATCAATGCTGTTCGGGGGAAGAGTGAGCAGAAATCATTTACAGGAAAACAGTTGTTAAATGCTAGTGGTTTAAACGAAATAACAGAC
>JAGALK010000074.1 GCA_017625255.1 Lachnospiraceae bacterium
TTAGTGAGATTTTTGTTTGGTAGCTTAATTTTACATCAAATAGGAATGAGATTCCTTATATTTTGGGCAATTTTATAAAGTTGTTTATTACGAAAGCAGTAAATCAAGGCTTCTGTGGATAAAACTGCGGAAACTCAAGGTTAGAATATTCTTGAAATTTTAAAATAAATATGCTAGAATACAAAATAGTTACAGAAAGTTCGGAAAATTTTAAAGGAGGTAATATATGAGTGTACAACTGCTTGATAAAACCAGAAAAATTAATAAACTCTTGCACAATAATAATTCTTCCAAAGTTGTATTCAATGACATTTGTGATGTTTTGACAGAAATATTGAAGTCTAATGTTCTTGTCATCAGCAGAAAAGGAAAAGTTTTAGGAAGCAGTGTTAGTCATGGTATCGATGAGATAAAGGAGTTAATCGTCGATGAAGTAGGAGGCTTTATTGATCCGCTTCTTAATGAAAGACTTTTAGGGATTTTATCTACCAAAGAGAATGTTAATCTGGAAACTCTTGGTTTTGTTGCGGATGTCAAGAAATATTGTGCAATTATTACTCCTATTGATATTGCAGGAGAGCGTCTGGGAACATTGTTTGTATATCGTTGCGATTCACAGTATGATATTGATGATATTATATTGAGTGAATATGGGACAACGGTAGTAGGCTTGGAAATGATGCGTTCTGTAAATGAAGAGAGTGCAGAGGAAAGTCGTAAAATCCAGATTGTAAAATCTGCAATTAATACATTATCATTTTCTGAATTAGAAGCAATTACTCATATATTTGATGAATTAGATGGCAACGAGGGAATTCTTGTTGCAAGCAAAATTGCTGACAGGGTAGGAATTACCCGTTCTGTTATTGTAAATGCATTACGAAAATTTGAAAGTGCAGGCGTAATTGAATCGCGGTCTTCGGGGATGAAAGGCACATACATAAAGGTTTTGAATGATGTGGTTTTTGATGAATTAGAAAAAATCAAAAGACAAAACGAACACTAAGAATGAAAAATATTTGTAAAAGGATTTACAGTTTTTTTCACTGTAAGTCCTTTTTTTTGTGCATATTTAGCAGAAAAATCGACAAAAAAGTACAATATAATGTAAAAAAAGAGAAAAAACTCTTGAGTTTTTTTTGATATGATTTATAATGAAATAAGATTAAAGTACGAAGAGTATGTCAGAAAGGGGAAAGGACATGTTTTCAACCAATGTATATAGTTATATTAATGTCCTTAATAAAGCTGCAGACGCCAGTTGGTTAAGAGAGGAAACTATTGCGAATAACATTGCAAATGCAAATACGCCTTTTTACAAGAGAAAAGATGTTGATTTTGAAAGCACTTTGAGAACTGAACTGGGAAATATGAAATACCAGACACTTGATAGCAAGGTGGAACATGCAAATCTTTCAAATTTGAATGTGTCAACATATGTAGACGCAGCGAATTATTCTTATCGAATTGATAAGAATAATGTGGATATAGATACAGAAAATGTAGAGCTGGCATCTGAGCAGATTAGATATAATGCTTTGACAGACAGTATCACACAGGAATTTAGCAGATTAAAATCAGTGATTAAATAAGTAATACCGAGGAGGAGAGTGTATGGCATTATTTCAAGCGTTTAATATCAGTGCTTCCGGGATGACAGCAGAGCGATTTCGGACAGATATTATTGCAGAAAATGTGGCGAATGTAAATACAACGAGAACAGAAGATGGTTCACCATACCGAAGAAAAATTGTTACTTTTGCAGAAAAAGATGATGTATCTTTCAAGGATACGCTTGCAAGAACATCTCGTTATTATGGTGGAAATGGAGTTAAAGTTACAAAGGTTTTAGAGGATGATGAAACAGAATACAACATGGAATATGATCCGTCTCATCCGGATGCAGACGAAAATGGATATGTTTCTTATCCGAATGTGAATATTGTAACAGAAATGACAAACCTGATAGATGCCAGCAGAGGATATGAAGCGAATGTTACAGCGTTTAATGCTGTAAAAGCGATGGCGCAGGCAGGCTTGCAGGTAGGAAAACAATAAATGGGGTATAGAAAATAGGAGGATACCGGAATGGATATATCTTCATTGACGAATATAACATCAGATTACATAACTCAAGCATATGACTTGAATAAAATGCAAGTGCCAACGACAGAAGAAAGTGAAAACTTTGGCTCTGTTTTGAATGCGGCTATGAATCTAATTAATGAAACGAATGATTACCAGAATGCGGCTGAGTCAGCAGAAATTCAGTTTGCGCTTGGGGAATCTACCAGTACACATGAGCTGGCGGTTGCGCAGCAGAAAGCGAATATTGCATTGCAGTATACAGTTGCAGTGCGTGATAAGCTGCTGGAAGCATACAAAGAAATCATGAATATGTCTATTTAGTGGGTAGGTAAGTAAAATGCCGGATAATGTGCAGAAAATACTAGGTAAAATTAAAGAATGGTGGTTGAAATTTTCAACAAAGCAAAAAACTTTGCTGATAAGTATAACTGCGGTGGTTATCTTAGCCTTGGTTATTTTGGGTGCAGTAATGACACAGCCAAGGATGGTAAGGGTTATCACTTGTGAGAATACAACACAATCATCAGAAGTAAAAGGGCTTTTAGAGGGCGAAGGTATAGAATATATAGTTTCAAGTGATGGTCTGACCTTTGAAGTAAATGCTGAGGATGAAGCAAATGCAGCTATTTTGTTGGGATCAAATGAAATTCCGACAGAAGGCTATGGTATAGATGATGTGTTTGACGGAAGTTTTAGTACAACAGAATCTGACAAAAGTAAGAAATATCAGCTTTATTTAGAAGGAAAATTTGAAGATCAGCTTGCGACAATTTCAAATATTGAAAGTGCTTCCGTATCTCTTTCCATTCCGGAGGAAGATGGCACAATTATTAGTATGGGGCAGGAAACCTATGCGAGTGTCATTTTGCAGTTGAGTGGAGAAATGACAGAAGAACAGGCGGCAGGAATTGCAAAGTTCGTAGCAACAGAAGTGGGGAATGACTCTACAGATAATATTTTGATTTTGGATTCTGACGGAAATGTTCTTTTTTCTGGCGGAGACACATCTACAGCAATTGGAACGGCAAATTCACAGCTTTCAGTGAAAGAAAAGACTGAAAATATGGTTAAGAGTGAAGTGAAGGATGT
Organism: Lachnospiraceae bacterium; assembly: GCA_017625255.1. GTDB lineage: Bacteria > Bacillota > Clostridia > Lachnospirales > Lachnospiraceae > Roseburia_B. Next base: position 3,178 of record JAGALK010000074.1, read on the forward strand.
TGTTCTTGGAACAGATTTGTATGATAATGTGGAAGTGGGTCTGAATCTTGCTATGGATTTTGATACAGAAGAATACACTGACCACCATTATTATGTGGATGAAGGACAGACACAGGGATATCTTGACAGCAAGAGTACATATGAAGCTGAATCGACCGGTGGTGAAGCAGGGGTTCCGGGAACGGATTCTAATGATGATGATACCACTTATGTACTTCCTGATTCGGAAGTCACATCTTCTTCGGTAACTGAGGTTCAGGAGGATTTCTTGCCAAGTGAGGAAATAACCAGACGAACCAGCGAGGGTGGAAAGGTGGATTTGGAGAATTCTTCCATTTCTGTGGTAGCAACCTCTTATGTTGTGTATGATGAAAAAGCGTTAAAGGCAGATGGTACTTTAGATGGTATGACATTTGATGAGTTCGTTGCGCAGAATAGCGATCGTATAAAAACAACAGTTGATGAAGAGTTTTATGCGATGGTAGCAAATGCTACGGGTATTTCTGCTGAAAACATCACAATTGTTGCATATGATGTGCCATTCTTTAAATATGCATCTGCAAGTGGCAGAGATTGGACAGATTATCTCCAGATTGCATTGGCAGTATTAATTTTTGCGCTGTTAGGACTTGTTGTATTTATGAGTACCAGAAAACAGGCAAGTCAGGAAATGGAACCGGAACTTTCTGTAGAAGGTTTATTGGAAACAACCAGAGATTTGGCGCAGGAGAATCTGGAAGATATCGGTTTTGTTGAAAAATCTGAAACTCGTGTCTTGATAGAACGATTTGTAGAAGAAAATCCGGAAGCAGCGGCGGCTTTATTGCGCAACTGGCTGAATGAGGAGTGGGAATAATAATGGGTAGTAATAACGAGGAAATGACAGGCGTCCAGAAGGCGGCCGTATTATTGATTGCATTGGGTCCGGAAAAATCGGCGGACATATTTAAGTATTTAAAAGAAGACGAAATTGAAGAATTAACACTTGAAATTGCTAATACAAGAAGCGTATCACCACAGATGAAAGAAAGAGTGTTAGAAGAATTTTATCAGGTGTGTCTCGCACAGCAGTATCTTGCAGAGGGCGGTATTGGATATGCAAAAGAATTGCTGGACAAAGCCCTTGGCGGAGAAAAGGCGCAGGAGGTTATTTCAAAACTTACTGCATCCCTGCAGGTTCGTCCATTTGAATTTGTGCGAAAAACAGATCCAAGTCAGGTGTTGAACTTTATTCAGGATGAACATCCGCAGACAATTGCAATGATTCTTTCTTATTTGACATCAGCGCAGGCAGCGATGATCATGAGTGCATTAGCACCTGAAACACAGGCGGATGTTGCTAAGAGAATTGCTACTATGGACAGAACATCACCGGATGTTATTAAAGAGGTGGAACGCGTGCTCGAAAGAAAGTTGTCATCACTTATCAATCAGGATTACACTATTGTGGGTGGTGTAGATGCGATTGTTGGTATTTTGAATACTGTAGATCGTTCTACAGAAAAACATATTATGGAATCTTTGGAAATCGAAGAGCCGGAATTGGCAGACGAAATCCGCAAGAAGATGTTCGTGTTCGAAGATATTATGTTGCTCGACGACCGTGCAATTCAGCGTGTGTTGCGTGATGTAGATAACAATGATCTTGCTATTGCTTTAAAAGGAGCAAACGAGGAAGTTCAAAATACCATCTTCAAGAACCTTTCCAAGCGTTTGTCTGCAATGATCAGAGAAGATATGGAATTTATGGGTCCTGTTCGTATGAAAGATGTAGAAGAAGCCCAGCAGAAGATTGTTGGTATTATTCGTAAGTTAGAGGATTCTGCAGAGATTGTAATCTCCAGAGGCGGAGGTGACGAAATCGTTGTCTAATCTTGTAAAACAGTACAATGTTGTACAACAACAGGAGAAGGTGCGTGTCATTGATTACAATGGCATTATTGAACAGAAACTCGCTGCTATTATTAAAGAACAAAATGGCGGCGAAGCAGTAGAAGGATTCCGAAGTCTTGATTCTATTACTGAAGAACTAGAATTGGTAGATGTTAAGGAACCGGAAGAAATTTTGCAGGAAGCTGAAGAACAGGCGGAGCAAATAGTAAGTGAAGCTAAAGGACAGGCGGAAGTTATTATTAATTCTGCAAAACAGGAAGCTGAAAATGTTCTGCAGCAGGCGAAGGATGAAGGATATCAGGCAGGATATGGAGAAGGCAGTCAGCAAGCGCGTGAAGAACTGGAAGTGGAATTTAGACAGAAGAAAAGCGAGCTGGATAGCTTTAAACAGGAATTGCAGGAAAATTATAATCGGGAAATGCGTCAGCTAGAACCTAAATTATTAGATGTGATTCTTGAGGTGGTACAAAAAGTTTTTCATATTCAGTTTGATGACAAAAAAGAAATTTTATTACATTTGATTGAAAATGCAATAAAAAATATTGAAGGAAGCAAGAACTTTCATATACGGGTCGGGGAAGAACAACAGGCTTTTGTTGAAAAGCACAAAGAGGATATTATGGATCGTGTCGGACATGATATTTCTTTAGAAGTTCTTTCGGACCAGTCACTGAATAGCAATCAGTGTGTGATCGAAACAGATTCGGGTGTGTTTGATTGTAGTCTTGGAGTACAGTTGGAGAATCTGATAAAGGATTTGAGATCATTAAGTTCGTGAGGATGAGAATCGTGGCATATAATTTAGAAAAGTATTTACAACTTGCAGATCGCACTTATTTTAACCGACTTGGAAAAGTGGTTAAAATCGTAGGACTGACAATTGAATCAGTAGGGCCGGAAGCAAAACTCAATGATTTATGCCGCATTATTATTGATAAGAATAAGAACATTTCCGTAATGGCGGAAGTAGTTGGCTTTCGAGATAACCGTCTGCTACTGATGCCTTTCGAAAGTGTGGAAGGCTTAGGAGTTGGATGTACTGTAGAAAATACGGGGCATCCATTATCTGTTTTGGTAGGAAATGAACTTCTAGGACATATGGTAGATGGTATTGGCAGAATAGCAGATGGGACTCAATTGGAAGATGGAAAAGAATATTCTGTTGAAGCTGCACCGCCAGATCCTATGGATAGAAAAATCATTGATCAAGTATTGCCTCTTGGAGTAAAAGCGGTAGATGGCTTGATTACAGTTGGAAAAGGTCAGAGAATTGGGATATTTGCCGGTTCTGGTGTGGGTAAGAGTACGCTGATGGGTATGTTTGCCAGAAATACCAGAGCAGATATCAATGTGATTGCATTGATTGGTGAACGAGGTCGAGAAGTTCGCGAATTTATAGAACGAGATCTTGGTGAAGAAGGAATGAAACGCTCTGTTGTAGTTGTGGCAACATCAGATAAACCCGCATTAATTCGTAATAAAGCAGCTAAGACGGCTACGGCCATAGCTGAATATTTCAGAGATCAGGGGAAAGATGTTTTATTGATGATGGATTCGCTGACACGATTTTCTATGGCTCAGCGAGAAATTGGTTTAGCATCTGGAGAACCGCCGGTGACAAGAGGATATCCACCAAGTGTGTATTCTGAAATGCCTAAGCTGTTAGAAAGAGCTGGAAATACGGAAACTGGTTCTATAACAGGTTTATATACAGTTTTGGTTGATGGTGATGATATGAATGAGCCGATTACAGATACTGCAAGAAGTATTTTGGATGGTCATATTATGTTATCAAGAAAGCTTGGTCACAAAAATCATTATCCGGCAATCGATGTACTGCAAAGTATTTCCCGAGTGATGAGTTCAATTGCGAGTTCAGAGCATAAAGCAGCGGCGGGCAGATTAAGAAATGTACTTGCGACATATCAGGAAGCAGAAGATTTGATTAATATAGGTGCTTATAAGAAGGGGTCAAATCCAAATATTGATTATGCTGTTTTGAAGATTAATGCTGTAAATGCATTTCTGATGCAGAATGTGATGGAAAAATTTGAATTTGAAGAAGAAGAGCAGATGTTAGAGAATCTATTTGCAGAATAAGGTGAAATACTATGGCAAAGTTCCGGTATAAATTGCAGAGTATTCTGGATATAAAGGAAAAGATGGAAAGCCAGGAAAAGATTGCTTATGGACAAGCGGCTGCAAGGCTGCTAGAAGAGCAGGAAAAGCTTCAGAAACTAATGATACAAAAGGCTGGTTATGACAAAAAGGCGAGAAAATTAGTGGAAGGAACAATTGATCTTCTGGAAATCCAGTCGTGTCGAAAAGCAATAGAAACTATGAAAACACGCATTCGTACACAAATGATTGAAGTGCATAAAGCAGAACAGCAGTTAGATGTTGTCAGAAAGCGTTTGAATCAAGTGATGATTGAAAGAAAAACCTATGAGAAGCTTCGAGAGAAAAAATTCGAAGAATTCAAACAGGAATTATTGTATGAAGAAAAGAAAGAAGTAGATGAACTGGTAAGCTATACCTATGGTGAAAAGAAAGAAAGTTAACAGGTGGTGGTATTATGGCAGATGAAGAAATGCTGGATAAAAAAGCACAAAAAAAAGCGGAAAAATTAGCTAAGCAAGAAGAAAAAGAAAGAAAAAGAGAAGAAAAACGCCGTCAAAAGTTGGAAAAAGCTGGAGCTTCTCCTGAAGAAATACAGCAGGCAATGAATTATAGCGTAGAATATGAGGATGGCGGAAGTCGTCTGGCAGTATTTTTTGTAACAGTGATAATTATTGCAGTATGGTTAGCTATACTGGCGTTATTGGTAAAAATGGATGTTGGTGGTTTTGGGTCTACCGTATTGCATCCATTGTTAAAAGATGTTCCTTACATAAATAAGATTTTACCGGAAGTAGAAGAAGAAAATGAAGGCAATATAGAAAATACAGAATATCCATATTCTACTTTAGAAGAAGCCGTTGCAAGGATAAAAGAATTAGAGATTGCATTACAAAATGAGAAAAATGCAGTAGCAGATGGTCAGAATCGTGTTGCTGAATTAGAAGAGTTGGCATTACAGCTAGAAGCATACAAAGCAAATGAAGCTGCTTTTGAAGAAATGAAGCAGAAATTTGATGAAGAGGTTGTATTTGCAGAGCAGGCACCCGATATAAATGAATATAAGAGTTATTATGAAAGTATAGATCCTGAAAATGCTGAGGAGATTTATAGAAGGGTAGTCGAACAGCAGCAAAATGATGCAGAATTGACAGAATATGTAAATATGTATTCTTCAATGAAGGCAAAACAGGCGGCAGCAATTTTTGACACAATGACGGATGACTTGGATTTGGTAGCAAAAATTCTGCAGGCGATGGATGCTGAATCAAGTTCCGATATTCTGGGGGCGATGGATACTGAAGTGGCTGCAAAGCTGACAAAGATTATGGAACCCTCTGAATAAATAAATGAAAAAAGGTGAAAGGAGGCGAAGAAGATGGATAGTATTTCAGGAATTGCCAAAAGTATGCTTCAAATGCGAGCAGGAATGAAAAGTGATGATGTATCTAAAGAACAGGAAGAAAGCATGACTGTGAGTTTCATGGAACTTATGAGTCAGAATGATTTTTCGGCCAGTGTAGAGATTTCAGCAGAGGATAGTGGAATGGAAATTACATCCGTTTCAAATGATGATGTAAAAACAGCATATGATGCTACAACTTCTGCTAAAAAAGAAGTTTCTATGAAAAGAGAAGTAAGTGCAGAAGAAAAACAGTCTAAGGCAGAAGAACAGTTAGATGCATATGAGGAAGAAGTTCGCAAGGTGTTAAAGGAAGAACTTGGAGTAACTGATGCGGATATTGACAAAGCAATGGAGACTCTGGGGTTGGAATTTTTTGATTTGGTGAATACTAAAAATCTTGCTTCATTAATTCAAACAGTTACCGGAGAAAACATCGGTACTTTGTTTTTAAGCGAATCTTTCCAGAACATCATGGGACAGGTAACTGCATTGACAGAAGCACTTTGTGCTGAACTTGGTGTTACAAAGGAAGAATTATTGGCATTATGTGAAGAGTGGAAAAAGCTGAACAAAGTAAATGAAGCTGATGGTGCTGAAAAAGAGAATTTGTCAGGTATTGATACAGCTTGGGAGAATTCTTCAGATGCAAATGTGGCAGTTGACGAAGAGCAGAATGTTACAGCTAAGCAGTTGGATGAGGATTATCTGACAAATGCGGTAGAGGAAGCTGATACAGCAGAAATGCTGACTACAGAAAGTCAGACCGCTGGCAATGAGCAGACATTCTCTAACAATTCAGGTAATGAAACAGCAAATGCGACTGTAACTGTTGCAGGTCAGCAGAATGTACAGGCGGGTGAGTTTGTTGCACCACAGGAAGCTGTTCAGCCATATGCAAATGTGAATGTAACAGAATTGATTGAGCAGGTTGCAAAAAATATCCGCGTAAATATAAGTGCACAGATGACATCTATGGAAATGCAGTTAAATCCTGAACATTTAGGAAAGTTATATTTACATGTATCTGAATCCGAAGGTACAGTACGGGCATTGATTGCAGCGCAGACAGAAGTAGTAAAAGAAGCATTAGAAACACAGTTGGTTGAATTGAGACAGACTTTAAATCAACAAGGAATAAAAGTGGATGCCATTGAAGTTACTGTTGCGACTCATGAGTTTGAACAAAACCTAGAAGGTAATGCAAAGCAGGAAGAACAGATGCAAGAGCAGATGGAAAATACACAAAAACAGGCAAGAAGAAGTTTAAATATGAATGATTTAGATGGCCTTGCAGGTTTGATGTCTGAAGAAGAAACTCTTGTAGCACAGATTATGAAAGATAATGGTAATCAAGTAGATTTTACAGCTTAAGAAAGGAGATAATATGGCAACAGCAATTGTTCAGAATGGAAAAATAGTAGATTCCAGCGCAGCTGCGACAACTTCGTCTACAAGTTCCTCAAAAGCAACTTCAAGTGCAACATCGGGACTTGATAAAGAGGCCCTTTTGCAGCTTTAGTTGCGCAGATGCAGTATCAGGATCCATTAGAGCCGACAGATAATACAGAGTATATTGCACAGTTAGCTACATTCTCACAGTTAGAAGCAACCCAGAACCTGTCAGATACAATAACACAGGACATGGGAAATAATCTTGTGGGTAAATATGTGATTTTAGATGTGGATGGCACAAATGTCAGCGGAAAAGTGGATTATGTTATGTATGAAAATGGAGAAGCTTATGTAGCGGTAAATGATGGTCTGTATTCTATTGCAGATTTAGATACAGTGGCAGATCCGGATTATTACGAAGCGGTTGAGATGGCTAATATGTTCACAAGTGTGATGGCTAAGCTTCCGGATGCATCCAAAATAACAGCTGAGAATGCAGAAGCAGTGGCAGAAGCAAGAGCAGTATTTGATGCAATGACAACATATCAGCAGAATTTTGTATATGCTGCAGATTATGAAAAGTTACTTGCACTAGAAGAAAAGATAAAAGCACTTACAGGCGAAGCATAAGAGAGTACGGTTGATTGTAAAGAGGTAAATATGAATAAAATTAATAATCAATTTACTTCCATTGAACAGGTTGCCGGACAATATTTGAAATCCACTCAGACTTATTCTACGGAAATTGAGAGAAAAGTATCATTTGAAGATATTTTAAACGGTAAAAAAGCAGAACAGATATCTGGGTTAAAGTTTTCGAAGCATGCTTCAATGCGTTTAGAGGAACGAAATATCAGCCTGACTGAGGAACAAAATAAACGCTTACAGGATGGAGTCGAAAAAGCGGATGAAAAAGGAATTCGTGAATCGTTAGTGATGATAGATTCGCTGGCATTTATTGTGAATGTTCCAAATAAAACCGTTGTAACCGCAATGGATCAGACAGAAACACAGGATAGTATTTTTACAAATATTGATGGTGCTGTTATTATGTAGCTGGACCTTAGGGAAGCGAATACCTTTGAATGACAGATAAGGTAAACAGGCCATAAGAAAATAGGAGGTCATTTCATTATGATGAGATCATTATTCTCTGCTGTGTCTGGACTTAAGACACATCAGACAAAAATGGATGTTATTGGTAACAATGTAGCCAATGTTAATACTGTAGCATTCAAATCTTCAACAGTAACATTTAGTGAACTTATGTATCAGACAATTTCAAATGCATCTGGAGCAAATGCTACTACCGGAAAAGGTGGTGTAAATGCGAAACAGATTGGTCTTGGTGTAACAATGGGAGCGACAAAAGTAACTGTTAATTCATCAGGAGCTGCTGAAACAACCGGAGATCCTTTTGATATTCGTCTTACAGATGCAAATTCCACAAACTTCTTTGTTGTAAGTACGGGTTCAGAGAATTTGTTTACGAGAGCAGGTTCATTTTATATTGATGGAGCCGGAAATCTTGCAATGACATCTACCGGATATACAGTAATGGGTTGGCAGGTAGATGAAGCAACTGGTGATATCAAAAAAGATACTGTATCAGCATTACAGATTATGTCAGAGAAAAATTTAACATCTGCACCGGAAGCTACAACATTAGCAACTGTAGCCGGTGTTATGGATAAGAATGATACAAATATTACCAGTGATGAAGGATATGCAATGAATCTGAATTTCTACGATAAATTGGGATATTCTTATACAGCAAAGTTTGCAGTTAAATTAAGCAATCCGGATACTGAGAGTTATACTGTGGAGTTAGTAGATATTTTGGATTCAGGGAGCAAATCTGTTTTAAATGAATATATAAACAGTGGCGGTACATTATCTGATGTGTTTGGTACAGATACAACAGCAACTAAAACCTATCCAATCACAGACGAAAATATTCATTATGCGACAACTGCTATTGGAACTAATATTTCTGCAGGGGATTACTACTATACATATACAACATATAATGCAGCCGGAGAAGAGATTCCGGGATATGCAAGAGTGATTTTGGATACAACAAACAATACATATACAATTTCAGGATATAGTAAATACGAAACTGTAGAAGATGCTATTGAAGGTAATGCAATGGTTGCTGTAGGTGAAAAAAAAGGAGAAATTACAGAACTGTTTGGAATTACAAGAGCACAGCTTGCAGCGCTTGGTTCAACAGGCGAAACAAGTGCAGAATTCAATCCGACTACGGGTGCTTTTGTATATTCAGAACCGGCAGTTAATTATACATTGAAATTCAATTCTGATGATGGAACATTTTCTTATGTTGGAACGGAAGGGTCGGATGAAGTAACATTAAATCTTGCAGAAACCTTAGGTGGTAATTTTGAAGATATTGCAATTGATTTTTCAAACTGTAAAGCTGCTGATAATGCAGGAAAGACAACTTTAGGAGCTGATCCTGGAAAAGATAATGGAACTATCGGAAAGGGTAAAGCCTTAGGTGCAATGACAGGTATTACAATTAATAATAATGGAAAAATCTACGGTTCCTATGATAATGGTAATACAGTATTGCTTGGACAGATTGCTGTTGCACAATTTGCAAATGCTTCCGGTTTGGAAAAAATAGGAGAGAACTGTTATACAACTACATTAAACTCTGGTGATTTTGATGGAATTGGTGTAGAAATTGCAGCGGACGGAAGCAGCATGACAACAGGTGAGTTAGAAATGTCCAATGTAGATCTTTCTACAGAATTTACACAGATGATTATCACCCAGAGAGGTTTCCAGTCTAACTCTCGTGTAATTACAACTTCAGATACATTGTTGGAAGAATTAATCAATTTGAAACGATAATATTAGCTAAAATCAGCAGATTTTTTGTGAATATATGTAAAAATATTGCATATATACAGTATGGGTGTTCCATATTGGCTCAAGATATGGTATAATTTGTGCATGATTTAGTGATACATTGCTAAATCATGCACATTTTTGGGGAAAAAGTCAAAAATTCTTGCGGTTTATTAAAAATATTTCAAGAAGTTTGTAGACAAGTGTGTGAAAATTTAGTAAACTAATCTAAGAGGTTTTTAATGTATTGCTAAAAATAATACAGCTGTGAAAATGTGCAGCAAAAAATAATGGGTAGGTGAGAGTATTGGATATAGCATCATTGGTGGGAATAATTTTAGGCTTTGCCATGTTCGTATTCGGTATTTTATCGAGTGGCGCAAGTTTTACGGATTATGTGGATATTCCTTCTTTAATCATTACTTTTGGAGGATCTCTTGCGGGTGTAATTGCATCTTTTAAAGTGAAAGAACTTATTACTGGATTCAAGGGTTTTACGATTGCCTTTAAAGAAAGAGTTGAAGACCCGGGAAAGGTAATTACAAACATAATTGATTTGTCAAATATAGCAAGAAAAGAAGGGCTTCTTGCATTGGAAGAAGCATCGAATGATATAGAAGATCCGTTTTTAAGAAAAGGTATTATGTTGGTAGTAGATGGTACAGATCCTGAGTTGGTAAGGGGGATTCTTGAAACGGAACTGACATGTTTGGAAAGCAGACATAAGAAAGTAATTGCTGTTTGGGAAAAATGGGCAGAGTTAGGTCCGGCATGGGGTATGATTGGTACACTGGTTGGTTTGGTTGCCATGTTGAACGATATGGATGATCCGGCTACAATCGGACCGGCTATGGCGGTTGCGTTGATTACTACTTTGTATGGTTCTTTGATTGCAAACTGGCTGTGCAACCCTACAGCAAATAAACTGAGTGTTAACAACGATATGGAAATGGTAATGAAAGACATTATGGTAGAAGGTCTTTTGTCTATACAAGCGGGAGAAAATCCTCGTGTTATTGAAGAAAAGCTGAAGTCATTCTTGTCACCGTCTGTTAGAGATAGTGTTGGTATGGATGCTGGCGGAGGTGAGGCATAGTGGCGAGAAAAAGAAAAGAAGATCCGCCAAAAGGTTCGCCGGCGTGGATGGCAACATTTAGTGATTTGATGAATTTGTTATTATGTTTCTTCGTGTTGCTTTTTTCGATGTCAACTGTAGATGCAGAGAAATTTGAAATGGTAGTTGCTTCTTTACAGAGCAGTTTTAGCGTTCTGCCTCTGGGAGGATCTTCGATAGGTGAAGGTCAGTTGGTATCTTCCGGTATTAGCCAGTTGGAGAATTTTAGTTTCTTCTTTGAACAGTACAATTCGGAAAGCGAAGAAACAGAAGAAGTGGAAGAGACAGCAGAGGAAGATATTCAAAAAGAATATGAAGAAGAAATACTGAAAGAATCGGAAGAAATGGCGGAAGATGTAAGCGAACAGGTAGAACGATATGGCATTCAGAATCAGGTGGAAGTTGATTTTAATGCACAATATGTGTTACTGACATTGAATGGTGCGTTATTATTTGATTCTGGTAAATCGGAAATTCGTCAGGACGCATATCCGTTGATAGATAAGATTGGTGCGATTCTTACAAATTACAATAGTAATATCATTGAAATTGAAGGACATACAGATAATGTCCCGATTTCGACTGCGAAATATGAAAATAATGATGTGCTCTCGATGTATCGTGCATTGAATGTTGCTGATTATATTCGGAGCATAACAGAGTTGAATCCTGGTTTATTAAAGTCTTCTGGACGAGGAGAATATGTTCCTGTTGCGGACAATGCTACTCCGGAAGGAAGAGCACGAAATCGTAGGGTTGAAATTAAAATTTATAATTCATACAGCTCAAAAAAATAAAATGAGAAAGGGATATGTATATGAAGAAGAATCTTTTTACGGTTGTTATTCTTGCGTTGGTTCTGGTGAACTTGATTTTGACAGCAGTATTGACAATTACAATATTACCAGAAACAAAAAAAGCGAATGAATTAATTACACAGGTGTGTACAGCGATTGATCTCGAATTGAAGAGTGGTTCTGTGACTTCGGATGCTATGAGTGTTCCGATTGATAAATTGGCGACACATGATATTGGTGAAATGACAATTAATTTAAAAAATAGCGAAGATGGAACACAGCATTACGCAGTAATTAGCGTTTCACTTTCTATGAATATAGAAAGTGAAGGATATGAAGAATATGGTGAAACAATGGCAGAAAAAGAGAGCTTAATCAAGAGTGAAATTAATTCAGTGGTTTCTGGTTTCACATATGAAGAATTTACAACTGATCAGCAGGGAGTTCAGAATGCAATTTTAGCAGATTTACAGAAATTGTTTAATTCTGATTTTATTGTAAGTGTAGGATTCCCGAAAGTTACATGTCAGTAGTATGAAAAATTCTGCAAATGCAGAGAAAAAGACTTGAAGAAAACGCATTAGGCGGGTGGTGAAAGAATCATGGGTGAAGTGTTATCCCAGAACGAGATTGACCGGTTGCTAAAGGCATACAGTGAAGGTGAACTCGATGTCGACGAGATGAAGGATGCTCCGGAGAAACAGGTAAAGAATTATGATTTTAAGAGACCTTCTAAGTTTTCGAAAGAACATTTAAGGACTCTGGAAATTATATTTGAACATTATGGAAGGTTGATATCTACGAATCTTCCGGTCTATCTGAGGAAAAGTGTACAGGTAGAGGTGATGAACTCGGAAGCGGTTACATATTCAGAGTTTTCTAATGCTCTTTCAAATCCTGTTTTACTTGGGGTTGTTGATATGCAGCCTTTGAGTGGCAATATCATAATTGAGGTGGCATCTAATCTGGGTTATACGATTGTGGATCGTATGTTGGGTGGTGTTGGCCAGCCATTAGACAAAAGCAGGGATTTTTCTGAGATAGAGTTATTGATTATTGAACGAATTTTGACGATTTGCGTTGAATTGTTAAGTGATCCGTGGCAGAATGTTATGGAAATAAATCCTAGATTAGAGAGAATAGAAACTAATTCACAGTTTGCACAAATTATTTCGCCAAATGAAATGATAGCAATTGTGACGATTAATGTGAGAATCGGTGATGTCGAAGGTTTAATGAATGTGTGTTTGCCGTTTATGACATTAGAACCGGTTATGGATAAGTTGAATACAAAATTCTGGTATTCAAGTATTAAGAAGAGTGATGAATTTGAGTATACGGATGTGATTGAAAGTTTGATTTCAAAAGCATCTGTACCAATCAAAGCGTATTTGGGAAGGAGTACAGTTTCTGTACAGGACTTTACAAATCTTCAGATTGGGGATATTATCCGACTGGATACGAAAGTAGACCAAGAGTTGGATGTTTATGTTGGTAATATTCATAAATTTGCTGCATTGCCTGGAGCATCGGGGGATAAATATGCAGTAAGAGTTACATCAGTAATCAGAGAGGAGCAATAAAGAATGGATGGAATGTTATCACAGGAAGAGATTAATGCCCTGCTGAATGAATCGGGAGGTTCTCTGGATAGTGTTAGTGAACAACCGCTTTCTGATTCTGAAAAAGATGCAATTGGTGAAATTGCAAACATCAGTATGGGAACAGCAGCAACTACTTTGTTTTCACTTGTAAATCGCAAAGTGGAAATTTCAACTCCGGTTGTTTCATTTGCAACATGGGATGATATAGTTGCTACTTATGAGAAGCCTTGTGTATTTATCAGAATTGCCTACACGGTAGGTTTGGATGGCAGCAATATTTTAGTGTTGAAGGAAAGTGATGTAAAAGTCATCACTGATTTGATGATGGGGGGAGATGGATTACATCCGGATGAGACAGAGTTGACGGAATTGCATTTGAGTGCAATTAGTGAGGCGATGAATCAGATGATGGGTTCAGCAGCAACTTCTATGTCATCAATGCTTAATAAAATGATTGATATTAGTCCTCCGGAAGCAGATATTATTGATTTGACAGATACTGTTGATGAAAGAGAAATTGATAAGTTTCTTGCAGGACAGTTTGTAAAAATTTCTTTCCGTATGGAAATTGGCGATTTGGTAGATAGTCAGATTATGCAGTTGTATCCGTTTTCTTTCGCAAGAGAAATGTATGCTAGTATATCAAAGAATATGGAGATTGATGCAAGCGCAAATGCACCATCTGCAGAAAGTACTACACCAACACCTGCACCACAGCAGGCTGAAATGCCAAGACAGGAGCAGCCTATGACAGAGCAGCCGATGATGGCACAACCAATGATGGGACAGCCGATGATGGTACAGCCGATGATGGTACAGCAGCCGATGATGGCACAGCCGATAAATGTTCAGCCGGCACAGTTCCAAGCATTTAGTCAGGGTATCAGCCCGGCATTACAATCGGAGAATATTGATTTAATCATGGATGTACCGATGGATGTGACTGTTGAGTTGGGACGAACAAGTAAATCTATTCAGGAAATTTTGGATTTTTCACCAGGAACAATTATTGAGTTGAATAAAATTGCAGGTGAGCCAATAGATATTCTAGTGAATGGAAAATATGTTGCTAAAGGTGAAGTTGTAGTTATTGAAGAAAACTTTGGTGTCAGAATTACTGAAATTGTAAAATAAGAGATAGGAGAAAAAGAAAATGGCAAAAAATATTTTAATTTGTGATGATGCAGCTTTTATGCGTATGATGATCAAAGATATTTTAACAAAAAATGGTTACAATATTGCAGGAGAGGCTGAGAATGGTGTCAAAGCTGTAGAAAAGTATAATGAGACAAAGCCAGACCTTGTACTTATGGATATTACAATGCCGGAAATGGATGGTATTCAGGCATTAAAGAATATCAAAGCTGGAGATCCAAATGCATGCGTAATTATGTGTTCAGCAATGGGTCAGCAGGCAATGGTAATCGAAGCAATTCAGTCTGGTGCAAAAGATTTTATTGTAAAACCTTTCCAGGCTGAGCGTGTATTAGAGGCAGTGAAAAAGGTAGTAGGTTAGTAATAAATGGTAGTACTTACTTCTACTTTTGAAAGTTTTTTTCAGATGCTGGGCGTGTTAGCAGTATTTGTATTTGTTCTTGTTATTACATATTTGACTACACGCTGGATTGCATCTTATCAGAAAGAACATAGTTTTAATAGAAATCTGGAATTGGTAGAGACTTTAAAGATTACACCGAATAAATATGTGCAGATTGTTCGGGCGGGAGAAGAATATCTTGTGATTGCGATTGGTAAGGATGAAGTTCAGTTGTTGACTCGATTGACAGAGGAACAGTTGACAGAAATACCAGTAAGTAGTCAGTCGATGAGTGTTTCTACTGAAGGATTTAAAGAAATTTTTGAAAGATTAAAAAAGCATTTACCAAAGAAGTAGGCTAGGATGAATTATGAGTAAATTAAAAAAGTCATATTGTAAATTGTCTGTAGCATTTGCGGTAGTTGCAATGATTATTGTAATGGTATTGGTAAATGGACAGAATGTTTATGCAACAGGTACAGTTGATGGAACTGTTACAGATAATGCTGTGTCTGGCAATAATAATACAACAGATGCGATAGAAGTGCCTACAGGGGATGATATAGCAGAATTGGATGTGGTCAGTGGTGAAGGTGTAGAAAGTGCTACTGCTGATGGCACAAATGGAGTTACCTTTATATATAATAATGAAGAGGGAACATTATCTGGGTCTATTCGGATTTTGTTAGTGCTTACAGTTATTGCATTAACACCTTCTATTCTTATTATGCTGACTTCTTATACAAGAATTATTATTGTATTGCATTTTATCAGAACAGCAATTGGTACACAGACAGCACCGCCAAATCAGGTTTTGATTGGTTTAGCATTATTTTTGACATTTTTTATCATGAATCCTGTATTTACGGAAATTAATGAAAATGCTATAAAACCTTTTGATGCGGGAGAAATCACGCAGGAGCAGGCACTTGAAATTGGTGGGGAGTCTTTACGGGAATTTATGAATGGGCAAGTTCAAGTTAAAGATATTGATTTGTTCATTGAAATATCCGGAGAGACATATGAAAGCTACGAAGAAGTTCCGTTTTCTATTTTGATACCGAGTTTTATCATTAGTGAACTTCGAACAGCATTTATTATAGGTTTTTTGATTTATATTCCATTTATTGTAATTGATATGGTGGTTTCATCGATACTTATGTCTATGGGTATGATGATGTTGCCGCCGACGACAATTTCGTTACCGTTTAAAATATTATTGTTTGTTTTAGCGGATGGATGGAATTTAGTTATAGGAAGTCTTGTAAAGACTTTCTATTAGCGGTAGGTATATAAATGAGCAGGAAAGTGATACAGGGAGGTAAAGCTGATGATTTCGCAGGGTGATGTGATAGTAATTGCAAAAGAAGCAATTTATACAGTTATCGTGGCATCGGCGCCATTGTTGCTTATATCCCTGATTGTAGGATTAGTTATTAGTATATTTCAGACAGTCACATCTATTCAGGAACAAACACTTACATTTGTTCCTAAGATTTTGGCTGTTTTTGTAGGAATTTTGATATTTGGTTCATTTATGCTGAATGAAATGTCAACCTATATGACTCGTCTATGGACAGATTTTAGTATATACTTAAGTTAGGTAGATTATGGTTGATTATAGCTTTTCCTTACTTACATTTGAATATTTTTTATTGATTTTGGTCCGCATATCCTGTTTTGTTTTCATTGCTCCTTTTTATGGAATGACTAATACGCCTGGGAGAGTGAAAATTGGATTGGCTTTCTTTGTTTCCTTGATTTTATATCATGTACTTCCAAAAGAAAGTTTGGAATATACAGGGATTGTCGGTTATTCCATTATCGTCATAAAAGAAGGAATTACAGGATTGCTCATTGGATTTGCAGCAAACATTTGTAATTCCATTATTTTATTAGCAGGTAATTTAATTGATATGAACATAGGTTTTTCTATGGCTCAGGAGTATAATCCTCAGTTACAAACGCAGGCAACTGTTACTGGAAATTTTTATAATTATCTAGTGTTGCTTTTATTGGTTGCAACTAATATGCATCATTATATTTTGCAGGCGGTGGCAGATTCCTATTTGCTAATACCTGTAAATGGACAGGTGTTTCAGTCGGATAGACTTTTACAAGGCATGATAACTTATGTAATAGATGCGTTTGTTATAGCGTTTAGAATTACGCTTCCTATATTTGCTTCTATTATGATTTTAAACTGTGTCTTGGGAATTATGGCAAAGGTATCACCACAGATGAATATGTTTGCGGTGGGTATGCAGTTGAAAGTTTTAGCTGGTTTGGTGATTATGCTTATTACCATTGGATTGTTCATAAATGTTTCAGATTTTATCTTTGATGAAATGAAGAAAACAATAGTATCCATGTTAAAAGGGATGTATGTAAATTGACGGAATATGATAGAAATTTAATTATATATAATCTCCAGTGGTTTGCAAAAGACGGACCGGGGGGAGAAAAAACAGAAGAACCGACAACAAAAAAATTAGATGATGCCAGAAAAGACGGTAAGGTTGCAAAAAGTAAGGAGTTAAGTGCGGCATTTGACTTGATTGTACTTTTTCTTATATTAAAAATCTTTATGTCGTTTGTGTATGATGGATTTTTAAGTGTATTTTCATTTACATATACAAGAATTCCGGATTTTGTAAAAAATAATTCGGAATATATGAGTGGGTATAGTGTAACATCTTTTATGTACACAGTTGTTGTGGAAACAGTGAAAATTATGCTGCCTTTTTTACTTATAGGATTTATTGTTTGTGTGTTGGTAAATATACTTCAGGTAGGCTGGAAAGTGACAACAAAACCAATGGAGCCTAAATTAGATAAGTTTAATCCGATTAATGGTTTTAAACGAATTTTTTCCATGGATTCCCTGTTTGAACTTGCAAAATCTATTGTTAAGATAGGGTTAATTGCTTATATGGCATATACAGCTATTAAGGATAATGCAAATGATTTGTTTTTTTTGTATGATATTCCTTTAATGCAGGCAATTATACTTTGTGGGCAGGTAATTTTGGATGCCGGATTTAAAATAGGATTAGTTTATCTTGTTCTTGGAATTGTAGATTGGATTTATCAAAAACATAAATTCCATGAAGAGATGAAGATGACCAAGCAGGAAGTAAAGGACGAACATAAAAATACGGAAGGAAGTCCTGAAGTCAAGGGCAGACAGAGACAGAAAATGAGAGAAGCCTCCAGAAGGCGTATGATGCAGGATATTCCTAAAGCGGATGTTATTATTACTAACCCGACACATTTATCGGTTGCGCTAAAATATGATCCTAATGAATCGAAAGCACCAATTGTGTTGGCAAAGGGTGAAGATTATCTTGCTTTAAAAATTCGAGAAGTAGCAAAAGAAAATCATATAGAAATTGTTGAAAATAAGCCTTTGGCGAGAATGTTATATGCAAATGTCGATATAGGACAGGAGATTCCGCCGGAGTTATATCAGGCTGTAGCAGAGGTTCTTGCTATGGTATATAATCTTAAAAATAATTAGAAGGAGGAAATGAAATGAAAAAAGCAGATATTGGTGTGGCTATATATTTGTTGGCGGCAGTAATCTTTTTCATTGTACCAATTCCTTCCATACTTTTGGATGTTATGTTGGCAATTAACATTTCCATAGCATTAATAATTATGTTTAATGCATTATTTGCAAAAGAAGTGTTGGATATGTCGTTTTTTCCAACATTACTTTTGTTTACCACGATTTTTCGTATATCTTTGAATGTATCTTCTACACGATTGATTCTTACTACAGGAGATCCGGGAAATGTGGTAGAAACCTTTGGTACATTCGTAGGTGGCGGAGACTTAATTATTGGTACAATTGTATTTATTGTTTTAATTATTATCCAGTTTATCGTTATCAATAAGGGTTCTGAGCGAGTAGCAGAAGTAACTGCACGATTTACACTCGATGCTATGCCGGGTAAGCAGATGGCGATTGATGCGGATTTGAATACAGGGACAATTACAGAGAAAGAAGCGAGAATACGAAGAGAGAAAATTCAGGCTGAATCCAGTTTCTTTGGTAACATGGATGGTGCGACCAAGTATGTTAAGGGAGATGCTACGGCAGGTCTGATTATTACATTTATCAATATTATCGGTGGTACAGCAATGGGTATGACAAGGCAGGGACTTGAGTTTGCTGATGCCATTCAGGAATATGGAATACTTACAATTGGTGATGGACTTTGCAGTCAGATTCCATCCTTACTGATTTCTCTGGCAACTGGTATTCTTGTAACGAAAGCGTCAAAAGAAGCAGATTTTGGTACAATTTTGGTAAAGCAGCTTTTTGGTATGCCAAAGGTGCTTTACATTGTTGGAGCAACCATGATTTTCCTTGGTGTTACTACACCATTTGAGTGGTATTTGTTTGTTGGGCTTGGCGCAGCATTTATCCTTGCCGGAAGAAATATTGCTAAGAATATTGGAATTGAGCAGATTGAAGAAGAAGCCAGTATGGAAGAAACGGAAGCAGAAGAAGTTCGAAAACCGGAAAATGTGGTGTCTTTATTACAGGTAGATCCAATCGAATTGGAGTTTGGATATGGTATTATCCCGCTTGCTGATGTAAATCAAGGCGGTGATTTATTGGATCGAGTAGTTATGATTCGTAGACAAATTGCTTTGGAATTGGGTACAGTGGTTCCTATTATTCGTTTACGAGATAACATTCAGTTAAATCCAAATCAGTATATAATTAAGATTAAAGGTATTCAGGTAACAGAAGGTGAGATTCTGTTTGATCATTATATGGCAATGAATCCGGGATATGTAGAAGAAGAAATTACCGGTATACCTACCTTTGAGCCATCCTTCCATCTTCCGGCAATCTGGATTACTGAAGGACAAAGAGAGAGGGCTGAGAGTCTTGGTTATACAGTAGTAGATCCGCCTTCTATTATTGCAACCCATTTAACAGAGGTTATTCGGACACATATTGATGAGCTTCTTACCAGACAGGATGTACAGAATCTTGTTAATAATTTGAAAGAGAGCAATCCTGTGTTGGTGGAGGAGTTGGTTCCAAAGCTGCTTGGACTTGGTGAAGTACAGAAAGTATTGCAAAATCTGTTGCGGGAAGGTATTTCTATACGAGATTTGCTTAGTATTTTTGAAACACTTGCAGATCATGCATCAACAACGCGAGATACAGATGTGCTTACAGAATATGTAAGACAAAGTCTAAAGAGAGCAATTTCCAGTAAACATTTTGCTCCTAATGAGGTAACAAGTGTAATTACATTAGATCCAAAAACTGAACAGGATATTATGTCGTCTGTAAAGCAGACAGAGCAAGGAGCATATTTAACTTTAGATCCTGAGCGTACAAAGGCGATTATCAATTCAGTGGAAGCAGAAGTTGCAAAATTAGAAAATCTGGGTAAAAATCCAATTATTATTACATCTCCAATTGTGAGAATGTATTTTAAAAAGCTTACATCAGATTATTTCAGGGATTTAATTGTTATATCATATAATGAAGTTGAATCCAATGTAGAATTACAGTCAGTTGGGATGGTGACAGGTTAATGACGATTAAGAAATTTCAGGGAAAGACACAGGAAGAAGCCATAGATAAAGCAAAAGCAGAATTTGGTGAACAGACAGTCATTATGAGTATAAAAGAGATAAAGCCAAGAGGTTTATTTCAGATATTTAAGAAATCTACATTTGAGGTAACTGCTGCTGTTGAAGAAAAGGAAAGTGCTGTAGATTCTACTGTGGCATTGAAAAATATGCAAAAATCACATGAAACTATCAATGTTACCGCAGATGAGCCAATTCAGATACCGTTAGCATCTAAAAAAGATATTGCTCAGGTGGAAGCTGAGCAAAGTGCTATTGAGTTTATAAGAAAAAATGCCAGTCTTTTAAAAAATGAAGATATGGGAAATGCAGAACGAATTGAAGAAAAATTAGAAAATCTTCAAAGCATTTTAGAAAAGCAATTATCCGCTGAAAAAAAAGAAACTGCCAAAGAGCATGAAATAGTTAAAACAGATACAAAAAAGAATGAGAGTCTTGCATTTATAAAAGTTTTGTATGAAACATTGATTGATAATGAGGTAAATGAAAAGTATGTCAATCAGATTATGGATGAGCTTGAGAAAGTAAATTGGAATGGAAGCAGCGTAGATTATATACTTTCGAATGTTTATCAGAAAATGATACTTAAATTTGGAGAATCTCATGGTATTGAAGTAAATGGTAAAAAGCCGAAGGTTGTGTTTTTTATTGGGCCAACCGGAGTCGGAAAAACAACAACAATTGCCAAGATTGCTTCGAAATTAAAGGTTGAACAGGAGAAAAAAGTAGCTTTTTTGACAGCCGATACATATCGTATAGCAGCGGCAGAACAGCTTCGTACTTATGCGAATATTTTAGATACTTCCTTGAATGTGATTTATTCTGCGGAAGAATTGAATTCTGCCATTGAAAAATTACAGAATTATGATGTTGTTATGGTAGACACTACAGGTTTTTCGCATAAAAGCACAAATCAGAAAGATGAAACTAAGAATCTGGTGCAGAGTGTAGATGAACAGTATGATACAGATGTATATCTGGTTTTAAGTGCAACTACGAAGTATAAGGATTTAATTGAAATTTGTGATGTGTATAAAGAAATATCAGATTATAAATTGATTTTTACAAAGTTGGATGAAACTACAACATATGGAAATATACTGAATATTAAATTATATTCTGGAGCAGAAGTAGCTTATATTGCATCCGGGCAAAGTGTACCGGATGATATTGAAGTATTGAATTCGCAGAAGATAGTGAAACGGTTACTAGGAGGACAGTAGCCTATGGATCAGGCAGAACAACTTAGAAATGTAATAAAACAAAAAAATTTAGCATCTACATCTGGGAGTGCCCGTGTGGTAACTATTACCAGCGGAAAAGGTGGAGTAGGAAAGTCAAATACCGCTGTAAATATGGCGGTATGGCTTAGAAAAATGGGAAAAAAAGTCATTATATTTGATGCTGATATAGGTCTTGCCAATGTGGAAGTGATGCTTGGGGCAATTCCGAAATATAATCTTACAGATTTGATATACAAAGGCAGAAATATAAAAGAGATTGTTACTTGGGGACCGATGGATATTGGTTTTATTTCTGGTGGTTCTGGTATTGCAAGTTTAAATAATCTTTCAAAAAATCAGTTGTCTTTTTTGGTGCATAGTTTGGAAGAGTTAAATGAAATGGCAGATGTTATTATTGTAGATACAGGTGCAGGAATTTCAGATTATGTTCTTGAGTTTGTATTGGCAAGTCCGGAGATTTTACTGGTTACAACACCAGATCCAAGTTCTTTGACAGATTCATATTCCTTGTTGAAAATATTGCATCGCAATCCATTTTTTTCTAAAGAAAACACAAAAATTCATGTAGTAGTAAATAAGGTACATCGTAAGGAAGAAGGAGAAGCAATATTTGCAAAGCTGAATTCTGTTGTTGGCAGATTTTTAAATGGAGATGTAAATTTTATTGGTATGATTCCACAGGATTCGGACATGGATATTGCCGTACGAAGTCAGAAAATCGTTTCACTTGAGAAGCCAAATGCAATTTCTTCAAGAGCATATGAAGTGTTGACAGGAAATTTTGTGAATGGTGAAAATAAACAAGCGGCAATGCGTAAGGGTATTACGCAGCTATTTTCTAGTTTTTTATCTCGAAAAAGTAAATAAGTGAGGAAAAAAGATGTTTGGGAATTTGATTCAGTTAGGGGAAAAGGTTGATATTCGGTTAGTACAGCAGGTTGAACAATCAGAAAAAACAGGAGTATCTCCTCATGTTTATAAATGTCAGGTGACAGATATTACAGATGAGGGTGAAATAGAAATTACAATGCCAATTGAAAATGGACGATTAGTACTTCTTCCTTTGGGAATTCGTTTTGAATTTGTTTTTTATACTGCTAATGGTATATATCATAGTATTGGGCAGATAAAAGAAAGATATAAACAGGAGAATGTACATATGATGTTGGTTCAGTTGCATTCTCAGCTGAAAAAATTTCAAAGAAGAGAGTATTATCGTTATCCATGTTTGATGAGTACTCAGTTTTATGCAATATCAAAAGAAGATGCAGAAACTAAAACTGCAGATCAGATACTCGAGGATTTACGGGGAGATGATTTTTATGAAAAACAAAAACCTGTAACCATACATGATTTGAGTGGTGGTGGAGTAAGACTGATAGGGGAAGAAAAAATTGAGACAGACAGTTACATTTTATTAAGTGTGCGTCTATGTAATGAAAATATTGACAAACAATATTTTTTAGTTGGACATGTATTAGATACTGATAGATTAGAAAATGATAAAACAAAGTTTGAGTCCCGTGTTCAGTTTGTTTTTGAGAATAATCGTATCAGAGAAGAGATTATTCGCTATATATTTGAAGAAGAGCGAAAAGAGAGACGAACAAATTAATAAAGGATGATAATATGAAGAAAAATATTTTGGTTGTCGATGACTCTGCACTCATGAGAAGGGTGATTTGTGATATAATCAATACAGATAGTACATTTCAGGCAGCGGATGTTTGTAAAGATGGACTGGAAGCCTACGAGAAATTGAAGCAGACACAATATGATGGTGTGATTCTTGATGTGAATATGCCTCGTATGGGAGGTCTGGAATTACTTGAAAAGTTACAAAAGGATGGCATTAAAGCAACAGTAATTATGGTTAGTACAGTAACCGTAAAAGATGCAGAGGTTACTATTCTTGCAATGGAGCTTGGTGCAGTCGATTTTGTGACAAAGCCGACTAATATCATAGAAGCAAAAGGTGAAGCATTTAAAAGAGATTTGTTGTCGGTACTTTCAGCAGTATTAAAAACGCAAAGTTTGACAAGAAGCTTTAAAAGCGTACAGGAATCCTCTAAAAAGGTGGAACGAACTGTTGTAAAAAGAACAGCAGCTACTGCAAAAGGTGATAAAGTAGTTGCCTTGGCGTGTTCTACAGGCGGTCCTAAATCTCTTCAAAGTGTCATTCCTTTTTTACCGGGGAATCTGGATGCACCAATGGTGTTAGTTCAGCATATGCCGGCAGGATTCACAAAATCCATGGCGGATCGCTTAAATGAGTTGAGCAAGATATCTGTAAAAGAGGCAGAGGATGGAGATGTTTTACAGAAAGGTTGGGTATATGTAGCGCCTGGCGGTAAGCATATGGAGATTACAAGAACCCCTGATGGAAGACACAAAATCAGTTTAAATACGATGCCTGCAATTGGTGGATTAAGACCATGTGCAGATATTATGTATGATTCATTGAGAAAAAGTGGATTTAATGAAATTGTTTGTGTGGTACTTACAGGAATGGGTGCTGATGGTACAAAAGGTATTTTATCTTTAGAAAAATCAAAACCAGTTTATGTAATATCTCAAAATGCTGAAACTTGTGTGGTATATGGTATGCCGAAGGCAATTTATGAAGCCGGCGTAGTGGATGAAGTGGTTCCGTTAACAGAAGTTGCAACAACAATTACCAAGAGAGTGGGGGTACAGTAGAATGGATGTAAGTCAATATCTTGAGATTTTTATCGATGAAACCAGTGAACATTTACAGAATCTGAGTGACTGTATTATGACCCTGGAAAAAGAACCAGATAATAAGGACACAATTAATGAAGTCTTTCGTGCTGCACATTCCTTAAAAGGTATGGCAGGTACCATGGGATTTAAAAGAATGCAGCATCTGACGCATGATATGGAAGATATGTTCCAGGAAGTGCGAAGTGACAAAATAAAAGTTACAAGCAAAATGATCGATATTCTTTTTGAATGTCTGGATGCATTAGATAAATATTTGGAAAATGTGAAAGAGACATCAGAAGAAGGTACAGAAGATAATGAGGCAATTATCAAGGAATTGAATGATTTTATTGCCAGTGCAGAAGGAAAAGAAGCAACTAACAGCGAACCTGTAAAAGAAGAAACTCCAAAAGCAGAAACTGTTGCAAGAGAGAAGAAGTTTTTGGAAACTGAGCTTACAAAGGCTGAAAAAGAGTCTATATTAGTTGCTGAGCAGAATAATAATCGTGTATATGGTTTTACTGTATATATTCATCCTGATTGCTTGTTAAAAGCAGCAAGAGCATTCTTGGTGTTTAAGGCTGTAGAAGATTATGGTGAGATTATTATTTATCGTCCAAGCTCTCAGGATATTGAAGATGAGAAGTTTGAACTTGATTTTACATTTTTTGTATCTTCTGCAGAAGCTTTGGAAAAGATTGTCAGTGCTGCAAAGTCAGTATCTGAAATTGATGCAGTAATTGCAGAAGAAGTAAAATATGATTTATACAATTCAAAAGAAGAGACAGCTGTTGGTTTTGCAGAAGCTTCAACAGAAGTGGCTGAGATTGCAGAGCCAAGTACTCAGATATCAGAAGCAGCCAAGAAAACTCAGCCGGCAGCAAAGAAAGCTGCTGCGAATAAACCGGTAACCAGCCGTACAGTTCGTGTGGATATCGAAAAACTGGATGCACTTATGAATCAGGTCAGCGAGTTGATTATTGCTAAAAACAGTCTTGTTTCTATCAGTACAACAGAGGGTGGTAATTTCCAGAATCAGGCATTCCATGAGCAGATTGAATACTTAGAGCGTATTACAACAAATCTGCATGAATCTGTTATGAAGGTTCGAATGGTTCCAATCGAGAGTGTAGTAAATAAATTCCCACGAATGGTTCGTGATCTTTCCAGAAAGTTAAATAAGAACATGGAATTATACATGAGTGGTGAAGATACAGAGTTAGATCGTACCGTAGTAGATCAGATCGGTGATCCATTGCAGCATTTGCTTCGTAATTCGGCAGATCATGGTTTAGAAAGTGCTGAAATCCGTAAATTAAGAGGAAAACCTGAAAAGGGTGCAATTTACTTAAATGCTTTCCAGGAAGGCAACAATGTTATCATTGAAGTAAGTGATGATGGTAATGGTATTGATACGGAAAAGGTAAAATCAAAAGCTATTGAGCGTGGCGTTATCACACCGGAGCAGGCAGAAGTAATGAGTCAGAAAGAGATTATTAATCTGTTATTTATTCCAAGCTTTTCAATGGCAAAGAAGATTACAGATGTTTCCGGACGAGGCGTTGGACTTGATGTTGTTCGTTCCAATATTGAAGCTCTTGGTGGCGATGTAGAAGTAACCAGTAAATTGGGTGAAGGCTCTAAATTTACAGTACGACTTCCACTTACATTAGCAATTATTCAGGCATTGATGGTAGAGATTCGTCAGGAAAAATATGCAATTGCATTGGGCTCTATACATAATATCGAAGATATTCCGGTAAAAGATATTCGTTATGTAGAAGCAAAAGAAGTTATTCATTTAAGAGGTATGGTTATTCCATTGATTCGTATGGATAAAGTTTTGGATATTGAGCCATTAGCAGAAGAGCCTGAAAGCTTGACAGTTGTTATTGTTAAAAAAGGTGACAATTATGCAGGTCTGGTTGTAGATAATTTAATGGGACAGCAGGAAATTGTTATCAAATCATTAGGTAAATTTATTAAAAATAATAAGATTATTAGTGGTGCAACCATTCTTGGTGATGGTGAGGTTGCTTTAATCTTAGATGTAAATGCATTAATTTAGGGAGGTGTCTTAGATGGGAAATGCGATTGAAGTTTCTGAAAAGGCTACAAAGCAGTATATCGTTGTAAAAATTGGAAATGAGCAGTACGGTTTAGACATCAGTTATGTTGATAATATTGTTCGTATGCAGAGTATTACCAGAGTTCCAAAGGCACAGACATATTTTAAGGGAATTATTAATCTTCGTGGAGAAATTGTCCCTGTTATGAGTATCCGTTTAAAAATGGAATTAGAAGATGATAAATTTACAGATGCATCCAGAATTATTATTTTGAAGATTGAAGAACAGGGAATAATCGGAATCATTGTAGACGAAGTAAAAGAAGTTGTTGAATTGGCTGCAGAAAATATCGATCATTCAACTAAGACAGCTAAGAATGATAAAAACAGTTTTATTAGCGGTGTTGGTAAAAATGGAGACGAGCTGATTTCATTGTTTGATATTAGTGCAGTTGTTGATGAATCTGAAAATATTTAAGAGTAATAGTGAGACTATTTCATGTGGTCTCACTATATTCTATATATTCCTATCGGAAAACGGAGGAAAGAATGAGTAAATTTACATTGGAACAAGTCAATGAAATGTATGTTGATGTTTTAAGAGAACTCGGAAATATTGGTGCAGGAAATGCAACGACAGCGATTGCATCTATGTTAGGGGATAAAATTGATATGAATGTACCTAAGGTGGAGCTATTAGAAGCTTCTAAATTGGGGTCAGCGATTTGTCCTGAGGATGAAATCATTGTAGGAATTTTCTTAGAGGTAATGACCGATATTGATGGTAGTATGATGTTTTTAATGAATATGAAATCTGCCCAGTGTCTTGTAAATAGATTGATGGGAAGAGATCCTGAATTTACAAAAGAGTTTGATGAGATGGATTTATCTGCTTTAAAAGAAATTGGAAATATTATAGCAGCATCTTATCTGTCTGCATTGTCCATGATGACTAATTTAGTTATAACTCCATCTATTCCATATATTGCTGTAGATATGGCAGCATCAATTTTAAGTGTTCCAGCAATTCAGTTTGGACAGTATGGAGACAATGCGTTGTTAATAGAAACTGAATTCGGAGATGATGTGATGATTAATGGATATTTTATCTTGATGCCGGAGCAGGATTCATATGGTAAGATATTAACAGCACTTGGTCTTTCAGTATAAGGAGCAAATACATGAGTCAGGTTATAAGAGTGGGCATGGCGGATTTGAATATATGCAAAGCGCCTGATACAATAACGACATTAGGACTCGGTTCCTGTATCGGTTTGACCTTTTATGATCCTGTTGCTAAAGTTGGTGGCATGGTACATTATATGTTGCCGGATAGTACGCAAATGAGAAATAACAGTAATATTGCTAAATTTGCAGATACAGGAATAGATGAACTTCTTAAAAGAGTTTTAAGTGCAGGTGCCAACAGAAGCCGTCTGGTAGCAAAAATGGCAGGTGGGGCAAAGATGTTCGAGGTAAGTGGCATGTCCAATGTCGGAAATATTGGTGAGAGGAATGCAATTGCTGCCCGAGAAAAACTAAAACAATTAAATATACGACTAATTGCAGAAGATACGGGGCTTAATTATGGTCGTACGGTAGAATTGCATTGTGAGACAGGCGAATTTTATATCAAATCTGTCGGTAAGCCGTTAAAAGTTATATAGGCCTCTGACAATGGAGGAATGAAAATGAATACAAAGCTGTTACCGGCAATATTAGCACTTGTGGCCGGTTTTATAACATGTGTAATGTCGTTCGCACAGAATGTAGACATTGATATTTTTACAAAAAGATTTATAGTTGTTTGTGTAGTTTTTTTTGTTATTGGTATAGTGATAAGAATTATAATTGACATGAATTTCAAAGAAATGGCTGCTGAAGAAGCTTCAGAAGATTCTAAAGAAGAAACTGAAGGCGAAGAATCAGAAGACGCTGAAGAAAAGGCAGTTGGGGAAGAGGAAGACTAGTTCAGTATTTTGTATTGGGGGCTTGAAATGAAGACAATGGAGAAAGAAAAATTATGGGAATTGTATAAAAAAAATCCCACACCTGAAATACGCGAACAGATTATCCTAGAATATGCATCTTTAGTAAAAGTTGTTGCAGGAAGATTAAGTATGTATCTCGGCTATAATGTAGAGTACGATGATTTAGTTGGCTACGGTATATTTGGTCTGATAGATGCAATTGATAAATTTGATGCTGCAAAAGATGTGAAATTTGAAACATATGCAAGTCTTAGAATTCGTGGTTCTATCTTAGATCAGATTCGAAAAATGGATTGGATTCCAAGAACTGTAAGGCAAAAACAGAAAAAATTAGACGAAGCCATAAAGCAAATAGAAATGCGCACTGGTAAAAATGCCAGTGATGAAGAGCTTGCCCGAGAAATTGGTATATCGGATGAGGAATTATTAAGTTGGCAGTCTCAGTTAAAGGTAACAAATATTGTTTCACTGAATGAATATATCGAGCAGGGAAGCGAACCGGTAATGGATGCAAGAAATAATTCGCATTTTATTCAGCCGGAAGAAAAAATTCAGGAGAATGAGTTAAAACAGGTGTTGCAGGATACCTTAGAGCATTTGACTGAAAAAGAAAGACGAGTAATAGAATTATATTATTACGAAGAATTAACATTAAAAGAAATCAGCAAAGTGCTTGAAGTTTCTGAATCAAGAATTTCCCAATTACATACAAAGGCATTGTTAAAAATGAGAAAGAAAATGGGAAGTTACATGGAAATACTGGTGGATTGAGAGGGGAGATGAACATGGAGAATAGGAATGGTTATTTTAAACCAATTATAGAATCAGGAGAGTTTTATTTGAAGTTTTTTCCGCCGCAAGAGGGGGGAAAAAACATAGATGTAAAAGATGTGACTCGTTATCTTATGGATAAGGGGTATCCTTCTGATGATAAAAGAATAAAAGAGATAAATAAAGCTATTTCTTCAAGTGAGCCGGTAGTTGTATATATTGATAAAGATGTAGGAATTCCTTTCAATGAACGAGTAAGTATTTCTATGTCATTAGATTATATGCTGGTAAGATGTACTTTTTATGCAGGTGCTGATAATTATAGAGCAGTTTCAGAAGAAGATATTTACGATGCCCTAAAGCATAAAGGTGTCGTATGTGGAATTGATGAAAGTAAAATAAAAGAATTGGTACAGGAACATCAATATTGTACAGAGTATTTAATTGCAAAAGGTATTCCGCCTACATTGGGAAAGGATGCTAGAATTGAATATTTCTTTTCTACAAATCGCAGTTTAAAGCCAAAGCATAATGAAGATGGCTCTGTAAATTATCACGATTTGGATATTATCAGTAAAGTGGAAAAGGATCAGCTTTTGGCAAGATTAATTCCGGCAGTACCGGGAAATCCGGGTAAAACAGTACGAGGAGAAGATATAAAACCACGAGATGTGCAAAATCTTCATTTGTCCTATGCAAATAATATTCGTGTATCAGAAGATGGAATGGAAATATACTCAGAAGTAACAGGTCATGCTTCATTGGTACAGGGAAAGGTATTTGTGTCTGGAGTCTATGAAGTTCCGGCAGATGTAGATAACTCTATTGGTGATATTGAATATCCGGGAAATGTTTTGGTTCGAGGCAATGTTAAAAGTGGATTTATTGTGAAAGCTGATGGTGACATTGTTGTAGAAGGTGTCGTAGAAGGGGCACAGTTATATGCCGGTGGTCAGATTATTGTAAAGCGGGGCATTCACGGAATGGGCAAAGGTCTGTTGAAAGCCAAAAGTAATGTAGTAATTAAATTTATTGAAAGTGCAACTGTAGAATCTGGTGGGTATGTGGATACGGAATCTATTATTCAAAGTAAGGTTTCTGCCAGCACAGAAATTATTGTAAATGGTGGAAAAGGTCTTATTATCGGTGGTGATGTTCAAGCTTGTAATAGGGTTTCGGCGAGAACGATTGGTTCTGAAATGGGAACTTCAACGGTGGTAGAGGTTGGTGTTGAGCCTGAAAAGCTGGAAAGATTCAGTATGTTACAGCAGACAGCAAAAGAACTTGCAAAAAAAATCGAAGCTATTCGTCCGATTCTTTTAAATTATAGTGAGAAACTAAAAGCAGGAGTAGTAATTCCGGCTGATAAAGTAGAATTTATGAAACAGCAGGTGATAGCATTAAAATCATTACAGAGTCAGCTTGCGCCGGTAAATGAAGAGCTTAATATTTTACGGACAGAGTTTATGAATGCCGGAAGAGCTAAGGTTGAAATACAAAATGTTATTTATCCTGGAGTAGTAATTAAAATTTCAGAATTATCTATAACAACAAAAGATCAGAGAAAATACTGTTATTATGTTAAAGAAGGTGCTGAAATCAAAGTCAAAAATTTATAGGAATACGAGGGGATAGTATATGGCGGTCGGACCGGTAACGCTAAGCGGAGTTATTCAGCGGACACAAGATATTGGAATGATAAAACAGCAGGAAGAGAGTAAGCCGTTAGTTGAACAGCATAATATTCAGGCACAGCTAAAAACGCAGGAGCATCGTCAGCTTAAACAGGTGCAGCATGCAGAGGATGCTAAAAATCAGGAAGAGCGATATGATGCTAAAGAAAAGGGCAATAATGAATATCATGGACAACAGAAAAAGAAGCGAAAGCAGGAACAAAAGGAAAATATAGTTGTCCGAAAACAGGGAAGCACCCATTTCGATATGAAGATTTAGAGGAGTATGAGAAGAGATGACAGCAACAGAAATTATATTATTGATAATTGGTGTAGTGTTCTTTGTTGCAAGCTTTTTTATAACAGAAAAGCTGATACCTGGAGAATTAAATAAAATTGGTGATTTGAGTAAAGACGAGCTCCGAAGGATTATGGAGAGAGAAGTGCAGAAGCTTTCAGGGAAGCTGGAAAGTCAGGTAGAAGAAAAGGCAGAAGAAGTATTATTGAAAGCAGAGCGCTCCATGGAAAAGGAATCTAATGAAAAAATCATGGCAATTAGTGAGTATTCAGATACTGTTATGGAATCTATGAATAAAACACACAATGAAATAATGTTTCTTTACAGCATGTTAAATGATAAACATGCAGAGCTTACCCAATTCTCTTCAAAACTGCAGGAAGTAGCTAGTGATATGAACAGAAGAGACAGTGAAATTGAAAAACAGGCAGTGCAGAGAACTGCTGTTTCGGAAGCTCAGGCAGAAATGCTGCAGGATGTACCTGAATTACAGGCAGTAAAAGAGGTAAACTTATTTACAGAACAGATGACAGAGAATTTGGAAGAATGGTTTACCGAAAAGGAAGAAAGTAATCATAATGATGCAATTCTTGCTTTACATAAAGAAGGAAAATCAGGAATTGAGATTGCTAAACAACTGGCACTTGGTATAGGTGAGGTTCAATTAGTAATCAGCTTGTATGAGGGGAATAAAAAGTGAAACTGAAATATTATTTAAGAGGAATTGGAATAGGAATTCTTGTTACGACAATTATTTTTATGATTTCAATTTCGATACATAAACAAGACACAGAACAGGAAAGTTCAAAGAAAGAAGAAAATGTGGTTTCTGGTACTGTAGCTGATTTACAGAAGGATACAGAAGGTGTTGAACAGGATAAAATGACAGAGGTTGAATCGCAGGATACAGAAACCGAATTTGCTGAAGAAAAAGAGGAGTCGTTATCTGAAGAGACAGAGGAGGATAGCGAGTCAGATGTAGCAGTAATAGAAGTTGTTGCTGGAGAGTTTTCGGATGAGATTTGTAAAAAAATAAAAGATGCAGGAATTGTTGAAGATGCATGGGATTTAAATGTATATTTAATGGAGATAAATTACGATAATTTGATTCGTCCGGGAACATATGAAATACCTAAAGGTGCTACTTATGAAGAGATAGCAGAATTGTTGCTTTCAAGATAAAGCGAGTTTTAGAGGACAGAAGTATCAGAAAATAATAAGGAGGTAACAGCTATGCAATTATTAACATTTATGTTGGGAGATGTAAAGTACGGAATAGAACTTGAACAGGTTCAGTCTATTGAACAAAAAATGCAGATTGTGGATGTTCCGAATGCTCTGCCATATATTAAAGGAATCATGAATTTGCATGGAAATGTTATACCTGTATATAGTCTTGCAGTTAAATTTGGATATGAAGGCGCGAAGATTGAAAATACGGTAGTAGTAGAAGTAGATGGCATGTTGATTGGATTTGAGGTATGTAAGGTACAGGAAATACTAAATGTACCGGATGACCAAATGTATAAGATGCCGGAAATTATACGACATAGCCAGAATTGTTTCACAGAAGTAGCAAAAAATAATAAAAATCTGATTGTTACTTTGGATGTGCATAATTTAATGACCAAAGAAGAACAGGAAGATATACAAAAAATGCTTGCAAATAAAGGGTAAGTATGATATACTCTTACAGGTTCTGTAAAGACAGAAACAGCAATCACATATGCGGATGATGAAATAGGTGCCGGAAACGGTGTTTCATGAAAGGAAGCATATGGAAGAAAACAACCACATGGAGGTAAGAAAATGAGCGTTATTACAATGAAACAGTTACTTGAAGCAGGTGTTCATTTTGGACATCAGACAAGAAGATGGAACCCTAAAATGGCTCCATACATCTACACAGAGAGAAATGGTATTTATATCATTGACTTACAGAAATCTGTAGGTAAAGTAGATGAAGCTTACAAAGCAGTAGCAGATATCGCAGCAGAAGGCGGTACAATTCTTTTCGTTGGTACAAAGAAACAGGCACAGGATGCTATCAAAGTTGAGGCAGAGCGTTGTGGAATGTACTTTGTAAATGAAAGATGGTTAGGTGGTATGTTGACAAACTTTAAGACTATCCAGAGCCGTATTGCAAGATTAAAAGAAATCGAAGCTATGGCTGAAGATGGTACATTTGATGTATTACCTAAAAAAGAAGTTATTGCTCTTAAGAAAGAATGGGAAAAATTAGAGAAAAACCTTGGCGGTATCAAGGATATGAAGAAACTTCCGGATGCAATTTTTGTAGTAGATCCTAAGAAAGAAAGAATCTGTATTCAGGAAGCTCATACATTAGGAATTCCTTTGATTGGTATTGCAGATACAAACTGTGATCCTGAAGAATTAGATTATGTAATTCCAGGTAACGATGATGCAATTCGTGCAGTAAAATTAATCGTTTCTAAGATGGCTGATGCAGTGATTGAAGCAAATCAGGGTAACATTGAAGTTGACGAAACAGAAGTTGTTGAAGAAGAAGCAGTAGAAGCATAATATTCAATTGGAGGACAATAAAATGGCTATTACAGCAGCAATGGTAAAAGAACTGCGTGAATTATCCGGCGCAGGTATGATGGATTGTAAAAAAGCATTAAATGAAACAAA
>JAGALK010000075.1 GCA_017625255.1 Lachnospiraceae bacterium
GATGTAATTTCAATCATAAGAAAATTTCTTGTCAGTGGAATTATGGCAGATGATGAATATAAGGAATCCGTGATAGGGACACCACAAGGGGGGAATCTATCGCCACTCCTTGCAAATATCATGCTGAACGAACTGGATAAGGAGATGGAACAAAGAGGGCTAAAGTTTGTCAGATATGCAGATGATAGTATCATTATGGTCGGAAGTGAAATGTCAGCAAAAAGAGTGATGAGAAATCTCACAAAGTTTATTGAAGAGAAACTAGGGCTTAAAGTAAATATGACAAAAAGCAAGGTAGACAGACCAAGCGGTCTTAAATATCTTGGGTTTGGATTTTACTTTGACAGAATAGCACATCAATATAAGGCAAAACCACATACGAAATCTATAGAGAAGCTCAAAGCAAGAATGAAGCAACTTACTTGCAGAAGTTGGGGAGTAAGTAATTCTTACAAGGTGGAGAAACTAAATGAACTTATCACAGGGTGGATTAACTACTTTAAAATAGGAAGTATGAAAACCTTATGTGCAAAGTTGGACAGCAATATTCGATTTCGTTTGCGTATGTGTATATGAAAGCATTGGAAAACACCTCAGAACAGAGCAAAGAATTTGATGAAACTTGGGATTGAGAGAAAATGGGCGTACTCAACAGCTTACAACGGAGCACGAATTGCGCATTGTTGTAGTGGTGGGGCAATGAACATGGCTGTTACAAAAGAAAGACTAACCCGGTTTGGATTAGTCTCAATGTTAGATTACTATACCGAAAGGTGTGTTACTTGTTAAGTTGATTGAACCGCCGTGTACCGAACGGTACGCACGGTGGTGTGAGAGGTCGAAAATTTCTCTAATCAGAGAAATTTTCTCCTACTCGATTATATTATGTATGGTTTAGTGATATGGAGAGGTAACTATGAGTAACAAACTGATAAAAGATAAGTTGGAGAGCGAAAGTAAGAAATTATTTGATTTTAATGAGAAACAACTGAAAATTATGGCGATTATCATGTTTTTGATTATGCCATTCTTTGATTTCTATATGTTTGAAACCATAGTGGGAAATTTTGAAAAAATTATGGAAAATACTATGGGAATCATTCTACTGAATCTTTGTATATGGTATCTGCTGTACATGTTGCTGTTTAGCATAATAAATCATGTGAAATATACGATTCTGATTTTAAATACAGTTTCCTATATTTTTGCACTGGCAAATGCCTTTGTGGTGCAATTTCGAGACCAACCGATTATGATTATGGATATTAAGTCTCTGTCCACTGCAATTTCCGTAAGCGGAGAGTATAGTTATGAATTTACATCGGCAATGATAGGACTTGGCATAGTTGTGCTACTTATTAATGTGGGGATATTGGTATTAAAAGTTGATTTTGTCTGGAAAAACTGGAGATTTCGACTGAGCTATGCTGTGTTTACCATTGTATGTATTGTTTTTTCTTTTCATGGTATGCTGGCAGGAGACTGGTTTGCAAGGGCTGGATCTACCGGACTGGATTTTTTTAAGTTTAATCTTACCTATCAGACACAGGGGTATATGGCATGTACAGTACAGAGTTTACGTTATTTTCAGATAGAAGAACCGGAAGGGTATTCTGTATCAAAGGTAGAAGAAATTGCTGACAATGTAAAAATAGAAAGTAAGTCCGAAGAAAATCTGCCGGAAAATATTATTGTTATTATGAATGAATCCTTTGCGGATTTATCCGTACTAGGAGATATAAAAATGGATGAACCTATACTTTCTAACTTTTATGGTATTTCAGGAAATGTAAAACATGGGAATGTCTATGTATCTGTATACGGTGGTGGAACAGCAAATTCAGAGTTTGAATTTCTGACAGGAAATACGGTAGCCGATCTTCCTGCTGGAACTGTGGCATATCAGATGTATGTGGAAGAAGGGGATTCTTCTATTGTATCCATATTAAAAGACAGAGGATACCGTACTATTGCTTTTCATCCCTATCGAAAAGAGAATTATAACCGTCCCAAAGTGTATGAGTGGTATGGATTTGATGAGTATTATGGAAAAGATGATGTCAAAGTAAAAAAAGTAAGAAACTATGCATCAGATAAGTCCGATTATAAAGCACTGATAAAAATGTACGAAGAAAAGCAGCCGGGAGAGAAGTTGTTCATATTCAATATAACCATGCAAAATCATGGGGGATATGATTATGAAAAATTCAAAAAATCTGTTACATTGACGGATTATCCGGGAGAATTTCCACAGGCGGAGCAGTATTTAGGATTAATGAAAAAATCTGATGAGGCGTTGAAGTATCTGATTGATTATTTTACAGAGGTGGATGAAAAAACGGTAATACTTTTCTTTGGAGATCATCAGCCGAAATTAGAGGATGGATTTTATGAACGGGTTATGGGAGCGGTTACAGCAGAAAATTCATTTATCCAGTCCCAGCAAAAGCAGATTACCCCTTATATGCTCTGGTCGAATTATGAATTGGATGCAGAAGCGATGGAATATACCAGTACAAACTATCTGGGAAGTTATTTATTGGATGCTGTAGGTGTGGAGCTTCCGATATATAACCAGTATCTGTTGGAATTG
Organism: Lachnospiraceae bacterium; assembly: GCA_017625255.1. Classification (GTDB taxonomy): domain Bacteria; phylum Bacillota; class Clostridia; order Lachnospirales; family Lachnospiraceae; genus Roseburia_B. The sequence continues at coordinate 2,594 of JAGALK010000075.1, forward strand.
CAAAAGAAGGTTCCGGCAGTAAACCATATAGGGTATTTAGACACGGATAATGTTATGCATTGGAATGGTGAAGATGGAGAGGAAAGAGATTTATTAGATGAATATCAAATGTTTCAGTATAATAATCTGTTTGATAAGCGTAACCGATGTATAGAGTTTTTTGAATAAGCAGATAAATAGTAAAAAGGCTGTTGCAAAATATATTTCCATTGGTAGGATAAAGATTTGCAACAGCCTTTTCATCAAAGAGATAATTTTTTTCGAATAAATTTGTCCGCAGGTTTTTCAATCATAAAATGTGATATTGTACCAATAATAAAACATACAAGAGCAAAAACGAACATAGATATCACGCTGTTAAAATTCAATTTGAATTTAAAAAGTGCCTGAATGACATAGGTTGCCAAGAAAAGTGGTGTATGCCATATATATACATTGAAAGATATTTTGCCTATAGTTCCAATCTATTTCCAACGGAAAATCTTTTTTATAAAATTAGCATGAAACAGAATGATTAAAGCAGGATAGTAAATAAATGTCATGATGCCGGGGTCAAAAGCTCTAATAATAGAACCTTGAAAATTTAATATTTTACAGTAAATACAAGCAATCCACCCTTTTATAAGTTATAATGGCAGTAGCTTGTGAAAGTTGGTATGTCTTTTAAAACAAATGATTGCCAACAGTTATCATTAGATGACAGTTTTATAACTCTTACTGAATGTGAAAGAAAAGCATTGGAAAAATCTTGGGCGAAGATTTTCGCTGATGAAATAATTGCTTGTGAAAGTTGTTTTTCAACCTTTAACAACTCTATTCTTGCATTCAAGCAGTGGCTGTTAGACAATAACTGCCATGATGTCTGTATGGAATCCACAGGTAAATACTGGGTTCGGGTCTTTAATCTTTTGGAAGATGAAATCAATGTTACTATTGCTAATCCCAAGTGGGTAAAAGCTGTCAAAGGCAACAAGGATGACACCAAGGATTCGAAATGGATTGGAGATTTGTTCCGTCTTGGTCTGGTGAAGGGCAGTTATGTTCCCTGTAAGGTTATTCGTATTCTCAGAGAGTACACACGATACCGTTACAAGTTAGTTTCCTGCCGTTCTAGTGAAAAAATAGATATCAGAAAGCTCTTACTGTTTGTAATGTCGCTTTCGATTCTGTTGTTTTCGATATCTTTGGGAAGTCATCCATGTCCATCATTGACTACCTGCTTGAAAAATCGGGTATGTCTGTCAACCACGAAGAAATCGCTTCTAAACTTCTCAGGAGCCTCAAATCCAAAGAAAATGCAGTGATTGAATCCATCGAGGATATCAGATGACTGATGCCCCAAAATATCGTATGCGCCTTGTCCGTGCACATATGGATTATATCACAGCTGAAATCAAAGATATAGACTCTGAAATAGAGAAAATGATTTCTTCCAATACTGATTATGAAAATGCTATCCAGCTACTTTGTACCATTCCGGGTGTCAAATGTGATAGTGCCATCACTATCATCTCCGAAATTGGTACGGATATGACTCAATTCTGTAATTCAAAACATTTATGTTGCTGGGCAGGTCTTACACCAGGATGCAACGAAACTGGTGGTAAGAAGAAATCTGTTCGGATTATGCGTGCAGGTGTTTACCTTAAATCTGCATTGGTACAGTGTGCCCATGCAGCCGTAAAATCCAGCAAATCTCCTTACTACAAAAAGAAATACGAATTTCTCGTAAAACGCCGTTGCAAGAAAAGAGCCATTATTGCTATTGTCCGTATGATTCTCACTGCTATTTACCAGATGCTGTCTACTGGTGAAGCATGGAATCCGAGCGATTTATACAAAGTTGATATGCCTGCTCCTCTTGTTGAAAAACAGAAGGCTAAGGCTATCAAACAAGCCATTAAACTACTTCAAAAGGAGGGATTGTTACCACCTGATGAGCCAATGGCTTCGTAGATTAATTCTACTTTTTAGACAGCATGGTGAAGTGTGCCCTTTTACGGCTTTCCTCTATTTTCTTTCACACTATAGCTTCTTGTGCAAACTTTTTTTTCCCTCTTTTCATCTTTTGAAAATCTGCTATAATAAAAAGGACTATAACTATATCAACAATTATGGAAAAGAGGAGTTTTAATTATGAATTATTTAGATGTATACAAAAAGTGGTGCACAGATTCGTATTTTGATGCTGAGACTAAGGCGGAATTAAAAGCGATTGAAAATGATGACAAAGAGATTCAGGAACGCTTTTACCGCCAGTTAGAATTTGGTACAGGCGGACTTCGCGGTATCATCGGTGCAGGTACAAATCGTATGAATATTTACACAGTTCGTCAGGCTACACAGGGACTTGCAAATTATATCATTTCCCAGAACGGTCAGGACAAAGGTGTGGCAATCGCATACGATTCCAGAATCATGTCTCCGGAATTTGCGGATGAAGCAGCACTTTGCTTAAATGCAAATGGCATTAAGGCATATGTATTTGAGAGTCTTCGTCCTACACCGGAATTATCCTTTGCAGTTCGTCAGTTAGGCTGCATTTCAGGTATTGTAGTAACAGCAAGCCATAATCCAAGTGAATACAATGGATACAAAGTATATTGGGAGGATGGCGCACAGGTTACACCACCTCATGATACAAGTATTATGGCAGAGGTTGCTAAAGTAACAGATTTTGCTATGGTAAAGACTATGTCAAAAGAGGAAGCCACAGCAGCAGGATTATACAATGTCATTGGTGCTGATATTGATGACCTTTATATGGAAGAATTAAAGAAGCAGTCCATTCATCCTGAGATTATTAAACAGGTGGCAAAGGATATTAAAATTGTATACACACCACTTCATGGAACAGGAAATATTCCGGTTCGTCGTGTGTTAAAGGAATTAGGCTTTGAAAATGTTTATGTAGTAAAAGAACAGGAATTACCGGATGGAATGTTCCCAACTGTTGGTTATCCAAATCCGGAATCACCAAAGGCATTTGAATTAGCTCTTAAATTGGCAAAAGAAGTAGATGCTGACATTGTACTTGCAACAGACCCGGATGCAGACCGTCTTGGCGTATACTGCAAGGATACAAAATCCGGCGAATATGTAAGCTTTACAGGAAATATGTCCGGTATGTTAATCGCAGAGTATATTCTTCGTGAAAGAACTGCAACAGGAACTATGCCAGAAAATCCTGCATTAGTAGAAACCATCGTTACTACAGATATGGCAAAAGCCATTGCAGAGGCTTATGGTGTAAAATTAATCGAAGTTTTAACAGGATTTAAGTATATTGGTGAACAGATTCGTTGGTTTGAAGAGCAGAATACATACAATTATGTATTTGGTTTAGAAGAAAGCTATGGCTGTCTGACAGGAACTTATGCCAGAGATAAGGATGCCTGCGTAGCAGTTATGATGCTCTGTGAGGTAGCTTCCTGGTGTAAAGCGAATAATCAGACTTTATGGGATGCCATGATTGATATGTACAAGAAATATGGCTACTACAAAGAAGGTCTTGAAACTATGACCTTAAAAGGTATGGATGGCGCAGCACAGATTGATGCAATGATGACAAAGATGCGTAACAATCCGCCAGTGGAATTAGCAGGATTAAAGGTATTAGCGGTAAGAGATTACAAAGCAGATACCAGAAAAGATTTAGCTACAGGTGAAGTAACAGCTACAGGTCTTCCTTCTTCAAATGTATTATATTATGAATTAGACAATAATTCATGGTGTTGTGTAAGACCTTCCGGAACAGAACCAAAGATTAAATTCTATTTTGGTGTTGTAGGTGAATCTTTAGAAGATGGAAAGGATAAATTAGACGCTTTAAATAAAGCTATGTTAGCTTACGCAGAAGAATAAGGAGAAGCATATGATAAAAACATCTCTTGTAATTATGGCGGCGGGTATTGGCAGTCGTTTTGGCGGTGGTATCAAGCAGTTGACACCTGTTGGACCAAGCGGTGAAATCATTATGGACTATTCCATTTATGATGCTATGGAAGCCGGATTTAATGAAGTAGTTTTCATTATCCGTCATGATTTAGAAAAGGATTTTAAGGAAATTATCGGTAATCGAATCGAAAAGATTCTTCCGGTAAAATACGCATTTCAGGAATTAAATGATTTGCCGGAGGGCTTTGAAAAGCCGGCAGATCGTACAAAGCCATGGGGAACCGGTCAGGCAGTACTTGCCATTAAGGGACTTGTAGGGAATCCGTTTGTTGTTATTAATGCGGATGATTACTATGGTAAAGAGGCCTTTGTGAAGCTGCATGATTATCTGGTAGAAAATGCTGATAAAGGCTGCAATAAGGAAGTATATGATATCTGTATGGCAGGCTTTATCTTAAAAAACACCTTAAGTGAAAATGGTGGTGTTACCAGAGGTGTGTGCCATGTGGATGAGGATAATTATCTGCAGGAAGTAAGGGAAACCTATGAAATCCAGAACAAGGATGGTAAGCTCACAGGTTTGGATGATGATGGCAAGGATGTAGCTGTGACAGAAGAACAGTATGTATCCATGAATATGTGGGGCTTGTATCCATGCTTTTTAGAGGAGCTTGAAAGTGGATTTAAGACATTCCTTTCTAATGTAAAGTCAGGAGATATCAAGGCAGAATATTTATTGCCAAAGATTATTGATAAATTGCTCCATGAAAATCGTGCAACTGTAAAATTGATAGAGACACAGGACAAATGGTTTGGTGTTACCTATCAGGAAGATAAGCAGAGTGTTATGGATGCCATTCACAATCTGGTAGAAAATGGTATTTACAAGAGTAAATTGTTTTAATATGGTTTTAATATAAGATAAGTATGTTAAGAGCGTATCGTACGATACGCTCTTTGTAACTATGCAATATACGAAAGTGGGGCGGAAGAGATGAAAAATATAAACTGGAAAAAATGCAGTCTTTTTTGTATGATTTTGTTTTTGTTTATAGGCATTGGTCTATTGCATACAGAAACTGCTCATGCAGCTGAAAACCCGATTACGATGAAATCCTGTAAATTAAATAGCAGTGGAAAAAAACTGACTATAAAAGCCAAGGTAAAAAAGAAAACAAAGGATATGGGTAATCGGCTATATTTGCTGAGCCTTGATGCACATACTTCAGAAAGCGGCAAAAAAAAGGCAAAACCATTAGCAAAGGTAAAGACAAAGAAAGGTACAATTACCTATAAGGTGAAATACGACAGCTCCATGCTGTATCAGAAATTTGTGGTTGCCGGCAAAAAAGGCAGCAAATATAAGATTTTAAGTAATGCCATGTATATTACCAATCCGGAAGTTCTGGCAACCTATACGGGAACAGGACCAAAAGCGGCTTCAAAAAAGGGATTACAGGTAGAGGAATTATCGGATTCTCTGGAAATTGGAACTAAGCATGCGGTAATTAACTGGACATTAAATTCTCTTTTAAATAATGATGCCATTCGTAAGATGGAGTATGTCTATAAAGGAAAAACCTATTATCTGGATGCAGATCAGATAAAAAGGAATGATGAATTGGTTCAGGCATATAATGCAGCAGGTGTACGGGTGACCATTATTTTGCTTTTGCCAAAGGATAATGCTTCCACCGGAACAAAAGCCATGCAGTTTGGCGGATATCCTTCCACGAAGTTTTCTTCTGTTAATACCGGAACAAAAGCCGGAGCGCAGACCTTTGAAGCTGTGATGACCTATTTGGCAGAGCATTATGGAACAAAAGAAAATCTGGTCACAGGATGGATTTTAGGGAATGAGATTAATGCACCCTATATCTGGAATTATGGTGCGAATAAGAAGCTAAGTACCTATATCCAAAATTATGCGAGAAGCTTTCGCATCTGCTATAACGCGGTAAAAAGTGTCAATAAAAATGCCAATGTCTATGTAAGCCTGGATTATAACTGGAATCGGGATTTTGATTCCGGAAACAGATATTTTTCTGCGAAAGCAGTATTAGATAGCTTCTATCAGCAGATAAAAGCACAGGGAAATATTGTTTTCCAGATAGCATATCATTCCTATCCACAGGATTTAGGGGATGCCATTTTCTGGGATGATTCCTTAGCGACAAATAGTACCAGCAGTAAAATTATTAATTTTAAAAATCTTCAGGTGCTGACAAAGTATGTGAAGAAGAATTTTGGTAAGAAGTATAAGATTATGCTTTCTGAACAGTCCTTTAATTCCAGCAGGGGTGAAGTTGTTCAGGCAGCCGCCTATGCCTATGCATATTATATGAGCGAAGGCAATGATATGATAGAGGCATTTATTTACGGAAGAGAATTCGATCATCCAGAGGAAATGAAGGAAGGCTATTACTGGGGCTTATGTGATGTATGGCATGTAAAGAGGCTGGTTTGGAGTGTGTTCCAATACATAGATACCAAGGATTCATTTACTTTTACCGATCCACTGCTGTCCTCTACAGGCTTAAGCAGTTGGAGTAAAATCAGTGGATTTAAGAAATCGAAATATACGAAGATGGCAGATACCAAAAATAATGGAAAAATTACGGAGGTAATACCGATTTCTGCCACATCCGCAAAGATTCAGTGGGAAAAAATGAATACCGGAGACGGATACGAAATATTTAGGAATGGTGAAGTAATAGCTTCTGTATCGGGCAATTCGACAGTAAGCTATACAGATAAAGGGCTTACACCGGGAGCAGTATATCAGTATCAGGTGCGGATGTATAAGGATGCACCGGTCAAGGAAAATGCCAATAACCGGATGCGTATATATGGAGGTCTGTCAGGTGTTGCAGAGTATAAAGCGATTCCGGGACAGATAGAGTTGAATACGGAGAAATGTGAAATAGCAGGAAATACCATAAAGGTTGTATGGAAAAAGATGGACGGTGTTACAGGGTATGAGGTTCTGCGTTCTACAGCCATAGATGGAGAATATCTTCCGGTTGCAGTCAAAGAACAAAGCAAATACACCTACAAGGATACGGATGTAGTATCCGGCATGAAATATTTCTATAAAATTCGCGGATATGTCATCGTAGATGGTGAAACTCTTTATGGAGAGACTTCAGAAGCCTATACAGCGCAGCCGCTGATTCAGCTTACTGCAGAAGTGGCAGATGGAAAAGTGGTATTGAGTTGGACGCAATGGCTCTCTGAAATGAGATACCGGGTATATTGTAAAAGTGCAGAAGATACATCCTTTAAAAAGCTTGAAGAGGTTACCGAGTTAAGCTATACCTGTACCCGATATAAAGATGCTTCAAAAAATTGGTTGGATTTAGAACCGGGAAAAACCTATTGCTTTAGGGTTCGGGTAGAATATGCAGATGGAACAGCCGATAAGCAGTCGAATACTGTAGAGGTTACGATTCCGCAGGTGACAGTGCCAGAGGGAACAACCCCAGAGGGAACGACTCCAGAGCAAACAACTCCAGAGCAAACGACTCCAGAGGGAACAACCTCAGAAGAGACAACTCCAGAGCAAACGACCCCAGAGGGAACGACTCCAGAGGAAACAACCTCAGAAGAGACAACTCCAGAGCAAACGACTCCAGAGGGAACAACCTCAGAAGAGACAACTCCAGAGCAAACGACTCCAGAGGAAACAACTCCGGAAGAGACAATTCCAGAAGGAACGACTCCAGAGGAGGCAACAGAGAAAGAAACAATATCAGCTCAAACGATATCAGAAAATATATAAAAATAAGGCAGGGAAAATCCGAAAAGGAAATTCCTTGCCTTTTATGATATCTCGGGGGAGTTGAGATACCTTCATGTATTAGTCCCAAATTGAGAGATGATATTTAAATTTCCGGTATATTTTCCAGATAATAACAGCAGGCATACTAATAACCATGTATATACATGGAAGAAGCCCTACAATACCTATAAAGGCAACCAGAATAATTTTAAGCAATAAATCCATGAGAAATTCCTCCCTTCTTGCCATGACTATAACATCAAAAGTAAACAGGGAAATTTAATTGTGCATATTTTAGCAAAATATTAATACAATTTAGAAAAAAGGGAGCACAAAAAAAGCGATTTTACCCGCTAAGAAACTGCAAAGAAATTATAAAAATGAAAAAAAATACTGTTGATATGAAAATAATCTGCTATAATAAATTAAATATTTAGTAGATAAATCAGAAAGGATGTGAGACAGAATGCATATACAGAAAGTACAAAGACAATGTATACTAATTTTTTTAGCAATCGTTTTTATCATAGGCATATTTGCTAATCTATCACATATGGAAACTGTCTCGGGAAGAGTTTTTGATGGAAATATAGGTTTTTTGGCAGAACAGAGTTTCTTTGCCGCAGAGCCAAGAGAAATAAATCCAGATGCTAAGGTTCTTCCGATAGATTCCTTTCATGAAATGGATGATTTTTACATAGCACATGCACATGGCAGAAGTTCGCGAAATGAGTCAGAAACAGTAAAAGGGGCAGTATTTATTATAGCTGTTGCCATACTTTTGGTTATTTGCACAAAACGAGAACGATATCAGGTGAATTTTGGTGAGGGACGAATAGAATTTTTCCATATTGTCTCGTTTATCCATAGGATAGACGGCAAGAAAAAGAACCTGTTTTGGAGCACAGTAAGCAACAAAACAGGAGGTCAGGAAAATGGAAGTTGGAACAAAATATAAAATATTATCTATTGATGAAGAAAAAGAGGTACAATATTATTTAAAGAGAATGTTTTTACAAAAGGGATACAAATTTTATTCCGCACAAAGCGGTAGAGATGGTATTTCACAGATTACAAACGGCTGTCCGGATTTGGTATTGTTGGATTTGGTATTGCCGGATATGGATGGAATGGATATTATCAGACAGGTACGCTCAGTATCTGATTGTCCGATGATTGTAGTTTCCTCAAAGGGAAAAGAAAAGGATAAAGTATCTGCACTGGATGCAGGAGCCGATGATTATGTAACAAAACCATTTGGTTCTGAAGAATTAATGGCAAGAATTCGCTGTGCACTTCGTTATCGCAGAAAATATGGTGTAGGAAATGTCTATCAGACTGGCGACCTGAAGCTGGATTTCGAAAGACGCTTGGTAACCTTAAATGGAGAGCAGATACACTTGACACCGGTAGAGTATCGAATTATGGAATACTTGGCAATGAATTCCGGAAAGGTTATTACCTATCAGATGCTATTGGAGAAAATCTGGGGACCATATGCGGCAGAGAACAATAAGATTCTTCGTGTAAATATGACAAATATCCGCCGGAAAATCAAGGATGATCCGACGGAACCAAAGTACATATTTACAGAAGCCGGTGTAGGTTATCGAATGGTTGAATCCGATAATTAATCAGTGGAATTCATCATAGATATTCCAGGCAAAGCTGCCAATAATAATTACAAATCCGGTAATTGCAATCACATAATCTAATACACTTGTTAAATTCATTATGTACCTCCCTTTGGTAGAAATTTTAACTGGGTGTTAGTATACCGTTTATAAGATTAAAAAAAGGGAAATTAAAAGGTTTTTCATACAAAACTTACATAATGAGAAGAAATTTGAACAGAATTTTAGCAGCCATTGGTGATTTTTACTGATGGCTGTTTTTTTGAAAAAATTCGTCAATTTGACAGTATTACAAAATAAAGGTATAATAAAATGATTTATTAGACCTGATTATATGGTGATATAATGCCAATGGAGGAAAAAATGAAACTGACGGTAATCGTGCCCTGTTATAATGAAGAAGCAGCATTGCATTATTTTTATGCAGAGATAGAAAAAGTTATGCAGAATATGCAGGAAGTAGAATTTGAGCTTTTATTTGTCAATGATGGTTCGAAGGATCAGACTTTAGAAGTTATTCGTGAATTAGCAGCAAAGGATGAACGGGTAAAATATGTTTCTTTTTCCAGAAATTTCGGAAAGGAAGCCGCTATTTATGCAGGATTAGAGCACTCTACAGGAGATTTGACAGCGATTATGGATGCCGATTTGCAGGATCCGCCTGCACTTTTGCCGGAAATGTATAAGGCAATTACAGAGGAAGGATATGATTCCGTGGCGACGAGAAGAGTGAGCCGAAAAGGAGAGCCTCCGATTCGTTCTTTTTTTGCCAGAATGTTTTATCGTCTGATGAAGCGTATTTCTAAAGCAGACATTGTAGATGGTGCGAGGGATTATCGCTTGATGAGCAGACCTTTTGTAGATGCTTTATTGGAAATGAGTGAATATAATCGTTTTTCAAAGGGACTTTTTGGTTGGGTAGGTTTTCGAACCAAATGGCTGGAATATGAAAATATAGAACGAGTGGCAGGAGAGACAAAATGGTCTTTCTGGAAGTTGTTTTTGTATTCAATTGATGGAATTGTGGCATTTTCCACAATGCCTTTATCTTTAGCAGCGTTATTGGGAGTCGTGATGTGTCTGGTGGCAGCATTAGCAATTGTGTTTATTGTTGTCAGACAGGTATTGTATGGAGGCTCTGCTTTTGGTTGGCCGTCTATGGTATGTATTACGATATTTTTAGGGGGCATACAGTTGCTTTGCATGGGAATTTTGGGTTCTTATCTGGCAAAAACTTATCTTGAAGTCAAAAAAAGACCTATTTATATATGCAAGGAAACAAATACTCGCAGGAAAAACAGAATGGAGATAGAGAATGAGTAAAATAATCGATGGATTTTGGTGGCTCGTAGAGCTCATAGCGGGATGGTGCTTAAAAATATTGTTTAAGCTTATTCGAAAGGAGCTGACTCCTGAAATCGAAAAAAACTTTCTACAGTTTGTTCGTTTTGGTGTAGTAGGTGTCAGTAATACAATAGTCAGCTATGTGATTTTAACTGTCAGTCGTCTGGCATTAGAATCAGCCGGATTTATAAATTACGCCTATATTGTAGCAAATTGTATTGCTTTTGTGCTGGGTGTTGCATGGTCCTTTTTCTGGAATGACAGATATGTGTTTACGGTAAAAGAAGGGGAACAAAGGTCAATGCTTAAAGCGTTGGTGAAAACCTATATTTCGTATTCCTTTACCGGATTGTTTTTAAGCAATATCTTACTGCTGCTTTGGATAGAAGTATTCCATATGTCAAAGTTTGTTGCTCCGCTTGTGAATTCTCTGATAGGTTTACCGATTAACTTTTTAATTAACAAGTTCTGGTCCTTTAGAAAAGAAGGTAGGTAAATAGCATGATAAAGAGTATGGCATTAATTGCAGTTGTTCTTGGGGTACTTCCCTTTCTATTAGGAATGCTTTATACGAAATTTGTGGATGAAGAAAAAAACAATCTTCTGCTGCAGTTGGCAGGGGGATATGTGCTGATGCTTGGTATATTTGAACTGGTGGCATTGCCATTAATCTGGCTTAGAGGTTCTTTGAATCTGCTGACAGGCATATATGGCGGAAGTATACTGGTGTTAGCAGGGATATCCATAATACTTAACGGGAAAAGAATTTTACAGGTGATAACCGATACTTTTCTGGCAGTGCGTGAATTTACGCTTTGTATATGGGCACAGCTTGCATTAATAGCCGGACAGGTTATTTTCTATATAAAATATCAGTATTCTAATGCAGATGATGCTTTTTTTGTGGCAGCGGCTACAACGGCAATAGAAACAAATAGTATCATAGCCTACAATCCTTATACGGGAACTGCCTATGAGAGTTTGCCGTCTAGATATGTTTTGTCACCGCTATATGGATTCAATGCAGTGCTAAGCAAGGTGACGGATACTCATCCGGCAATTATGGCACATATGATATTCATGTTGGTGTTTCTGCTGTTAGCTTATGCCGTATTTGCATTAATTGGACGGGCATTATTTGCTAAAAATATGGAAAAGACAGGGTATTTTTTAATTATGATATCCGTATTACATCTGTTTGCTGCGTATAGTGAGAGGACAAGCGGATTAGTGCTGTTGATTCGTCTTTGGCAGGGAAAGGCAATTCTTGCAGGAGTACTTTTGCCAATGATTTTATATCTTGCCATTCGGATTTTCCTATTGGAAGGAAAACTGGCTGATTGGATACTCTTATTTTTCTTAATGTGCGCCTGCTGTATGGTATCTTCCATGGGTATTATGTTAGGTGCAATTATGGTTGGTATTTTAGGGCTTTTATTTGCATGGAAGCATAAGAATATCCGGATATTGCTGTTGCTGGCATTTTGTTGTCTGCCGAATCTGCTTTGTGCAGGAATTTATCTGGTGATTAGGTAGGGAGGTATATTTTGAGAGAAACTTTTGATTTTGTGATTTCAATGTACGATACCTACAATGGTACGGGTATGCATATGGCACTCTTTTTTGCCTGTTTGATTTATCTGATTGTGCAGAAAAAGGAAAAAGATAAACGATATCTGTTTTTGGGATATACCCTATTATTTTTTATCCTTTGCTTTTTCCCTATAACGGCAAAGGTGATTCTTTCCTGTGTAGGTCAGGAAGTGTACTGGAGAATGTTCTGGCTTTTGCCAATGACGGTTGTCATAGCCTATACTGCAGTACAGATATTGATGCAGATGGAGACTAAGGGCAAACGCTATGGAATGCTTGGCCTGCTGCTGGTAATGATTGTGATGACGGGGACATTTACTTATAATGAAACCATTTTTGCACCCAAACAGAACAATTATAAATTGCCGGGAGATACTATTGAAATCTGTGATGCCATCGAGGCGGATGCTGCGCTAAATGGCATTGAAACAAAAAAGCTTTTAACAGTAAATGAATTATTGACTACGATAAGACAATATGATGCTAGTATCTTAATGCCTTATGGAAATGAGGTTATAAAGGGGAATAAAGCAGAAACGGAAAATGCCGCTTGTCTTTTTAGGTTGATGAGCAGGGAAATAAAGAATTGGGAAGCTATCTGTTGGTATGCAGGTATGGAAAATTGTAATTATATTGCCTATCCAAAGGATGATGCTGTAACAGAAACGCTTGCCGGATTAGATTTTGCCAAGGTTTCTGAAACAACAAACTATGCCATATATCGAAGAGAATATGGAGTAAAAAGCTACGACGATAAGTGGCTGATTACTCAGTATGGTGGTGCGGATGGTGCACAGCTAAGCTTTTATACCCTGCAGAATAATAAAGGAAATTTAATTGTCGTAGACGGCGGTTGGGAAAGCGATGCTTCCTATATGCGAAAGGTTTTAAAAGGGCTTGGGAATCATGTGGATGCTTGGATTATTACTCATCCGCATAGAGATCACGCCGGAGCTTTTTGCAAGATTTATAAAAAGCCGAAAAATCTGACGATTGATAAAGTCTATGCCGTAGATGTCGGTGATTTGCAGAGGCATTTAGAGAATCCCACAGAGGATGAAGAAGAAATCTGCCAAAAGTGGTTTGAAATGGAGATACCACAGCTTACCTATGTACATGCAAAGGATAGCTTTGAAGTGGCAGGATTGAAATTTGAGGTATTTAATGCCTATGATGCGTATGTAGAAGAAATGTCCGATAAACTTTTAAATGACGGTTCGATGATGTTTAAGGTGACTGCAAAGGAAGAGTCCATGCTGTTTTGTGCAGATGTAGGTGAAGCAATGAGTGATTATTTGTTAGACACCTATGGTGATGCTTTAAAAGCAGAATATATCCAGATGGGACATCATGGCAATGGAGGCTTAAAGAAGGATTTTTATGATTTCATTGATGCAAAGGTAGCATTCTTTGATGCACCGGACTGGCTGATGAATGATACAACCGGAGCTTACACGACTCCGGACAACCGATACTTTATGACAATAAATGGAGTGGCGGTTTACAGCTTTTCGACCACGCCAAACCAGATTATATTAAAATAATTTACAGGGAGAAAATCTATGTTACATGGAACAATCTTTGGAACAATTTTATATTTTGCAGCAACTGTATTTTGTGTGACAAATGTATATTTGTTCCGCAAATCCCATAAAGCGATGAATGGATTTTTATGGATACTTTTATCCTATATTATTACAATCTGCATGGGAAGCGTTGTGGCAGGAATTATGACACCTGTGCATATACCGGTCAATATCTATACAATGTCGGTGGTGTATTTACTGCTTGGCGGAGCGTTTTTCTATGCCTGCAAAAAAGAAGGGAAACGACAGGAATATGTGTGGGAAAAGTATGATTTTATTGCAATTACATTAGTGACTGTAGCTCTTTTGGCAATTTTCTTAAATATTTTCACATTGGATTTACAGTATTATTATTATAATAGTGATGCAGGCTGTCATTTGAAGGAAGCGACACAGATCGTCCGTTCACAAACGGTATTTAATATGTATTTCTTACATTTGCAGAATGCAATGATTATCGAAATGGTTCAGCCGTTTGTAAGAATTGCAGACTGGTATAAAGGCTATATCCTTGCGGATTGCTTCTTTGTATGGATAGAAACCTTATTCTTTGTAGCATTGATTCGCCGTTTTGCGAAAACAACAGCAGCAAAGGTGTTTTCTTTGATTATCACAGTAGCGTATTTTATGGGATATCCGTTTTTTGGATTCTATTATTCCTTTACCTACTGGGGCGCAGGTGGAATGCTGGTAGCCTTTTTGCTGATTACTCTTTGGCTTTATGAGGAAGCTTTGGTGGAGCGAAAATATAGTACTTTTATGCTGATGTTAGGCTGCTTTGGTGTAATTACCTGTTATATGTTATTTGCACCGGTAACCTTTGTGGCGGTTCTTGCTTATCTTATGATTGTGGCAAGACGAGAAGGCAAGGTGTTTACAAAGAAAAATGTGCTGTTGGCATTAAAGGTATTTTTAATTCCATCTGTGATGGGTATATATTATTGCTTCTTTGGATTTTTTGTAAATTCCGGTACAAGTGTTACGGATGCATTAGGAAATCAGGGAGGTATTTATACCGAGCTGTATATGGATTTCTTCTGGACGATTTTGCCGGTACTCTTTGTAGTGGTGTATACTTTGAAAAAGAAACGGCTGACACCACAGGTGGTGTTCTTTGGCGCATTTTTCTGTTTTACAGGCGGAATGCTTCTGCTGACACTGACACATCATGTGTCTACCTATTATTATTACAAGACCTATTATCCACTGTGGATGCTCTGCTGGGTATTAACAGCTCAGGCGGTTTCAATTATGCTAAAGGAGGCAAAGGAGGTATTAATTGCCTACTGTATGATGATTGCCATGTTTGCGGTAATGTGCTTTGGGCATATCGAGTATCGAATTGTAACCTCCAGAGAAAAGATTACAGGGGCTATGCATAGTCCTGCATATTTTACACTGTTTCAGAATAACTGGTCATTTATTACCAGAGAGCATATCGGACTAGATGAATCCATTATGGATTTATATCAGGTCGTAGCGGATGAGCTTTCTGAAGAAAAAATGGTGCCGCTTATGACAGAAACAAACGATTATGGGGCAACCTATTTTTATGAAGGTATCAGCGGTTATGATTTTCCGGATTTCTATGAGTGGAGACATACCGATGAAGAATTGATACAGGCGTATTATGACTGGGATGTGGAGTATACAGTTATGTTAAAGGGTACGCAGTTTGAAAAAGAGCATGGAGAAAAGACTTTAGCCCATGAGGCAGTAAGTATTTTCTTTGAAAATGAAGCGGGATATATCTTAAAGTTAGAGTATTAAGAGGATTGAAAGAGGAAATTCCATGTTAGTAAATGAAGATATAGAGTTAAGACGGTTAGCAGATAGTGAAAAAAAGAAGATATCAGCAGATTTAGGTGATTTTGCGAAGTTTTTGGCATATACCAATGACGATGGAGTGGATGATGTACCGCAAGAACCGCCAAGAACGGGGATTCGTAAACTGAAAGGTACGCCTGTGTGGACTTTGATTTATCCGGCAAGAATGGGCTATCGTGCGGCGAGATTTGTCTATCAAAACGGTGCATCGGGGATTTATCGCCGAGTGGAAAATAAAGTAAAGCATGCTATGGATGAAAATCCTTATGCTAAAAAGAAACGGGCAAGAGAATTTTTGACGAAAATTATGCCGACAGAGGAAGAAAAGCAA
This sequence comes from Lachnospiraceae bacterium, assembly GCA_017625255.1. Lineage (GTDB taxonomy): Bacteria > Bacillota > Clostridia > Lachnospirales > Lachnospiraceae > Roseburia_B. Next base: position 18,587 of record JAGALK010000075.1, read on the forward strand.
AAGCAAAAAGAACGCATTTTTGAAAAAGATATCAAAATCAGTGTGCTCGTACCATTATATAATACGCCGGAGAAATTCCTGCGGGACATGATTACCTCTGTAACCGGACAAACCTATCAAAACTGGGAATTATGCTTAGCAGATGCTTCAGACGACAGTCATCCTCAGGTGGCAGATATCGTCAAAGAATATGCAGATGCAGACAGCCGTATTGTATATAAAAAGTTAGAGAATAATGCAGGAATTGCAGAAAATACCAATGCGTGTATCAAAATGGCAAGCGGTAATTATCTGGCACTTTTTGACCATGATGATATGCTGCATCCATGTGCACTTTATGAGTGCGCAAAGGTAATTGAAAAGGAAGATGCAGAATTTGTCTATACGGATGAAGCGACCTTTGAAGGAGACAATATAGAAAATATCATTACCTTGCATTTTAAACCGGATTTTTCTGTGGATAATCTGCGGGGAGTCAATTATATCTGTCATTTAAGTGTATTTAAAAAAGCACTTGTGGACGAGGTTGGAATGTTTCGTGCGGAATATGACGGAAGTCAGGATCATGATATTATCATGCGGCTTACGGATGCGGCAAAGAAGGTGTGCCATATTCCAAGCGTGCTGTATTTCTGGCGCTGTCATCAGATGTCTACCTCTATGAATATTGATGCTAAGTCCTATGCCATTGAAGCCGGAAGAAAGGCTGTTGCAGATGCGGAGAAACGAAGAGGCTATCCTGCAAAGGTATATAGTGCACAGATTTGTAAAACCCATTATCGTATGAAATATGAGATTGAAAATCCGCTGATTACGATTTTAATTGATGGAACCCATACGAAAAAGGAACGGGCAGCATATACGGTAGCAGCAATTGAAAATCGCTCTACATACAGCAATTATGAAATTCGTTATGGAAAAACACAGGCAGAATTACAGGAAGAGATGCAAAAAGCAAAAGGAGAATATATACTATTGTTTGCAGCAGGAGCATTGCCTGTGACACCAACCTGGATAGAGGAATTGCTGATGTTTGCCCAAAGAAGCGATGTAGGAATGGCTGCCATGCAGGTGTTAGACGAGAAGGACTTTATTTTAAGCTCTGACCTTGTACATGGTATGAGCGCAGATCGTCTGGCGATTGAAGTGAATCGCGGAGAACGGTATGATGCAACCGGCTATATGGGAAGAAACTATTATGCACATAATGTATCTGCCATTTCCGGCTGTGCCTGTCTGGCAAAAAAAGAGATTTTCACAGGTCTTTGGGAGGATTGTCATACCAAGTCTGTTTTTGGCAAGGTGTTAGAGCTGTGCTTTAAGCTTCGCAAAGAAGAAAAGCAGATTGTAGTCAATCCGTATGCCTTGTGCAAGCTTGCAAAGGCAGATTTTCCGGTAAATCTGTCAGCCTCAGATCGTGAAATTCTCATGCAAAATTATGACAGACAGATTCAGGCAGGAGATGCATTTTATAATAAAAATCTGTCTTTTGAAAGACGCTGGCAGAAGAAATAGAGGATAAGTATGTTAAGTGATTTTGATTTAGAAGGCAAGAATAAGCTGCAAAAAGCAGTCTATTATCTAAGATATTATGGGATGTCTTATACGGCAAAAAAAGCGTTGCGAAAAATCGGCGTCCCCATTAGCGAAGAATCGGAGTATATGACATGGTGCCGCCGTATGGCAGCGACCAAAGCAGAATTAAAGCAGCAAAAGGAATCCGAAAAAGCGAAAAAAATCCCATTTACGATTGTACTTGAAGCAGAAGAAAGCGCAGAAGCAGCAGGCTGGAAAAAACAGACCTGCAGTAATGTGTCTGTTGTAAATATTTTAAAAGGTATGTCCTTAGCAGAGCTTTTAAAAGAAGTAAACGGTGAATATGTGGTGTTTTCCGGCAAAGATATAAAGGCTGCACCGGAATATCTGTATGAAATTACAAAATGTATTACAGAGCCTCAGCCAAAGGGTGAAAGTAAGGTGCGCATTTATCCGCAGGAAACACCGGATGTCATTTATACGGATGAAGATAATTGCGTAGGCAAAAAAAGAATACGGCCATTTTTTAAGCCGGACATGAGTAAGAATATGCTTTTGAACTTTCAGTATATGGGTCGATGCTTTGTGGTTAAGCGCAGTCTTTTAGAGATAATAGCAGAAAATAAAGAATTAGAGCTTAGCGGAAATGATTGGTATGACATAGCATTACAGGCATTTTACTATGCAAAGCATGTTCGTCATATTCCAAAGGTGCTCTTTTCTAATAAAGTGACCGAAGAGACAAAAACAGAGTTTGTTCGCGCAAAGGATGGCAAAGGAGAAGAGTGTATCCGCCGATATCTAAAAACTGCCCAAATGAAAGGAAAGGTCATCAAATCCGATGTGGCAGGCTTTTATCATGTGGAAATGGAGCTTGATAAAGAGCCTTTAGTAAGCATTATTATTCCAAATAAGGATCATATAGAGGATTTGAAGCTTTGTCTGGATTCTTTACGGGAAAAAAGTGATTATACGAATTATGAAGTGATTATTGCAGAAAATAATAGTGAAAAAGAGGAAACCTTTGCCTATTATGAGAAGCTGCAAAAAGAAGATGCTAAAATCCGTGTGGTTACATGGAAAGGAATTTTCAACTACTCAGCTATCAATAACTTTGCAGTAAAAGAAGCAAAGGGCGAAATTTTGCTGTTTTTAAATAATGATACAGAATTTATGGATGCTAAAACCTTGCGTGAGCTTGTGACATCTACGATGAAGTCTGGTGTAGGAGCAGCAGGAGCTATGCTTTATTATGGGGATGAAACCATTCAGCATGGCGGAATTATTATGGGAATGGGTGGTTTTGCAGCCCATGCACTCTGGAGTCTTACAGACAGGGATGAGAAGTATTATCCGTTTTCTCTTTGCGAAAGAGAGGTCAGTGGCTGTACCGGAGCATGTCTGATGGTAAGAAGAAATGTATTCGAAGAAATAGGTCAGATGGATAAAGATTTTGTCGTGGCACTAAACGATGTGGATTTGTGTATGAAAATCCGTGCAGCAGGCTATGAGATTATTTTCAATCCATATGCAAGATTATATCATTATGAATCTAAGTCCAGAGGCTATGAGGATACAATGGAAAAACAGGCAAGATTCCAAAGGGAGATTGCAAATTTCCAGTCAAAATGGGAAAATGAAATTACAGAAAAAGATCCCTATTATAATCCGAATCTGACACTGCATCGTGCAGATTATTCTATGGATATTTAAGGATATCTAAAAAGAAGGGAACTTTCATGAAGAAAAAATCGACATTGGCAAATATATTTTATAACAGCTTTGGGACTATGTTTTTTTATGGCTGTCAATGGCTGACAACGATTTTGGTTGTACGGCTTTCGGGGTTTGAGGATGGAGGAAATTATTCTCTGGCGATGACCTTTACAGCGGCATTTTCCATACTTGCCCTGTTTAATACCAGACAATATCAGGTGTCAGATGTGACAGGAGAATATTCAGAACAGACCTATATTAAGTCTCGGTTTATTGCTATGGCAATTGCGTTTTTAGTCTGCTTTTTCGCCATGTTATTTAATGATTATACACCGTATCAGTGGGGCGTTATTCTGCTATATATGGTTTATAAATGTGCAGAGGCATGGATTGATGTTTATCATGGTGTTGACCAGAAAAATGGCAGAATGGACTATGTCTGCTATTCCTATATTGCCAGAAGTATCTTAATGATGGCAGGCTTCTGTGGTGTTTTGTATTTGACAAAGAATCTGGTATATGCCATTGCTGCATTGGCACTAACCACATTTTTGGTTGCCGTTGTATTTGATAAGAGAATGGCAGAAAAGTTTATTCCATCCAAAGATACTACAGATATGGCAGCTATCAAAAAACTAATGCTTGCCATGGTACCACTTGTCATTGTGGCAGTAACGAATAATCTTTCTATTTCATTGCCGAAGTATTTTCTGGAAAGATATTATGATGCAACAGTGCTTGGCTATTATTCCTCAGTGGCTACGCCAAGTATGATTGTACAGGTAGGAGCAAATACCATCTTTATTCCATTGATTACACCGTTAGCGGATTGTCTGGCAGCGAATGATAAAAAAGGATTTATGAATATTTTAAAGAAGGTAGCCATTGTATTTGCGGGGTTATCCGTATTGGCATTAATTGTTTCTGCATGGCTTGGAGAATGGTTTTTAGTACTGTTTTTCAAAGAGGAAATTCGTCCGTACACTTATTTATTTGTACCGATTATTGTATCTACATTGCTGATTAGCATTAATGCATGCCTGTTCCCGGTTTGTACGGTTCTTCGGGAAATTAAGGGGCAGCTTGCTATTGGTATCAGCGGAATTTTATCATCATGGATTGCTTCTATGATATTTGTAAAAAGATATGGAATGGATGGAGTTGTAATTGCCCTGTTGATTACCTTGGGCATTCAGATTATAATAGAATTATATTGTGTATATCACAAGATGAAAAAATGGAGGATAACCAATCATGGATAAGATTGCGGTATTAATTCCCTGCTACAATGAAAGCAGGACAATTAAGAAGGTTGTAGAGGATTTTAAAAGAGTATTGCCGGAAGCGGTGATTTATGTATATGACAATAATTCTACCGATGGAACAGATAAAATTGCAAAAGAAGCAGGAGCTATTGTTCGCTATGAGTATCAGCAGGGAAAAGGCAATGTTATTCGTCGGATGTTTAGGGATGTGGATGCAGAATGCTATATTATGACAGACGGGGATGATACTTATCCTGCAGAAGCTGCCCTAGATTTGATTCGTCCAATTTTTGAGAAAAATGCAGATATGGTGGTAGGAGACAGATTATCCTCTACTTATTTTACAGAAAATAAAAGGGCATTCCATAACTTTGGAAATTCTTTGGTAAGAAAGAGTATTAATACTTTATTTGAGACAGATATTAAGGATATGATGACAGGATACCGTGCATTTAATTATCTGTTTGTAAAATCCTTCCCTGTACTTTCTAAAGGCTTTGAAATTGAAACAGAAATGAGTATTCATGCAGCCGATAAAAATATGCAGGTAGAAAATGTGGTTATCGAATATCGTGACCGACCGGAAGGAAGTGTATCAAAGCTTAATACATTTTCCGATGGATTCCGTGTGCTGCGGACAATTGCAAGAATGTATCAGACCTACAAACCGATGAGCTTCTTTGGTATTTTGTCTACGGTTTTGGCAGTATTGGCAGTTGGTTTTATGGTTCCGGTATTGATTCAGTATACAAAAACCGGATTGGTGGGACATTTCCCGACACTGATTGTATGCGGATTTACGATGTTGGCAGCTATTCAGGCGTTTTTCTCCGGTTTGATTTTAAAGACTATTGGACAGAAAAATCGTCAGGATTTTGAAATGTCACTTCAGACTTTGAAAGCACAAATGAGAAAACTTTTAGAGGATTAAAGAATGAAAGTATTTATATGCCCTAAATGTGGTTGGTTGCGGGTGGTTTCCAGAAGAAAAAGCGTAGAATGCTTTAAATGTGGAGAAGCACAGATGGTAGTAACAAAGCTTCCTTACGAAAAAGTTGGCAATATGACAGAAGAAGAGCGGGAGGATTACGCTAAAAGCTGGCTCTACATTCATAATGCCAAAGGTGAATGAGGTAAGAAATTATGTATAAAAGGGAAAAGAAAAGCTGGCTAAAGCATTTGGATTTTACAATTTTAGATATGCTTTGTATGCAGGCGGCATTTATTATCGCCTATGTACTGCGTCTTGGCTGGCAGCTTCCATATGCGAGTGATCCTTATGAGCGATTGGCAGTTATCATGATTTTGATTGATATCTGCGTGGTTTTCTTTTTTGAACCTTATAATGGAATATTGCGGCGGGGAAACCTGCAGGAAGGAAATTCTTCTGTTACATTTTGTACGATGATTTTTGCAGGAATTCTTGTGTATGAGGTTGCAACAAAACAGACCGAGATTTACTCGCGAAAAATTATATTTGCATATTGGCTGATTTCCATTGTACTCGTCTATTTTGCGAGAATTGGATTAAAACAGTTTATCCGCAGAAGGATGAAAAGTGAAAAAAATCTTTCTGTGATGATTCTTTTAACTACAGCGGAATATGCCAAAGAAGCGTTGCTTGAGTTTGCAAATCTGCCATATCGGGATTTTACCGTAGCAGGTGTGATTGTTGTGGATGAAACTCTAAAAGGAGCAAGAATCTGTGGTGTGCCGGTGGTGGCGAATGCAGACGATTGCTATGAATATTTAAAAACCCATGTGGTGGATGAAGTATTCATTAATGGAAATACCCGTGCAAGCTCCGAGGCTTTGGCAAATGAGCTGTTGGAAATGGGTATTACCGTGCATTTTAATCTGGTGCACATGAATACACTTGGACCAAACAAGGTTGTAGAAAAGTATGGTAATTATTTAGTACTTACATCCAGTATGAAGATTGCTTCACCCAGACAGCTTTTTGCCAAGCGTTTAATGGATATTGTTGGCAGTCTGATAGGACTGATTGCCTGTGGAATTGCATTTGTTATTTTTGCACCGCTGATAAAAAAACAGTCTCCGGGACCTGTATTCTTTTCGCAGACCAGAGTAGGCAAAAATGGCAGAAAGTTTAAGCTGTATAAGTTTCGCTCCATGAATGTGGATGCAGAGGAGCAAAAAGCAGCCCTGATGGATCAAAATGAAATGTCCGGGCTGATGTTTAAAATCGCAGATGACCCGAGAATCTTTCCAATCGGTAAGATTATGCGGAAGTTTTCCATTGATGAGCTGCCGCAGTTTTTTAATGTCTTAAAGGGGGATATGAGTCTTGTAGGGACAAGACCTCCGACTGTTGAGGAATTTGAAGAATATCAGATTCATCATAAAGCAAGACTTGGCATCAAGCCGGGAATCACCGGTATGTGGCAGGTCAGCGGCCGCAGTGATATCAAAGATTTTGAAGAAGTGGTAGCCTTAGATACCCATTATATTTCCCAGTGGAGTATTGGATTGGATTTTAAGATTTTAGCGAAGACTTTACAGGTAGTAATTACCGGAAAGGGTTCAGAATAGAACGAAATGAATATCAGATATAAATATCGTTATGTGACAGGCCTCTTGAAGCGTTATGGCTTTCGGGGGCTTGTTTTAAAAACAATAGAACGGATGCAGTCACCGATGTTAGCATACAGCAATAAATATATGCAGTATATGCCAACGGAGGAGGAACTAAAAAAACAAAGAGAAAGTCTGCCAAAATATGCCCCTTTAGTCAGTATCGTTATACCGACCTATGAAACACCGGAAAACTATCTGAGGGAGCTTATAGATTCCCTGCTTGTACAGTCCTATCCGAATTGGGAGCTATGCCTTGCCGATGGAAGCAAAACGGATGGGGTAAGTCGTGTGGCAGAAAAATATCAAAAAGCAGACAAAAGAATCCGTTATCAGAAATTAGAAAAAAATGGCGGCATCTCAGAAAATACCAATGGCGGGTTTGCCATGGTAAAAGGGGAATTTGTAGCGTTGATGGATCATGATGATTTACTGACACCAAATGCTCTCTATGAGATGGTAAATGCATTAAATACACAGTATACGGTCGATGAAAGAACTATGGCAATGATTTATTCGGATGAGGATAAGATTAACGGAGATGGAACTGTGCACAGCCGTCCGCATTTTAAGCCGGGTTATAATCCGCAGTTTCTTTACCATAATAATTATTTTTGCCATTTTCTTTTGTTTTCTGCGAAATTATTAGAGCAGACAAAGGGTCTGAAAAAAGAATATGATGGTGCGCAGGATTATGATTTTGTACTCCGCTGCGTAGAAGCAGGAGCGATTGTGCGGCATGTACCAAAGATTTTGTATCACTGGAGAATACATGAGGGCTCTACAGCGGGAAACAGTGCGGATAAAGCCTATGCCTTTGATAATGGCTGTCGGGCAATTGAAGCTCATCTGAATCGAATTGGCGAATCAGCAAAAGCAAGAGTTACCACCAACTTAGGGGTATATCAGGTGACCTATGATTTAAAGGGAATCTATCGTATCGTGATTGCTGCTGAAAAAGAGGAGCATTTGCATCAGATACAAAGCTGGTATGGAACTTCTTATCATAAGGATGACTATATTTTTGAATTGACATATTCAAAAGTTAAGCAGTTAGATAATCATGTAATGGAAAGTGCAGAGGGAGACTATATTTTTTATCTGACTAAGGATATTATTTTAAAGGATAAAAATATATTAGAAACCATGCTTCGTTACCTGCAGCATGAAAAAACAGCAGTTGTGGGAAGTAAGATTTTAGATACCAGAAAACAGGTGGCATCCTGTGGATATATCTATAGACAGGATGGCGAGATACTGCCGGCATTTAAAGGACTTCGTGCAGAGTTCAAAGGCTATTTTTTACATGCAGTGATTCCACAGAATGTCAGCGTAGTAGATTTTTCCTGTGTGATGTTAAAAAAATTGGCATGGGAGAAAACGGCGGGATTTTCTGAAGAATTTGTGGAATTGTACAAGGCTGCGGATTATTGTTTTCAGGTGGATAATGCTGGATTTGAGGTTGTAGTTACACCGGAGAGTACAGTTGTTTCACGAAAAAAACAGAGCAAAACAGACAGCCCCGAGGAATTTTATCATCGTTGGAAAGAGAAACTTAAGCAGCCGGACGGTTGCTACAATCCGAATCTGACATTAGAATATAAGGATTCATACAGAATGAAGGAATAGGTAAAAATGCGAGATATATTTATTATAGGAAGCAAAGGAATTCCGGCAAAGTATGGTGGATTTGAGACCTTTGTAGACCAGCTTACCAGACACAAAAAAAGTAAGGATATACAGTATCATGTGGCATGTATGGCAGACAAGTCCTGTGAGTTTTCCTATCAGGACAGCCATTGCTTTGGGATGAAGGTGCCGCCTATTGGACCGGCAAAAGCAGTATGGTACGATATTGCAGCATTTTTGTACTGCATACGGTATCTAAAAAAGCATCCCTCTAAAGAGCCTGTTATCTATATACTTGCCTGCAGAATCGGTCCGTTTATGTGCATTCTAAAGCATATGTTAAAAAGGCTTGGCGGAAAAATCTATGTAAATCCGGATGGGCATGAATGGATGCGTGCAAAGTGGAATAAAGCGATTCGCAGATATTGGAAATTTTCTGAAAAACTCATGGTAAAGCATGCGGATTTGCTGATTTGTGATTCCAAAAATATCGAGAAATATATAAAGAATACCTATCAAAAGTATCAGCCGAATACCACATTTATTGCTTATGGGGCAGATGTTGCATCGAGTACTTTGGCAGATACGGATGAAAAGCTGCTTGACTGGTATGATAAATGGCAGTTAAAGGCTCATGAATACTATCTGATTGTGGGACGGTTTGTGCCGGAAAATAATTATGAGACTATGATTCGGGAATTTATGCAGGCAAAAACCGATAAAAAGCTTGCGATTATCAGTAATGTGGAAGAAAATCCTTTTTACCGGAAATTGCAGGAGGAAACCGGTTTTGAAAAAGATAGACGAATTGTATTCTGTCAGACTGTTTATGACGAACAGCTTTTGAAAAAAATCAGAGAAAATGCATGGGGATATCTTCACGGTCATGAAGTGGGAGGTACGAATCCTTCTCTCTTAGAGGCATTGGGCAGTACAAAGGTCAATCTCCTTTTAGATGTGGGATTTAACAGAGAAGTCGGTGAGGATACAGCGCTCTATTGGAAAAAAGACAAAGGCAGTCTGGCACAGCTTATTGATGTAGCTGCCGATTTGGATGATGAGGAAAGAAATCGTTTAGGAAAAGCAGCAAAAGCGAGAATTTTAGCTGCTTACAGTCAGGAAAAAATCGCGGATGCATACGAGAAGATTTTTTTGGCATAGGAAAAAAATATGAGTGAAATTAACATATCGGTTGCAGTAGCAACCTACAATGGTGAAAAATACATCAAGGAACAGATGGATTCTATTTTAAAGAATCTTTCTGATAAGGATGAAATCGTTGTATCGGATGATGGTTCAACGGATGCTACACTGGATATATTAAGAGTATATCAGCAGGGGAATATTCCTGTAAAAATTGTAAAAGGTCCTAAAATGGGAATTAAGCAAAATATTGCTTCTGCCCTTTTGCATTGTCGTGGAAAATATATTTTTCTGGCAGATCAGGACGATGTCTGGACAGAAAATAAGGTAGAAACAGTTTTTAAATATTTAGGCAAGGATGGATGTATGCTTGTAAATCATGATGCAAAGGTCATGAATGGTTCGTTGACAGAGGTAATAATGTCTTCCTTTTTTGCCTATCGAGGCTCAAAGCCCGGTTTTTGGAATAATTTGTGGAAGAATAGCTATATGGGCTGTTGTATGGCATTTGATGCAAGTCTGATAAAATGTGTATTACCAATACCGGATAATATCGAGATGCATGATCAGTGGATTGGTATGATAAATGATATCAGAAGAGGAAAAAGTCGGTTTATCGATGAAAAACTGCTGTTATATCGCAGGCATGATGCAAATGTATCAGATTTTTCTCATGGAACGGTTATGGAAATGCTTGGAAAACGCAAAAGGCTGTTGATGGCATTATGGAAAAATAGAAAAAACATAGGCAAACATTGACATAACTGGAAAAAAGTTATATAGTTATTTTAATTGTTTTTCACTAATATTACAAAATAAAGGAAAGGTGTTTCTTAAAGAAACGGAGATAAGATGGGTACAAGAAGCAAAAAGAAAAAAAGAAATAAAATTATTTTAGTTGTAGTTGAGCTTTTGGTGATTGTAGCATTAATTGCAGGTTTATATGTTTATAAGCTTATGAGCGAAGTGGAAACCCCTACGATAACCAAAGAAGAAGAAGAACAGGCACAGCAGAGTATTGAGTTGTCTTCAGAGACCGCAGAAGTTTTAGAAAGCTATACAAATATTGCATTATTTGGATTAGATAATCGTACTACAGGCAATTATGACGGGGGAAACAGCGACTGTATTATGATTGCCAGTATCAATAATGATACAAAAGAAGTAAAATTAGTATCTGTATACCGAGATACTTTCCTAAATGTAAAAGAAGATACTTATAATAAGATTAATTCTGCATATTCTTATGGCGGTCCAAGCAATGCCATTGCAGCATTAAACAAAAACTTAAACTTAGATATCGAGGATTATGTAGCTGTTGATTTTGGTGCAGTAGTTGAGGCAGTAGATCTTTTAGGTGGTATTGAACTGACCTTTACTGATCAAGAAGCACAGATTATGAATGATAACTACATTGAAGAAATCAATGAAGTTACCGGTCACAATACAGATTTACTCCCGGGTGGAGGAACTTATCAGGCAGATGGTGTATATGCATTGGCATACTGTCGTATCCGCTATACAGCAGGTGATGATTTCAAACGAACAGAGCGTCAGAGAACTGTACTTACCCAGATGATTGAAAAAGCAAAGGGTTCTAGCATTGCGACAGTCACAGAGATGATTGAAAGCATGATGGGTGATATTAAAACAAGCTACAGCAGTAAGGAAATGCTTGCTCTTGCCAGCAAGGTTATGGATTACGAATTAGCAGGTACACATGGCTGGCCATTTGAGCTTTGTACAGGAAGCTATGGTTCTAAGGGAAGTATTGTAGTACCTACAGACCTTGAAACAAATGTAGAGGAATTGCATGAGTATCTTTTCGAAGAAAAGACAGAGGTTTCCAATACAGTACAGGGTATCAGCGATTATATTATCAACTATACCGGTTGTACCGCAGATGTAGCTACCAGAAAGGATAATCCGCTGACAGGTGATGATAATACCAGTACAACAGATACAGGATATGTAGTAGATGCAGAAGCCAAAGAAAATGAAAAGGCTGAATAAAAGGTGTATGCTAAGGAAGGTGAAGGATGGAAGTCTTTCACCTTTTTTGAATCATAGGAAATGGATATTTCACAGATACTACACAAATGTAGGATAAACTGTCATAGGGAAAAACACAAAGATAAAGGAGCTATACATATGGAACAGTTTGAAAATAATGAATACAATCATTACTATGCATATGGACAGACATACAGCCAGACAGATGAGACACAAAATAACTGGTATCGTCCCTATGAAGAGCCGCCAAAAGCACCGAAAAAAAGCAGATTTGTCTTAAAAGGTCTAAAATATGTATTTTTGGCAATTTTGTTTGGGGTTTTAGCAGGATTGGCTTTTTGGGGAACTACAACTCTTTTTTCTAAGGTTACAGGAGTAGAAGTGGGTGAAGAAATCCTTGAAGAAGCACCAAAGGGTGATGATTTACATGTGGCAGAAGAAACTAAAGAAGCAGAAGTGCCGTTATCAGTGAATGGGGCAGTGACGGATGTTTCCGGTATTGTGGATCAGGTAATGCCATCGATTGTATCCATTACCACTATTGCAAAAACACAAGTGCCGAGCTTTTTTTACTGGCAGATGGAGGAATATGAAAGTGAAGGCTGTGGTTCCGGCATTATTATCAGTCAGGATGAGGAAAATTTATACATTGCTACCAATAATCATGTAGTTGCAGGAGCAGACACTTTAACGGTATTCTTTTCTGATGATACCTCTGTGAAAGCACAGATTAAAGGAACAGATGAAAGCACAGATCTTGCGGTGGTTTCTGTGGCATTAAATGAAATTGATGCAGAGACGAAAGCAAAAATCAAGACAGCAACCTTTGGTGAAACCGAAGATTTAAAGGTAGGTCAGACAGCGATTGCTATTGGAAATGCTCTAGGCTATGGACAATCCGTAACAACGGGGGTTATCAGTGCCATAGACAGGGAAGTGGCAGTTACCAGCGAAACTGACGGAAGTTTGATTACTAATGAGCTCTTACAGACAGATGCAGCGATTAATCCGGGAAATAGCGGCGGAGCTTTATTGAATTTAAGAGGCGAAGTGATTGGTATTAATTCCGTAAAATATTCGGAAACAAGTGTAGAAGGTATGGGATATGCAATTCCATCAGATACAGCTATTCCGATTATCAAGCAGTTGATTACCAGAGAGGTAGTAACAGGTCTTGACAGTGCATATCTTGGGATTTCCGGTGTAGATGTAACCCAAAGTGTATCCGAAACCTATAATATGCCACAGGGCGTATATGTTGCTCAGGTGGTAGAAGGAAGCGGAGCAGCTGAAGCGGGACTTGTACAGGGAGATATTATTACAAGGTTTGATGGAAGAAATATTACTTCCATGGAGGAGATTCAAAATCTTTTGAAATATTTATCAGCAGGAGATTCCGTAGAGGTTTCTATTGAAAGAGCGCAAAATGGAGAATATGTAGAACAAACAATTTATATAACATTAGGCAGAAAACGCTAGGTGTTTGGAAATCTTTTGAGGAGGAAGGAAATGAGAAAGAAAAAGGTTGTAATTGCATTAGGACATGAAGCATTGGGTACTACATTGCCGGAACAGAAGGTTGCTACAAAAAAAACAGCAAAGGCTGTTGCAGATTTGGCAGAAGCGGGATATCAGATTGTTATTTCTCATAGCAATGGTCCTCAGGTAGGAATGATTCATACAGCTATGGCAGAGTTTTGCAGGCTTTATCCGGAATATACAGCAACACCAATGTCTGTGTGTTCAGCTATGAGTCAGGGATATATCGGGTATGATTTGCAGAATGCGATTCGTACGGAGTTATTAGGCAGAGGAATTTACAAGACGGTATCTACCATCCTGACACAGGTTTGTGTAGATCCTTATGATGAAGCCTTTTATCATCCGAGTAAGGTGATTGGGCGTGTGATGACAGAAGAAGAGGCAGAAGCAGAAGAGAAAAAAGGTAACCATGTGGTAAAAACAGAAAATGGATACCGCCGAATCGTAGCAGCTCCAAAGCCTATAGATATTGTGGAAATGGATGCGATTCGTACCTTGTGTGATGCAGATCAGATTGTGATAGCTTGTGGCGGCGGTGGAATTCCTGTGCTTACGCAGGCAAATAAGTTAAAGGGTGCTAGTGCGGTTATTGAAAAAGATCTTGCAGCAGGAAAATTAGCAGAGCTTTTAGATGCAGATATGTTTGTCATTTTAACAGGTGAGGATAAGGTTTGTCTGAATTATAATACAGCAGAAGAAAAACCATTGTCTAAAATCACTGTTGCAGAGGCAAAAGCGTATATAGCAGAAGGTCAGTTTGAAGAAGGTACAATTTTGCCAAAGATTCAGGCGGCAGTAGATTTTATTGGAGATTCTGCAGTGAAAACAGCATTGATTACCAGATTGGATAAATCAAGAGAAGCAATGGAGGGAACTACAGGAACTATAATCTGTAAATAATTTTTAGAAGGAAGACAAATGAGGTTTATGAAACGATTGACAGCCTTGTGTTTAGCCATATTGCTGGGCATAAATACAGGTGGTTTGGAGGTGGCTGCCGCAGAGCCTGCGGCAGTTTGTGAGATACATACACAAGCGGTTGGAAGTGAAGAGAAAACCAAGATAGAAGAAAGCATAGAAACGGCAGAAAACATAGAAACGGCAGAAAGTACAGAGACGGTTGAAAGCATAGAAACGGCAGAAAGTACAGAGACGGTTGAAAGCATAGAAACGGCAGAGGGTACAGAGGCGGTTGAAAGCATAGAAACGGCAGAAGGTACTGAGACGGTTGGAAGCATAGAAACGGCAGAAAGTACAGAGGCGGTTGAAAGCATAGAAACAGTAGAAAATACAGAGACGGTTGAAGATACAGAGGCAGCGGATAGTGCGGAAGCAGTTGAAAGTGAAGAGGGAACAGCACCTCAAACAACCGCTGTCGTGAATTTTCTCGTGATTGATGAGCCGATGGTGACTACTCCGGGTACACAACGGATTATGACAAGTATCGGAGATGGCACGCAAAAGCTTGAGGAAGTAGTTCTTACTTATATCCATACAGCTACGGGACAGGAATTTAAGATTCCTGCCACAGAGATTTTGGGTGATTTTGTACTTTTTGAGATAACATACACAAAAGAGAGCCTAAATGGTACCTATCATTTAGAACAGATTAGTTATCTGTCAGACGGACAGCAGATTGTGACGGATTATGCTCAAATCGGTATAGATGCCGCTTTTGGTGTAAATGAAGCGGTGGAAACCACACCGGATGATGTGCTATTGAGAGAGGATGCAAATTCCACCGCATTGATTCAGGAAGCATTAGCAAATGCAGGCTGTGAAGTGGAAGCTGCAGCTGCACCGTCCTATATGACGCGCAGAGGATCTGCCGTCAGTGCTACAGGGCTTGTAGTTGTACTTGATCCGGGTCATGGAGGAAATGACGGCGGTGCGCAGGGAAATGGCATAACCGAAAAAACAGTGAATCTAAAGATTGCTAAGTACTGCAAGGCAGAGTTGGAGGAATATGCGGGTGTTACCGTATATATGACAAGAGAAAGCGATACTTATTTAACACTGGCAGAAAGAGCACAGGTGGCAATTAACAAAAAAGCAGATTTGTTTGTGGGTCTGCATAACAATTCCAATAAAAGCTCAGCAGTAAGTGGCGCAAATGTATATTATCCAAATGCGAACTATAATGCTACCTGTAGCACAGTGGGAAAATCCATTGCTTCGATTATTGAATCCAAGCTGACAGATTTAGGACTTGCCAGTGGAGGTATTCATTATGAAAATTCCAAGGATGGCACAAAGTATCCAAATGGAAGTACAGCAGATTATTATGGTGTAATTAAACGATGCAAAGAAAATGGAATTCCTGCAATTTTAGTAGAGCACGCTTTTGTGTCAAATGCAGGAGATGCTAAGAACTACTTGAGTACAGATGAGCAGCTAAAAAAGCTTGGTGTGGCAGATGCTGCAGGTATTGCAGAGTATTATGGATTATCTAAAGGAATTGGGTTTACAAGTATTGTATCGAAAAACAGTACTACAATACAGTTGAATTGGAAGCAGCAGGCAGGTGTTTCCGGTTATTGTATTTACAAAAGCAGCTCTAGCACAGGTGAGTTTACAAAGGTGGCTACCATCGAGTCTGCATCGACTACCAGTTGGAAGGACACAGGACTTGCACCGGGGACTGTCTGCTACTATAAAATTCGTTCCTTTACAAAAACAAATTCCGGAAAAAAATATAGTGAATATAGTCCCGCGGTAGCAGGACTTACCATGGAATGCCCGGAAATTTCCATGTTAAAATCCCAGAGCAATAAAGCAATGGTCATTGGATGGGATATTCTCTCGAATGTTTCGGGATATGAAGTTTATCGTGCGACTTCAGAAAAAGGTACATATAAATGTCTGGCAACGCTTGACGGAACGACAACAACAACCTATACGGATACCACCGTAAAAGCGGGAAAATTATATTATTATAAAATCCGGGCATGGGGAAAGAATGGAAATACGATGATTTACAGTGATTACAGTGCACCGGTGTATGGAAGAACAGCCAAAACGCCGGGGAAACCTACAGTAAAATCACAAGACAGTAATACACTTCGTATTTCATGGAAAGCAGTAGAAAATGTCAGTGGATATGTCATTCAAAGAGCATCCTCTAAAGCAGGAAAATACAAAAAAATTGCGACGATTACAGATGCACAGACAACCTCCTATGATGATACTACGGTAAAGACAGGCAAAACCTACTATTATCGAATTCGTTCGTATAACTATAATTATGAGGTAAAAGGCTATAGTGGTTATTCTAAAGTAGCAAGCCAAAAGACAGTAAAGAAAACAGTCATTACACAGATGGTCAGTGATGCACCGACCAAGATAACCTTACGATGGAAAAAGGCAGATGGTGTAAATGGTTATGTAATTTACCGAAGTACGACAAAAGATGGTGTATACACAAAGATTAAAACAATTAAATCTGCGAACAGACTTTTTTATACAGATACAAAGCTTACACCTGGAACAAAATACTATTACAAGGTTCGTACAAGAACAAAGAAGAATGGAAAGATTGGCTATGGTTCAGATTCAGTTGTGCGAAGTACATGGACAGGAAAAAAGCCTGTAGTTACAGAGGCTTTAGGTACTACGGCTACAAAAATCCGCATTACATGGGACGAAATAAAGGGTGCACAAAGCTATAATATTTATCGAAGCACAAAGCAAAAGAATGGTTATAAAAAGATTGCATCCGTTCTTGTAAAAAATGGTACCAGCTATGAAGATAGTAAGCTGGATATGACTCAGAAATATTATTACAAAGTGGAAGCTGTGATGAAGGGCTATAAAGCAACCGGAACCAGTGGAAAAAGTGCTGCATTAGGTGGTACGCCAATCCAGACAGGAGCTATCACTTCTGTGGCAACCAATGAAAACAATCAGCTTCAGATTAAGTGGCAGCAGATAAAAAATGTTACCGGCTACAGATTATACCGCAGTACACAGGAAAATGGCAATTATACAATATTAGCAACAATTTCTGATGAGAAAACAACCAGCTATGTAGATACCGGTGCATATGTGGGTACAACCTATTATTATAAGCTTGTTCTGATGAATACATATGATAAAAAGGCAGTGTATGGACCATATTCGGCGGCTGTATCCGGCGTGCTTTTAATGGCGCCAAATGATATAACAGTAATATCAGCATCAGAAAATCAGTTGAATTTGACATGGTCAGCAGCAGCAGGGGCGGCAGGCTATGAAATTTATCGCAGCACAGACTATGCAGGAGAATATACGCTGGTGGGAACGGTCACATCCGGAGCAGTCACAAGCTATTCCGATACAACAGTAACCAAAGACATTACTTATTATTATAAAATAAGAACTGTTGGTAAAAACAATACATACAGCAATTTTGGCAGCACAGTAACTGGCTGTGCGGTAGCAAAGCCGGCAATTGAGTCTGTTGCATTAAGCGCAGACAAGAAAAGTATGCAGATTGTCTGGAAGCCTACCGCAGCAGAAATTACAGGCTATGAGGTGTATAAAAGTACCTATTTGACACCGGCAAAGCAGATAAAGGTTGCAGATACTACAGAAGTAAACTATGTGGATACAAATATAGATGCTCTGCAGGTATATTATTATCGTGTACGGGCATACACAAAGGTTACTGTGGGTGGAAAGACCAAAACCGTATATGGGACTTTTTCAGATACCGTATCTACAAATGCATCAGATTGTAAGATTATGGGGGCATCGGGAGTAACAGCAGCACAGATGGCAGCTATGTATAAGGCTTCCGGAAATACATATCCATCAGAGATTTATAAGAATAAAGGTGCGGCAGACATTGACTCTTTTTGTCAGATTGTCTATGAGGAATGTTGTATAGAAGGTGTAAAACCAGAGGTGATTTTTGCTCAGATATGTCATGAAACCGGTTACTTGCAGTTTGGCGGACAGGTAAAAGCTGCGCAGTGTAACTTTGGAGGATTAGGAGCAACAGATGATGGAGCTTCTGGAGGAGCATTTACAGATGTCAGAATGGGGGTTCGTACACAGGTGCAGCATATGAAAGCATATGCATCTACGGCTCCTTTAAAACAGGCGTGTATTGACGGCAGATTTTCTTATGTCAATCGTGGAAGTGCAGAATATGTACAGCAGTTAGGAAAGGGAAACTGGGCGACAGATACCTCCTATGATGTAAAGGTGTTAAATGTAATAAATAAGATTCTAGTAAAGCAGGGGTAAGTAAATGAAATTGAAATGGACAAAAAATTTTCTGGCAATTTTTATACTGTTGCTGGCATTAGCTGCCGGAAAGGATGTATATGCGGGAACTTTTAGCGCAACAGCTACAGTGGTATCTAGCAGCAAGGTAGAAATCAAATGGCAGGCAGTAAAAGAGGCATCTGTTTATAAAGTTTATCGCAGCACTTCAAAAGAAGGCGGCTATGAATTATTAGATACAGTAAGTGGAACTGTGTATCGGGACCGAAAAATACGGTCAGCTGTAAATTATTATTATCGTATATCACCGATTAGTACACAAAACAATAAAGAAATAAAGGCTTTTCGCATGACGATAAGAGTAAAAGCTCCTCAGCAGGTGGAGATTTCTCGTCTGACAGTGAAAGCACCGGATAAGATAAAGCTATACTGGAAGGTATCTAATGGAGCGAATGGATATCAGGTATATCGTTCCATGAGCTTAAAGGGAGATTACACGAAAATTGCAGATCTAAAAGGAAAAAGCTCTGTTGTATACACAGACAAAACGATTATTCCGGGACAGACCTATTATTATAAAATCCGTCCTACTGTAAGTAATAATGGTCAGCCCGGCTATGGGACATTTTCCAGTCCCATAAAAGGAAAAACTGTGCCAAAGACAGAAATTACCTCTGTAAAATCAGTGAATTCCAATACACTCAAAATCACATGGGATAAAGTAAGCAATGCCAATACATATGAAATTTATCGCAGCAGCAAAAAAGCAGGTGCTTATGAAAAAATTGCAGAAGTAAATAATTCTGTGCTGAAATATTCAGATAAAAAGGTTACCAGTGGTAAGAGATATTATTACAAAATTGTCGCTACAGGTACTTTAAACGGAAAAGCTATCAATAGTGGTTTTTCAGATGCCGTTTCTTACAGGGCATTAAAGCAGGTGAAGATTTCATCCATAAAATCCAACCTGACGGATGGATTGAAAATTAAATGGGGAAAGGTTGCCGATGCCACAAGCTATAAGGTTTTTCGTGCAACTTCCTTAAATGGAAAATATAAACGGATTGCTACAGTGATGGCAACAGATGCGTCTGCCCAGTCTTATACAGACAGAAAAATTTCTTCCGGAAAAACCTATTACTATAAGGTACAGGCATATTCCAAAGAAAATGGAATGATCGGAGAAAGTAACGGCAGTCAGTCTGTGGCAAAAAAAGCAATATGTGCCTATGAAATTATGGGAAAATCCACAGTAACGGCAGAACAGATGGCAAGTATGTACAAGGCTGCCGGAGGAAAATTCCCGGTAGGAACCTACAAGGGCAAGGGTGCAAAAAATATTGAAAAATTCTGTAAAATTGTTTTGGATGAATGTAAAAAAGAAGGGGTAAAAGCAGAGGTGATTTTTGCCCAGATTTGTTTGGAAACCGGTTACTTGCGATTTGGCGGACAGGTAAAAGCTTCCCAGTGTAACTTTGCAGGACTTGGAGCTACGGATGATGGTGCAGCAGGAGCAACATTTCCAAATATAAAGGTTGGTGTCCGCGCTCAGGTACAGCATATGAAAGGATATGCATCTACAGAGAGTCTGAATCAGGAATGTGTAGACCCTAGATTTATCTATCTTGCTTCTAGGAGAGGTACAGCCAAATATGTAGAAAATCTTGGAAATGGAAACTGGGCAACAGATCCAAATTATGCTTCTAAATTAATGAATTTAATTAAAGCTATGAAACAATATTAATAACAGGAGATAGCATATGAGAAGAAAAAAGATATGCTGTCTGTGTACAGGGCTGCTAATTGCAGTCCTGTTTACTGCTTCCTGCGGAAAGCAGAATAGCAAAGTAATGGAAAGCAGTCAGACAGCAGACAAAACGGAAATATTAGAAACAGAAATACTAGAAACAGAAATAGCAGAAGCTGAGACAGAAATCATAGAAAATGAGGCTTTAGAAGTCAAAGCAGAAGATACAGAAAGCCAAATGCAAGAAACAGAAACGGAAAGTACAGAAAGCGATACACAAGAAATTAAGACGGAAAATACAGAAAGTGAAATGTCGTCAACAGAAGAACAGACAGCAGAATTTGTTGCTCCGGGACAGACAGAAGGAACAGGCATCACTCACAATATGGAAGCCTCTAAAATTATCTGTATTGATGCAGGGCATCAGATTCGGGGAAATAGTGAAAAGGAGCCTGTAGGACCGGGAGCTTCTGAAATGAAAGCAAAGGTCAGTGGAGGTACAACAGGAAGAACCACAGGATTACCGGAATATGAATTGAATCTGCAGGTATCCTTAAAGCTTCGGGATGAGCTTTTAAAACGAGGCTATGGAGTAATTATGGTTCGGGAAACCAACGAGGTAAATATCAGCAATAGTGAAAGAGCAATGATTGCTAATAACTATGGAGTGGATGCTTTTTTGCGTATTCATGCCAACGGTTCAGAAAATACAGATGCAAATGGTATCATGACAATCTGTCCTACAGCAGCAAATCCTTATTGCAGCAATATCTATGAATCGTCTAAGCGGTTGTCTGAAAATATCTTAAATCAGATGACAGCAGTAACCGGAGCTAAAAAAGAATATGTATGGGAAACAGATACTATGAGTGGCATTAACTGGTGTCAGGTTCCGGTGTCCATTATTGAAATGGGATATATGACAAACCCTACAGAAGATCAGAATATGGCAAATCCCTCTTACCAGGAGCTTCTGGTAAAAGGGATTGCAGATGGTTTAGATCTGTATTTTACAAATTAGGAATGATATTCCATAAAGATTCCTTTGTGATTCCGTTTGGATTCGTAAAGTGCTTCGTCAGCATATTTTAGCAGGAGATCAATGTCTATGTCAGAATGTGCGCTCCAGGCGAAGCCGCCGGAGGCTTTAATAGGCCGGCTTTCGTTTCCGGGGAATTCAAAGGGATTTTCTTTTAATAAATCAAAAAAGCTTTGTACGAACTGTCGAATGGATTCCCTGTCAGAATAATAATAGGTAAACATACAAAATTCATCTCCGGAACGACGGGCAACGATACATTTTTTCTCCGGCATTTTTTTCATAATAGAAGCAAAATGCTGTAAGTATTTATCACCGATATCATGTCCATAAGTATCATTAATCTGCTTAAAAGAATCCAAATCTAACATTATACAGGCGCAGAGCTTGCCAGGATGCATATTGTTTATCAGTAAAGTGGCTTCTTCCTTGAAGTACTGATAACGATATAAGCCGGTAAGCTGGTCATGTGTATTTTCATATAACATCCGTTGTTTTTCCTGCATATCTTTTGAAGCATCTGTAATAACCCCCAGATAACCGGAAGGCTCTAAAGCTAAATGTATGCGAACATAGGTATTGTTTTCTAACTTATAAGTATCCTTTTCGCCATGTACCGGATTTTTCATCAGTAACTGAATCCGCTGATAAAAATGTGCCGGATGAGCAAAGAGCTGTTCCATTTCATCCTTTGGGAAATTCAGCATCTTTCGAAGTCCGGAGGTGACAAAAAGGTGATTAGTCTCAGTCTGATATTCAAAGGCAGCAAGAGGAATATCACTCATTTTAATAATTTTAGTAATTCGATCCGTAGTATGAAGAATACTGTGAACCATAGTGTTGATACCCCGGCTTAGCTCTTCAAATTCCGGATTGCCGCCAACCTCTACAGTTGCTTCCAGATTACCATTGGTAATTTGGGAAAGGCTAAAGAGTATGGAATGTATACCCTGAATAACCAGGCGTTTAACCAGATGGTTTAATAATAGCAATATAATGATTTCTACCAGAATCAGACATAAAAATGTAGGCAAAAAGTTGAGGCAAAATTCTTTATACAGCAGGGTAACAGGAAGAGAAGCACAAATTAGAATGTTATCATACTGCTGAGATACAATAAACAAAACCTCCTGTTTATCTGTTTGTACAAAAGCACCTTTTGTGCATTGTTTAAGCTTTGAGGTTGAAAGAGAATGTGCAACCGTTTTATCTTCGTCCTTTGTCGTATGGCCAAGTACCATATTGGTATTGCAGTCAATGGCAAAAAATTCTTCTCCAACATCTGTAGCAAGGGAAGAAAGAATGTTGCTGTAAAAGCTTTTCCTTTGTGCGGCGAATAAACGGGTAGGTGTCACACCCACTTGTACAATACCGTTTTGGTCAAGTCTGGCTGCGCCTACATATTTCATAATTTTGCCTGAGGAATAATTAGATCTGGCAGACTGAATCACATAGGCATCTTTTCCACCCTCTAAAATACTGAGAAATAGCTGGGTTTGTTCATTTGCATGAAAATCTATACCAATATATTCCGGTGTGGAAGAGTAAACTACAATACCGTTTGCATCTGTAATATTTAGTTCGTCAATTCCAAGTAGTTCTGTTATCTTTTGTAGTTCTAAAGGATCTGTTAAAAGCTCAGGATTTTTTTGAAACATATAAGCAGCTGCCTTTGCACAGGTTAAATATTCATCCCCCATGCTTTGATTGATGTCGTCTAGTTCAGAAACACTGCTTTCCTGCATGGTATATATCTGATGGATTTTAGTCAAAAAGGTTTCTGTCTGTTGAGAGCGTATGGAAAAATATAAAAAGAATGAATTAAAAACCAGCAAAAGCAAAATAGCTGCGGTCACAATGAGAATCGTATATTTGCGAAATATTTTTTGCATAAGCTATCCTCCCCATAGAAAGATTTATCTGATAAAAACACCCTGTTAGTATTGTAGCATATATATGGAAAAAAGTGGAAGAATATTGTGGAAATTTGCCTATAATTAGGGTTGACGGATATAAGACCCTTTGTTATAATAAATGCGTAAAAAATGTAACAATTTTGTAACAAAGTATTGGAGGATTATAATTCATGAATTTAAATCGCAAGGCTCTTCGGATTAGCGCATGTTGTATAGCAGCGACACTTGCACTTACAGGTGCACCGGCACAGGTTTATGCAGCGTCACCGGTAGCGGGGATTTCCGGAATTACAGCTTCTGCATTAGAAGAAGCATCGAAGAGTTCGTTAGTATCACCAACAGCAGGTGTATCACAGAAAATGGCAGATTATGTTTCTGTTGCAGCAATTGAAACTGTAGCGTTGACAGAGGCAGCAGATAGTATAGATACAGAACAGTCAGCAGAAGAGACACAGGAAGCTTCGGCTGCAGTTATTGAAGGAGAAATAACAGAGGCCGAGACAGAAGAAAAAACCGAAAAGAAATCGAATAAGAAAAAAAAGAAAAATAAGAAAAAGAAATCAGAATATGCAGACATTGCAATTGCACAGGTAGATAATTATGTAAATGTCAGAGATGCAGCTACAGAGGAAGGAAATGTTGTAGGAAAGCTTTATAACAATTCTGCAGCAACTGTGCATGCTACAGAGGGTGACTGGTATCAGATTACATCAGGTAATGTTACCGGTTATGTAAAAAGTGAATTTGTAGTTTGCGGTGATGAAGAGCTTGCCAAGCAGGTAAGCAGACGAGTAGCAACAGTACAGACAGAAACCTTGTTTGTGCGTACAGAACCGACAACAGCATCGGATGTGCTGGGTATGGTTCCAAATCAGGAAGAATTAACAGTAACCGATGAAACCGTAGATGGATGGACAAAGGTATCTATTGAAGATGGTGAAGGATATGTATCTAATGACTACATCACCATGTCAACAGAGTTTGTAACAGCAGAGTCTAAGGAAGAGGAAGAAGCCAGACTTGCAAAGGAAGAAGCAGAAAGAAAAGCAGCAGCGGCAGCGGCAGCAAAGGTTACCAGCCAGAATGCAGCAATTGCTGACAGTACAGCACCAACAAGCTCCGGCGGAAGCGCAGTAGCAAGCTATGCAGGTCAGTTTGTAGGCAATCCATATGTATATGGTGGAACAAGCCTTACAAATGGAGCAGATTGTTCCGGTTTTGTCATGGCAGTATATGCAGCATTTGGTGTAGGACTTCCACATTCCTCCTCAGCAATGCGTGGTGTAGGATATGGTGTAAGCACTTCTGAGCTGCAGCCGGGAGATATCATTTGCTACAGCGGACATGTTGCTATTTATGTTGGCAATAACACGATTGTACATGCAAGTACACCGTCCACAGGTATCAAGTATACATCACCAATTGATTATAAACCTATTCTTGCAGTACGAAGAATTTTCTAAAGTATATTCAGCAGTCATTTTCAAGTGAAAATGACTGCTCTTTTTTTGGAAAAAAATTGAAGGAGATACAAAAAATCCTGCAAAAACCAATTTATACAAAATGCACAAAATATAAGTGGTCAATACAGGGGTTAAACAGTGACTGTGGAATACTGTGGAAAGTTATCCACAATTTGAAACCACAAAAAGCTGAAAAAAATAAGTTATACACCAAGTTATCCACTTTATCCACAAAATACATCTCAAAAAAAAGAACCTATGTTTTGTAAGAATATAATAAAGTTTGCCTATTTGGAAAAAAATACAAGAAAATCATTGACATTTCAAATGTGAAAAATCTAAATAAACGGAATGAAAATCGTCAGACTATTTTCGGGAAAAGGGAGGATATAAGCGATAGTTGAAAAATCCAAATTTTTTTGCTATACTTACACGCGTGTACATTGGGAATCTTGGATAGTGAGAAGAAAGCAAGGGGAAGTATGATAAAAAAAATAAATATACTTGGAATGCAGGTAGATAATTATACCGTAAGGGAATCCATGCTGCGGTTAGAATCCTATACGAATAATGCTGTATTAAATATTATAGAAACCATTACGATGAAACAACTGATGTTAGCAACAGAAAATCCGGTTGTTCGTGAATGTGTGGAAAAGTGTGATCTTTCTGTTATTGGTGAAAAGGAGATCTTAGCTGAGGTTGGAAATGTATCTGCACAGCGAATACGGGAGATTCAGGATAAGGATTTTATGTTCGAATTGATAAAACGAATTGTTCGGAATCAAAAGCGTGTATATTTGATTGGAAAGACCAGAGCAGATATCGAAGCGATGCATAATTTTTTTGTTGAAGTAAATCCCAAATTTTCAGAAATAGAAAGCTATGCTTTAGACGAATGTGCAGGAGATGCGGATGATATTATTAATGAAATTAACAGTGAGACACCGGATATTATCATTTCAGCACTGCCGTCGCCTTATGAAGAAGAATTTATTATGGAGCATAAGGACAAAATCGGTGCGAATATCTGGTATGGCTTAGGAGCAGATTATCATAAAAAAACAGGTATTTTTAATGTAAGTCGGATGGTAAGAAATTTGTCATTGAGGGGACAACTGCGTCATACGATGCAAAAATATGAAAAAGAAATTAAGGATAGGAAATAAAATATGAAATTGTTAAATAAGAAGCCAGTCTATGTGAATTATATCCTGATTATATTAGGTTCAGGTTTAATTGCCATGAGTGTACAGTGTTTATATGATCCCTGTGGTATGGTAACAGGTGGGTTTACCGGTATTGCCATTATTATTAAGATGGCAACTTCTTCTATTATAGAAGGCGGTGTACCGCTTTGGCTGACGAACATTTTATTAAATGCACCAGTATTTATTATTGCGTATTTTATAAAAGGAAAAAGATTTATTGGCAGAACAACATTTGCAACGATTATGCTGTCTGCATGGTTATATGTGATTCCGGCGGTAGATTTGGCACAAGGAGATTTTATGCTGGCATCGATATTTGGTGCAGTGATTGCCGGAGCAGGTATGGGATTTATCCTTTTGGCTAAAGCTACGACAGGTGGTACGGATATGGTGGCAGTATTGATTCATCATAAGCTTAGACATTATTCTGTGGTGCGTCTGCTGCTTTTAGTAGATGGTGCAGTAGTTGTTGCAGGTCTGTATGCCTTTGGTTTACAGGCAGGCTTATATGCAATTATTGCTATTTACATTACATCTAAAGTGTCCGATGCTCTTATGGAAGGAATGAAATATGCAAAAGCTGCTTTTATTATTACTGATCGCCATGAACAGGTAGCAGATGCATTGATGAGCACATTAGACAGAGGTGTGACAGGAATTTATGCAAAGGGGATGTATTCTGGTACAGATAAATGTATGCTCTATTGCGTAGTTTCTAAGAAGGAAATTGTAGAGCTGAAGGATATAGTAGTCAAAATTGATAAAAATGCCTTTGTCATTGTGTCCGATGCGATTGAAGTTTTAGGCGAAGGATTTATTGAATATCATAAAAAATAGCTGTTTGTACACTTTGTTTACTGAAAAAAAGAGAAAGAAATTATAAAAAATTGAGGAAATGCATAAAAAATGTTGCATTTCCTCTTTCTTTTTTTGTGATTTTGGCTTAAAATGTCTAATAGGTATTTTCGCTTTGAAAAAAATAACAAAAATTTCATTGTGAATATTGCATATGTTTTATGGGGGAAGCAATAAAAATTGCCCGTATAAAGGGGTATGAGAAGGAGAAATAAGTATGATATCAAACCAGATACTTCAAAACACAATTGATGGATTAAAAGGTATCACAAGAATTGATTTGTGCATTATTGATATAGAAGGAAAGGTGCTTGCAGCTACATTTCCGGATGCAGACCGTTATATAGAGTCTGCGCAGGCATTTGTGGAATCGCCGGCGGATTCTCAGGTGGTTTCCGGGTGTCAGTTTTTTAAGGTATTTGATGACCATCAGTTAGAGTATGTTTTATTGGCAAATGGCGACAGTGATGATGTGTATATGGTAGGAAAAATCGCCGGCTTTCAGATTCAGAATCTGTTAGTTGCTTACAAGGAACGCTTTGACAAGGATAATTTCATCAAGAACCTGTTGTTGGACAATCTGCTTTTGGTAGATATTTACAATCGTTCCAAAAAGCTCCATATTGATACAGATGCACGAAGAGTGGTATATATTATTGAAACAAACCGGGATAAGGATGGAAATGACCTTGAAAAGGTCAGAAGTCTCTATGGTGGAAAATCCAAAGATTTTGTAACTGCAGTAGATGAAAAAAATATCATTCTGGTAAAAGAACTTGCAGAGAATGAAACTTATAATGATTTGGAAAAAACAGCAGAAGTAATTTTAGATCTGTTCCGTGGAAATACCGACAGGGAAGTCCATATAGCATATGGTACAATTATTAATGAAATCAAAGAAGTATCCCGTTCCTACAAAGAAGCGAGAATGGCATTGGATGTAGGCAAGATTTTCTTTGAAGAAAAGCATGTAATTGCATATTCAACTCTTGGAATCGGTCGTTTGATTTATCAGCTTCCTATTCCATTGTGTAAAATGTTTATAAAAGAGATTTTTGATGGCAAATCACCGGATGATTTTGATGAAGAGACACTGACAACAATCAATAAATTCTTTGAGAATAATCTGAATGTGTCAGAAA
This sequence comes from Lachnospiraceae bacterium, assembly GCA_017625255.1. Lineage (GTDB taxonomy): Bacteria > Bacillota > Clostridia > Lachnospirales > Lachnospiraceae > Roseburia_B. Next base: position 46,607 of record JAGALK010000075.1, read on the forward strand.
CCTCTCGTCAGTTGTATATTCATAGAAATACACTGGTATATCGTTTGGATAAATTACAGAAGAGTACAGGTTTGGATTTGCGTATTTTTGAGGATGCTATTACATTTAAGATTGCATTGATGGTTGTAAAATATATGAAATATATGGAGTCTTTGGATTATTAATTGAGGAGGCACTCATATATGATTAAGCTAGAACATGTCAGTAAGACATATTCTGCCGGAATACCGGCCTTAAATGATATTAATTTAGAGATTACAGAAGGCGAATTTGTCTTTATTGTAGGAGACAGCGGTTCCGGTAAGTCTACTTTGATAAAGCTTTTGTTAAAAGAGTTAGAGCCAAGCGAAGGCGTTATTACGGTAGATGGAAAGAAACTGCATACCATTCGCCGCAGACACATACCCAAATTTCGCAGAAATCTGGGGGTAGTATTTCAAGACTTCCGTTTGCTGAAGGATAGGAATGTCTATGATAATGTAGCTTTTGCCCAGAGAGTGATTGGTGCACCGGTGCGGGAATCTAGAAGAAAAGTTCCGGCAATTTTATCTACGGTTGGATTGGCAGCAAAGTATAAATCCTACCCTAAACAGTTATCCGGTGGAGAGCAGCAGAGGGTAGCTATTGCAAGGGCGCTGATTAATCAGCCAAAGATTTTGCTTGCCGATGAGCCTACCGGTAATCTGGATGCTAATAATGCGTGGGAGATTATGAAGCTTTTGGAAGAAATTAACGCAAGAGGCACAACGGTTGTGGTTGTTACACACAATATGGAGATTGTTAAAGCCATGAATAAGCGTGTCATCACAGTACAGAAAGGTATCATCGTTTCCGATGAGAAGGGTGATGACGATGAGATTTAGTTCGATTGGTTATACCATAAAGCAGGGATTTTGCAATATCTGGCGCAATAAGATGTTTTCTCTGGCATCTATTGCTACAATGTCTGCTTGTATCTTTTTGTTTGGACTTTTCTTTGCCATTGTGACAAATTTTCAGGCAATGGTAAAAGAAGCGGAATCCGGTGTGGCAGTTACTGTATTTTTCAATGAAGGAATTACACAGGATGAAATTGACTGGATTGGAGAAGAAATTGGCAAAAGGGTAGAGGTTTCTGAATACAATTTTATATCCGCAGAAGAAGCATGGGAAGAATTTAAGACGGAATATTTTGGTAATGATGAACAGGCTGCAGCAGGATTTCAGGATGATAATCCTTTGGCAAATTCCGCCAGTTATGAAATTTATATGAATGATATTTCCATGCAGTCTACGCTGGTAGATTATTTGACCGGATTAGAGGGCGTCAGAGAAGTACGACAGTCTGAAATTGTGGCAAATACTCTTTCGGATTTTAATAGTCTGATTGGTTACATATCGGTTGGTATCATATTGATTTTGCTGTTAGTTGCAGTATTTTTGATTAGTAATACGGTTACTACAGGTATCGCTGTCCGCAAGGATGAAATTGGTATCATGAAGCTGATTGGTGCTACTGACCGTTTTGTACGGGCACCGTTTATTATTGAAGGTGTGATGATTGGACTGATGGGTTCAATTTTACCGTTGATATTACTTTATATTTTATATAATAAAGTGATTGTATATATTGGAGAAAAGTTCAGCTTTTTAAATACATTGATTAACTTCCTTCCGGTGGAAGAGGTGTTTGATTCTTTAGTGCCGGTGGCATTGATTTTGGGTGTCGGCATTGGATTTTTAGGAAGCAGAATTACCATTCGTAAGCATTTGAAAGTATAGAGAAGTTATGTTCAATAAAAGTTGGAAAAAAAGAATAAGTTTGCTGATGCTTGCAGTAATGTTGGCATTTATGCCGACAATGTATGCTTTTGCAGGTTCTTTAAAGGAAGCCAAAGAGGAAAAAGAGCAGTTGGAAAATTCCTTGAAAGAAGCACAAAAATTGGTGGATACTTTAAAAGGCTCAAAGGAAACTATCGAAGAAAAGGTGACAGAGTTAGATGGAAAGCTTACCGATATATCTGCGAATATCACAGACTTAGAAGCAAAGCTTGAAGTTAAAAATCAGGAGCTTTTTGATACACAAGTACTGTTAGAAGAGGCAATATTGGATGAAAGAGAGCAATATGAGCGAATGAAAATTCGCATTCGTTTTATGTATGAAAACGGAAAGAGCTCTTATATGGAAAGGCTTTTAAATGCAGAGAATTTTGCAGATTTTTTGAATGCCATAGAATATATTCGACAGATTTCTGCATATGACAGGGCGATGTTAGAACAGTATCGTCAGACGCAGACAATCATTGCAGATGCAAAGACAGCTTTAGAAGAAGATAAGCTACAGTTAGAGCAGATGCAGACACAGGTAACAGAGGAAAAACAAGCGGTGGAGACACTGCTTACAGCCAAGGAAACAGAGCTGGCATCTGTAGATAAAAACTTGGATAAGGCCAGTGAGTTAGCGGATGTATTTGCAGCAGAAATAGAAGCGCAGAATGCAATTATTGCACAGATTAAACAGGCGGAGGCTGCAAAGGAAGCAGCAAGAAAAAAAGCAGAAGAGGAAGCAAGAAAAAAGGCAGAAGAAGAAGCGCAGAAAAAAGCAGAAGAAAATGGAGAAGCAGAGCCGGATGAAAGCGGTTCTGAAACGGAAATTCCAGAGGATAGCTATAATGGGGGAGCCTTTGCGTGGCCCTGCCCGAGCAGCAAACGGATAACCAGTGATTATGGAAATCGTATATCTCCAACAGAAGGAGCCTCCTCTGATCATAAAGGGATAGATATCGGAGCTGCCTATGGAGCAGATATTGTAGCGGCTGCAGATGGAATTGTAATTTTTTCCGGTTATAGCAGCGCGGCAGGTAATTATGTCATGATAGATCATGGAGGAAGTCTGTATACCGTTTATATGCATGCCTCAGCTCTTTGTGTTTCCCAGGGAGAAACCGTTACGAGAGAACAGGTGATAGCAAAGGTTGGAAGTACAGGCATTTCTACGGGAAATCATCTGCATTTTGGTGTATCTTTAAATGGAAGCTATGTGAGTCCGTGGAATTATTTAAGCAACTAGAACATATATATGAATAGAACTACTCCCTGCCAGAACTGGCAGGGAATTTCTGTTACTATACAGTAAAAAGAAAAGGATAGGGATGCATATGGAATTTGAAACTGAAAAAAAAGCAAAAAATAAAGGATTTGCAAAGGGTGTGATAACAGGTGTTTTTAGCACAATTATTATTGGTATAACGGCATTATCTATTTTTATTAATGTCATGGGAAATAGTCTGGTGCTTAGCCCGGGAGCAGACAGTAAGGGAAGCCAGACGATATTAAGCAGTGAAGTGCAAAAGAAAATCAATGAACTGACAGGATATATTAATTTATATTTTTATGAAGAAGCAGATACAAAAGCTTTGGCAGAAGGTTTATATTCCGGCTTGTTAGAGGGATTGGGGGATACCTATTCTCAATATTATACAGCAAACGAATATGCAGACTTGCAGATTTCTGCCACACAGAATTATTGTGGAATCGGTGCTGCGATGCTTCAGGATATTGATACCATGCAGGTAACTGTCAGTCATGTGTATGAGGGATCTCCGGCAGAAGCAGCGGGCTTAAAGGATGGAGATATTCTGGTGATGGTAGAGGATATTGAAGCTATAAGCATGGAGCTTTCCGAATTAGTAACCTATATTCGTGGAGAAGAAGGTACGGTTGTACACTTGCAGGTCTATAGAGAGGGTGAAAGCGATTATATTGAATTGGATGTAACCAGAGCGAATATTGATTTGCCAACCATTGAGCATAAGCTTTTGAAGGATCATATTGGATATATACAGATTTTAGATTTTGGTGCTCCAACCCATGAACAGTTTATGGCAGCAGTCGAAGATTTAAAACAGCAGGGAATGGAAGGCATGATTATTGATGTAAGAGATAATCCGGGTGGAATGGTAACTGCGGTAACAGAAATTTTAGACAGCATTTTACCGGAGGGACTTACGGTATATATTCAGGATAAATATGGCAAACGACAGGAATTTTTCTCAGATGCAGAAAATTATATGGATTTGCCAATGGCTGTATTAGTCAATGGCAATAGTGCCAGTGCATCTGAAATTTTAGCAGGGGCAATCCGTGATTATGAGTACGGAACCTTAATTGGTACAAATACTTATGGAAAAGGCATTGTTCAGACGGTTTATCCATTGGATGAAGGTGATGCGGTTAAGCTGACAACAGCAAAATATTTTACACCAAATGGTGAAAATATCCACGGTACAGGTATTGCACCGGATATTGAGTTAGAGTATGAATATCAGGGAGAAATGACAGATACCTATGATGAAATGCAGGATAACCAGATTTTAAAAGCGATTGAGGTATTAGAAAGTGAACTGTAGAAAAAAGAAAATATGGGCAGTATTAGCTGTTTTTTGGATGATAGTAATATTTTGTTTTTCCCATCAGAAGGCGGATGATTCCGGTGCACTTAGCGGTTCAATCACCTATCGGATTGTGGAGGCTGTGGATGTTTTGTTTGATTTAGAGCTAAGTGAAAAGGAACGGCTTGTGTATGCAAAGGAAATAGAGCATCCCATACGAAAAGCGGCGCATATGACAGAATATGGTATTTTTGCCTGCATTTTATTGGGAAATTTTATGCAGTATCCATTTTTTTATAAAAGACGATATCTGTTTGCAGAAGCAGGAGCAGTCCTTTATGCGGCAACAGACGAATTTCATCAACGATTTGTTGAAGGACGCTCGGGAGAGCTTAGGGATGTCTGTATAGACAGTACAGGTGCGTTGATAGGTTTGCTTTTGGCGTGGGTATTTCTAAGCTTATATAAGAGAAAAATAGAGAGAAATTCCTAAAGGTATTTATGATAAAATAGTTTATAATAAAAAAAGAGAAAGAGGTGAAGTTAATGGTAGAATTAGACCAGTTCAAGTTCAAGTTGAACACTTACAAAGAGCCATTAGTGGAAGTGAGGGATTCACTTTGACTTAGCTGTAAAAGAACAGCGAATTCAGGAATTAGAAAGAGAAATGGAAGCACCGGATTTTTGGGATAATGTCGAAGTTTCTCAGCAGAAAATGAAGGAATTGAAAAGTCTAAAGGATGATGTGGCTACTTTTGCTAAATTGCAGGAGCAATTTGAGGATATTGAAACCTTAATTGAGATGGCAAATGAGGAAAATGATACTTCTTTAATAGAAGAAGTAGAAACAGAGCTTGCAGAATTTGAGGCAACCTTTGAGGGGATTCGTATGAAAACGCTTTTGTCTGGCGAATACGATAGGGATAATGCAATTTTATCCTTACACGCAGGTGCCGGCGGAACAGAATCCTGTGATTGGGCAGCAATGCTGTATCGTATGTTTACCCGTTGGGCATCCGATAAGGGATTTTCTGTGGAGGTATTAGACTCTTTAGATGGGGATGAAGCCGGAATAAAATCCATTACCTTTCAGGTAAATGGAGAAAATGCCTACGGTTATCTGAAATCTGAAAAGGGTGTGCACAGACTGGTACGAATTTCTCCATTTAATGCGGCGGGAAAACGACAGACATCCTTTGTATCCTGTGATGTTATGCCGGATATCGAAGAGGATATAGATATTGAAATCGATGACGAAGAGATTCGTATAGATACTTATCGTTCCAGTGGAGCAGGAGGACAGCATATCAATAAAACCTCTTCGGCTATACGAATCACACATTTTCCTACGGGAATTGTGGTACAGTGTCAGAACGAACGCTCCCAGCATATGAACAAGGATAAAGCCATGCAGATGTTAAAGGCTAAGCTATATATGCTAAAACAGCAGGAAAATGCCGAAAAAGCAGCAGGTATCCGTGGTGAAGTGACAGAAATCGGCTGGGGAAACCAGATTCGCTCCTATGTTATGCAGCCATATACCATGGTTAAAGATCATAGAACCGGTGTAGAAACCGGAAATGTAGACAGTGTTATGGATGGCAAGCTGGATTTGTTTATCAATGGATATTTAAAATGGTTATCCTTAGGCTGTCCTGCCAATATGGGGGGGAGTGATGAATAGCTTTGTGGCTGTAGTTATTATCCTTGGGGTAATAATTGCAGCAGGTTATATCGCGTTTAGTATTATTCGTCAAAAGCTGCGGGAGGTATCTAGAGCTGCTTTTGGAACAGATTCTTTGGTAGAGGGGTGGAATCGTCAGGCAGACGAGCTGGCAGCCACACCAAAATCTGTTTCGGGTATGACAAAAATTTATGCGCCGCAGATTCAAAGGGATTTTCCGGAATTTAATATCGAAGAGTTCAAAAATATGGCAGAAAATATGTTGGTTTTGGCATTAACTGCCATTTCCACAGAAGATATTCTGGTACTGAAAGAAAGTACAAAGGAAGTAAAAGAGCAGGTAAACGCAAGGATTATTGGAAATAAACAGGCGGGCATCAAAGAGGTTTATGAGCGAATAAATATTCATCAAACAGAAATTACATCCTATGTAAAAAAACAGGGAACTTGTATGATTACCTTTCAAAGTGCCATTGAGTATCTTTATTATAAGGAAAAAGATGGTAAGCTTTTAGATGGTGATAAAGTAAGGCTTACACAGACAAAGTATAATATTGAGCTTGTGTATATTCAAAATGCAGATTTAGCCGGCGGCAGTAATGCGGTAGGTACGACATGCCCAAATTGTGGTGCACCGGTGACAAATTTAGGTGCTATGTACTGTGAATATTGTGGACTGGCAGTAACGACAGTGAATATCAAGGTATGGAATTTGCACCAGTTTTATGAGGTAAAACAACAGAAATTATAAAAAACAAATGTAGGAGGAAAATACTATGGGAATTATTAAAGCTATCGGACAGGCAATTGGCGGTTCATTCGCAGATCAGTGGTTGGAGGTATATGAACCGGAGGATATGGGGGATCAGACCGTCTTTACTTCCGGCGTAAAAACCCGTAAAGGACAGAATACAAAGGGAACGGATAATACGGTTTCTAACGGTTCTGTTATTCATGTGTATGACAATCAGTTTATGATGTTAGTAGATGGCGGTAAAATCGTAGATTATACCGCAGAACCGGGTTACTATAAGGTGGATAATTCTGCATTGCCGTCTTTATTCAATGGTGAATTGAAAGAAACGGTAAAAGAAACTTTCTCCCGTATCAAATTTGGCGGACAGACACCGACAGCACAAAAGGTTTTCTATATCAATTTACAGGAAATCAAGGGTATCAAGTTTGGTACAAGAAATCCAATCAATTACTTTGACAATTTTTATAATGCAGAGTTATTTTTACGGGCACATGGTACATATTCTATTAAAATTACAGATCCACTTCGTTTTTATCAGGAAGCTGTGCCAAGAAATGCCGGTCAGGTAGAGATTAGTGATATTAATGAACAGTATTTATCTGAATTTTTAGAGGGCTTACAGTCTGCAATTAACCAGATGTCTGCGGATGGTATCCGTATTTCTCATGTATCCTCTAAGGGAAGAGAATTGAGCAAATATATGGCAGATATCTTGGATGAGGACTGGAATAGCATGCGTGGTATGGAGATTCAGTCTGTAGGTATCGCAAGTATTTCCTATGATGAAGAATCCCAGAAAATGATTCAGATGCGTAATCAGGGTGCTATGTTATCTGATCCTACCATTCGTGAAGGCTATGTACAGGGAGCTATGGCGAGAGGCTTAGAGGCTGCCGGTTCTAATGCCAATGGAAGTATGGCAGGCTTTATGGGCATGGGACTTGGTATGCAGGCAGGCGGCTCTATGATGGGCAACGCTTCTCAGGTAAATCTGGCACAGATGCAGATGCAGCAGGCGCAGGCAGCACAAAACACCGGTGCACAGGCAAATCATGCAGCAGGTACAGCAGGAAATTCAACAGGGAATTCAGCAGGAACATGGAGCTGTGCATGTGGAGCAGAAAATACAGGAAAATTCTGCAGCGAATGCGGCACACCAAAGCCTGTACCAAACAGTTGGTTATGTGAATGTGGTGTGGAAAATACAGGAAAATTCTGCAGCGAATGTGGAAAACCAAGACCTGCAGGAGACTGGAAATGTGCATGTGGAGCAACCAACAGCGGTAAATTCTGTAGTGAATGTGGCAGTGCAAGACCATAGAGACAGCACATACAGCTATAGTGAATGATGGGCTATGGTAATAGGTGCAGATTTGGAACAGATTAGGAGGAGTTTATGTCAGTTATCAGCTATAAGTGTCCCAATTGTGATGGTGAGTTGATTTTTGATCCTAAGACACAAAAGTATAAATGTGAATATTGTTTTTCACTGTTTGATCAGGCACAGTTAGATGCAATGAAGCCTGATACACAGGAAGAACAGACAGATAGTACAAAGGATAGTTATGAGGCAGAATCTGCAAAAGAAGATGCTTTTGAGCAGTTTGATGAACAAAACGGAGAAGATGGGATGATTTATACCTGTCCAAGCTGTGGTGCCCAAATTGTTACCGATGCGACAACAGCGGCTACATTTTGTTATTATTGCCACAATCCGGTAGTATTAGGCGGCAGATTAAGCGGAGAAAATATGCCGGATAAAATCATTCCATTTGCCATTGACAAAAAAGAAGCAGAGAAAAAGTTTTTAGACTATGTCAACAGCAAAAAGTTTATTCCAAGAGCATTTTTCAATAAAAAGCAGATTGAACTTTTTTCCGGTGTATATTTTCCATATTGGATATATAACACCTCTATAAAGGGCAGAATGACGGCAGAGGCAAAAAAGGTGCGTGTCTATCGGCATGGAGATACGGAGTTTACAGAAACCAGCTTCTATGAAGTGGAAAGAGAAGGAAATATTCAGCTTCAGGATATGACGGAGAATGCACTCAAAAAAGCCAATCATGTGTTAGCAGACGGTGTAATGCCCTATCGTATGGAAGATGCAAAAGCATTTAATTTTGGATTTTTATCCGGTTTTCTTGCAGAGAAAAAGGATATTGAAAAGGATGAAGTCAGCGCAGCCTTACAGGCAGAAGCAAAGGATTATGCAGATAAAATGCTTAGAGAATCCATAGATGGTTATTCTTCCGTACACAGCAGAAACAGTAGTTTTTCGGCAAACAAAGAAGAATATGCGTATACACTTTTACCGGTCTGGACGATTACTTATCCGGGCAAAAATGGAAAGACCTACTATTATTCCATGAATGGGCAGACAGGAAAAATCTGCGGAGAGCTGCCGGTGGATTATAAAAAAGTAGCACTAACAGCGTTGATATCAGGTGTTGCAGCATTGCTGATCGGACTTTTAGGAGGGTATTTCATATGGTAAAAAAAACAGAGAAAATGCGTAGAATATATGCAGCAATCGTACTGACGCTGATGCTGGTGTTCACAGGGACATTGTATTGTGCGGCAGAAGAAGCTCCGGCAGTAGTGGTAAATGATAAAGCAGCCCTTTTAATGGAAGAGGAAAGAGACTGGTTAAAAGAAGAAGCACAGGAGGTCGCAGATCGAAGCGGCTTTAATATGATTATATCTACCTGTGATGATGCGGCAGGTGAATCTACTCAGTATATCTGCGAGGATTTATTTAATACATATACCATAGGCGATGATGGCGTAAGTTGTTTGATAGACATGGATAATCGTGAAATCTATCTGGCAACTGCGGGGGATGCACAGTTATATCTTACAGACGATAAGATTGATGATATTTTAGACGAAGCTTATGAGGCGGTTGCGGATGAAAATTATTCAGAGTGTCTGTATATTATGATTTATAGAATCGGCGAGTATTATGATGCAGGCATAACCGAAGATGTGTATGTCTACAATGAGGATACCGGAGAAACCTATATTTATGATGCAGAAACCGGTGAGTATGTCAAAGAGCCGCCGTTGTGTGCTTTTGATGTTTTTGTGGCATGTATTGCAGCGTTGATAGTTGGTATTTTGGTGTATGTAATTATTGTAGGAAAGTATAAGCTGAAATGGGGAACTTATCGTTATGATTTTCATGACAGCGGAAAGCTGACATTGACAAAAGAGAAGGATCAGTTTGTAAATAAGGTAGTTACCAGAAGACATATTCCTAAAAATACAGGAAGCTCCTCCGGTGGAAATCGCAGCACTGTGCATAATGGCGCAGGCGGCAGAAGCTTTGGAGGCGGCGGACGGAAGTTTTAAAAGTAAAGCAATAGAAAACCCTAGTGATTAATTCTTAAAATTAATCGCTGGGGTTTTCGTTTTTTATAAGAAGATAATTTGTAATTGTCGTGTGAAAAAAGTTTTTTTCTGCATTTGAAAGTGTTGATAATTTAGAAATAATATCTTGCGATAATTGGTCAGTATTATTTGTAAGACTGTCAGATAGAATATAGTCCATGCTTGTACCTAATGCGTTACATAAGCATACAAGGGTTTCAAGGCTTGGCTTCCTGTCACCTCGCTCAATTTGTCCTATGTAGTTCGTGGAAACATCAATTAGTTCAGCTAAATCTGCCTGTGAGAGGTGATGTGCATTTCTGAGTTGGCGTATTTTTTGTCCAAGTAAATAGAAGTCCATGGCAAATCCCCCTTTTTATTAAATGACTGTATAGATTTATATTATTGTAATTATTTCGATAAGCATACAAACAATTAGCTTTAAGAAAGTTGACAATTAGCTTGAAAAGTAGTAAAAATATACCATAACGAGAAAGCAAAAGGAAAAGAAAGGGAGCTATGCGAGAGAAACTAAAGAAAATTTCATATAAAACAGTGGGGTATTATCTGGTTGTTTTTTTTCTAATTGCAATAAGATGCAAAATACAAAGTGAACTTCCGATTTGGGCAAATGGAAATAATTATCATGATGATATGTTATTGAACAATTACGCAGATACAATCCGACAAGGTCAATGGTTAGGAGATTATAATAACGGAGCACTTTGCAAGGTTCCCGGTTTTAGTATCTTTTTAGTAATCAATAATATGCTGAATATACCATATATGATTACGGCATCACTTTTATATGGATTAGCTGCATTTATGCTGCTTTTAGGGATGCAAAAAATATATAAAAAAAAGTGGTTACCCTTTATTTTGTTTCTATTTATTCTGTTTTCGCCGGTGTATTTCGAAGTAACGGTAGCATCTAGGCTTTATTGTGTATCACTTATTCCTACTACAATAGTATTTATGCTTGCAGGTACTGTTGGTACTTTTGCTGAGCGAAAAAGCAGATGGACAAAAAAACTGCCGTGGCTGATTTTACTTGGGGCGGCTCATGGATTTTATGCATGGCTAAGAGCAGATGTGATATGGATGACCTGTTTTGTAGGAGTCGCTGTTTTAGCTTTTATCATAGAGGGATGTATTCGCAGAGAAGGTAAAAAAGTTCTCATTTTTTTGATTCCGGTTGTTCTATATCTGGGGGCTGCAAATTTATTGTGTGCGATTAATTATAGTCAGTATGGTGTGTACACAATGAGCGATTTTACCGGGACAGGTTTTTCAGATATGTGCAAGGAGCTTATGAAAATCAAACCGGAAAAAGAACGGAACAAATCCTATGTATCCTTAAAAACACTAAAAAAAGTGGCAAATATTAGCGAAACCTTCAAGCCTTTGTATAAGCAGATAAAAAAAGATGTCAAAGCAGGAGCAAATATGAATGCGGAATACTATGCATGGGAGATTCGGGGAGCCATGCAGACAATGGGATACTACAAAGATGCAGCAGAAACCGATGCTTTTTATAAGCAGGTTTGCTTGGATATACAGCAGGCTTTTGAAGATGGAGTGTTTGAAAAAAGAGATGCGTTGGTGCTGTCGCCGTTTGCGGGACCTATTTATATAGAGAAAATTGGAGATGTTATTGTTGCCACGATTGATAATATTGTGGATTCGGTCATTTGCTATGACAAAATTACAGCATCAAGCGCGACATTTACAGGAACGGATTTAAGCTATGGTATCATGAGTGATTTGACGAATACCAAGTTGATTCATGATAGTAATGTTCATGTATTAAAATTCAGAGGCTGGATGTTTGCGATTGAAGAAGAAAGCACCTTAGAGGCATATCTGTATGACATAAATGGAAAAGAGTACCCCATTGAGTTTCAGGAAACAGATAGGATTTATGATGCTTTAAATAAAGAATTTGAAAATGCTAAAAATAGTTATTTTGATATGACATGGTCAGGCTATTCGTACGAAACAAAGGATTTGTCTATTCGGATTATTTTAGATGGAATGGATATTTATGATGGACTATTAGAATATTTTCCGGCTTTTACGGCAGATGGATTTTTGATGCATGTGGATGAATTAGTGATAGGGGAACAATCCGATGCGTTAAAAATGCAATTAAAGTCGATAGATTGGCTTGTAGAGCGAATTAATCAGTGGATAGCGATGTATCAAAGGACGGGTATTTTTATCGCATGGATTGCTATGGGAGTATTTGGTTTGGATTTGCTTTTCCAAATTTATCTTATCGTAAAAAAGCAAAAGAATCAGGTGTTTTATTGGATATTAAAAGCAGGTGTTCTTCTGACCTTATTTGCATTAACCTTTGCGGTTCGTGTGCATGATTTAGCTTATTACGAAGAATTTGGAATTACATATGGCATAGGGGCGTTTACGATTTGGCAGATTTTTATAGCACTTAATGGGTTGACATTGGGAAATTGGGGACAAGAGGTTTTTTTACGAATAAAGAAACAACAAGATACAAATGTGAAGGAGATATAAAAAGATGAAGAAAGTGCTTGTTATCGGCGCAGGTCCTGCAGGGCTTACTGCGGCATATGAATTATTGGATAAATCAAAGGACTATGAAGTAGTCGTATTTGAAGAAAGTGATAAATTCGGTGGAATTTCCCGTACAGTGGAGTACAAGGGGAATCGTATGGATATGGGAGGACATCGCTTTTTTTCAAAAGTACCTGAGGTTAATGCATGGTGGGAAAAGATGCTGCCTACACAGGGAAGTAAGTCCTATGATGATATTAAGCTAAATCGTGAGTCTACAGTAGTAAAAGGAGGACCAGACCCGGAGAAAGTAGATCGTGTTATGCTTCGTCGAAACCGATTATCCCGTATTTTCTTTAGGAGAAAATTCTTTGATTATCCGGTATCTTTAAAAATGTCAACTTTAAAAAATATGGGCTTTGGAACGACCATCGTAGTAGGGTTTAGCTACTTAAAGAGCTGTATTTATAAGAGACCGGAGAAGTCTTTAGAGGATTTTTATATCAATCGTTTTGGTAAGAAATTATACTCTATGTTTTTTGAAAACTATACGACAAATTTATGGGGACGACATCCTAGTGAAATTTCACCGGAATGGGGTGCGCAGAGAGTAAAAGGTCTTTCTATTATGGCAATTTTAAAGGATATATTTGGCAAGATATTTCATAAAACGAATCGTAAGGTAGAGACTTCGTTGATTGAAGAATTTGCTTATCCAAAGCTTGGACCGGGGCAGTTATGGGATTTGACAGCAGAGGATATTAGAAAGATGGGTGGTCAGATTGTTATGAATGCAAAGGTTGTAGCCATTCACAAGGATGCAGATAATAATTTGACAGGTCTTACATATGAGAAAGGTGGTGAGAGGATTACAGTAGAGGGTGATTATATCATTTCTTCTATGCCGGTCAAGGATTTAGTAGCAGGAATGAATGATGTACCGAAAAAAGAAGCACAGATTGCAGCGGGACTTCCCTATCGTGATTATATGACAGTAGGGGTATTGCTTCCAAAGCTTAATCTAAAGAATGAGACAAAGATTAAGACATTAGGAAATATTGTGCCGGATGACTGGGTATATGTACATGACCGTTCTGTACAGATGGGGCGTTTTCAGATTTATAACAACTGGTCACCATATCTCGTAAAGGATGTGGAGCATACCGTATGGATGGGGCTTGAATATTTTTGCAATGAAGGGGATTCCATGTGGTCTATGACCGATGAGGATTTTGCACATATGGGAATCAAAGAGATGGTAACCATGAATCTAATCGATAGTGAATCAGAGGTTATGGATTATCATGTGGAGCGAGTGAAAAAAGCGTATCCGGCATACTTTGATACCTATGAAAATATGGATGAGCTGCGGGCGTATTTGGATAGCATTCAAAATCTTTATTGCGTAGGACGAAATGGGCAGCATCGGTATAACAATCTGGATCATTCAATGTGTACATCTTTTGAAGCCGTTAAGAACATCTTGTCCGGAAAAACAGATAAGAGTAATGTGTGGAATGTGAATACAGAAAAGGAATATCACGAGGAAAAAGGAGAAAACTAATGAAAAAGAAAGTATTAGCACTTTTGCTGGCAGTGTTTATGGTATCGGGCACAGTTTTGTCCCCCATGAATATGACAGAAGTAAAGGCAGAAGAAGCAACAGAAGAAAATAGTGAGAATCAAATATTTCGATACAAAGTATTAGAAGATGGAACAATAGAAATTACTGGTTTGGAAGATTACAGTGTGAAAGAACTCATTATTCCATCAGAAATAGATGGGAAAAAGGTAACGAGCATAGGAGAGGAAGCATTTTATGGGGAATATATCACGAGTGTTGAGATACCGGATACAGTGACACATATTGGAGACTATGCCTTTGGAGAGTGTGAAAGACTGGTAGATGTAATCATTCCAGGTTCCGTAACTAGCATAGCTGGGGATGCATTTAGTGGAACACCATGGTTAGAAAGTCAAAGAGAGGCAAATCCGTTAGTAGTAGTAAATCATATCTTAATTGATGGAACAACAGCATCCGGTGATGTAAAAGTGCCGGAAGGAGTAACAAGCATAAGCGAAGAGGCTTTTTCTTATGCTGAAAATATCAATAGTATAGCTATACCGGATAGTGTTACATATATCGGCGAGAAAGCATTTTATTGGTGTACTAATTTAGCAGAAATAAGTATTCCGGAAAATATTACATATGTAGGCTATCAGGCATTTAGACAAACTGCATGGATAGCAAAACAGGCAGAGATAAATCCGCTGGTAATTGTAGGCAAAACATTGATATATGGAAAAACTGCATCCGGTGATGTGGTTATCCCAGAAATAGTTACAAGCATCGAAAGAGATGCATTTATTGAAGTGGATGAAAATGGAAATAGATATGGTGCAGATAATATAACCAGTATCACCATGTCAGATAGTGTAAAGGAAATAGGGGATTGGGCATTTGATGAGTGTGAGAATCTAAAGAGTGTTCGATTATCAGAGAATCTGACAAGTATAGGCAGAGGTACATTTGCTGGCTGTAGCAGCTTAGAAGAGATTAGTATTCCAAATAGTGTTACAGAAATAAAAAAAGAAGCTTTTTACTATTGTAGCAGCTTAAAAACCGTGAAATTATCAGATTCAATAA
This sequence comes from Lachnospiraceae bacterium, assembly GCA_017625255.1. Classification (GTDB taxonomy): domain Bacteria; phylum Bacillota; class Clostridia; order Lachnospirales; family Lachnospiraceae; genus Roseburia_B. The sequence goes on from JAGALK010000075.1 coordinate 61,972, forward strand.
ATAAGATTGAAAGTAGTGTGTTTAGCGGTTGTACGATGCTGACAGATATAGTGATTCCGGAATCGGTAATTAGTATTGAAGAGGCTGCATTTTCATATTGTCAGAGTCTGAAAAAAATAATTATTCCGGATTCCGTAGTAAGTATTGCACATTCAGTATTTTTTGGCTGTAGCAGTTTAGAGGAGATTATCATTCCGGAAAGTGTTACAAGTATTGGAAATGCTTTTACAAGTACTTTGTGGCTTACTAATAAGCAGAAGGAAAACCCATTAGTCATTGTAAATAATATATTACTGGATGGAACAACAGCTTCCGGAACTGTTGAAATTCCGGAAGGGGTCAAAAAAATTGTTAGAAATTGCTTTGTGTCTTGTTCTGGTATAGAGAGTGTTAAAATTCCTAAAAGTGTAACGGATATAGAAAGTGGATCTGTATTTTTGGATTGTGCAAATCTCAAAGAGGTTATAGTCGATGAAGAAAATGAAGTGTATACTTCTGAAAATGGAATGTTATACTCAAAAGATAAGACAATATTACTGTTTTGTCCTATGAAAGTTGGTACAGAAATCGTAGTTCCAGAGGGAGTAACAGAAATAGGTACAGCGGCATTTTCTTATAGAACAATTACAGCCATACATTTACCGAAAACGCTTACAAAAGTTGCTGATTACTCCTTTTCTGCTACAAGAATAAATAAGATATATTATGCAGGTACTTTAAAGCAGTGGAACAGCTTTCCAAAAGGAGTATTTAATGATTGTTTAGAGAATATCAGTATATTGGAATATATGCCTTATGAGTATAGAGAGTTAGAGGATGGAACATTAGAGATTACCAGTGGGTATTGGGGAAGTTGGGAAGATTATGCTGGTGCAATGCCATTGCCTTTGCCAAGAAATGTAGAAGTACCTGCAGAAATAGATGGAAAAGCAGTAACAGGTATTGCGGATAGTGCATTTTCTAATGCTTATAATGTAGGAAGCATTACCATTCCAAAAGGTATAAAATATATAGGAAGTTCTGCTTTGTCAAATTGTGTTAGCTTACATAGTGTAATTATAGATGCAGAAATTACGAGTATAAAGAGTGAAACATTTAGTGGCTGTAATAATTTGTGTTCTGTTACTCTTCCAGAAACACTTACCTGCATTGAAGAAGGCGCATTTTCTCAATGTAGAAGTTTGACAGCTATAACAATTCCAGAAGCAGTTACCTGTATTAAAATGAGTGTATTTTCTAGTTGTAGTAGTTTAACAGCCATAACGATTCCGGAAGCAGTTACGAGTATTGAAAATAATGCATTTGGTGGATGCAGCAGTTTAGCAGAAATACATATTCCGGAAACCGTAACTGATATTAGCAGTGGAGCTTTTAGTGGAACGAAATGGTTAAGTAATCAAAGAGAAATTAGTCCATGGGTAGTTGTAAATGGGATATTAATAGATGCATATCCAGTATCTGGGGAAGTGACCATACCGGAGAAAGTAACGAGTATTGCAGGTAATGTTTTTAGTGATGATTCTGATATAACAAGTGTAGTAATACCAGAGGGGCTAACAGCGATTGGTGAGCATGCATTTTGGTATTGCTTTGCATTGAAGAGTATAACAATTCCTAGCTCTGTGACAACAATGGGAAATGGAGTTGTTGAAGAATGTGAATCTCTGTTAGATGTTTATTATAATGGAACAAAAGAGCAGTGGGCGAATATTTCCAATATGAAACATAATCTAGAGTTCAAAAGTGTGACCATTCATTGTACAGACGGAATAATTGAGCCGGGGATATTCAGATGTAGACTTCTTCCGGATGAAACAGTATGTATTGAAGGATTAGTAAAAAGAGAAGGAGTAACTGAAATTGTTATTCCATCAGAAATAGATGGAATTCCGGTTACAGTAATAGGGGCTTGGGCTTTTGAAGGGTGTAGTAGTTTAAAGAATATTACAATACCAGATACCATTACGGAGATGGCTGGTGGCGTATTTGATGATACACAGTGGCTTGCAGACAAAAGAAAAGAGAATCCGGTGGTAATTCTAAATGGTATAGTAGTAGATGGCGAGACTGCAAAGGGAGATATAGTAATACCAAGAAATGTAAAGCTTATAGCAAATGCTGCATTTTCATATAATGCAGATTTGAAGAGTGTCACTTTTTTGAGTGGAATAGAAAAAACTGGTTCCGCTGCATTTTCAGGTTGTGAAAATTTAGAAAAGGTTATATTATCTGATACTATAAAAACTATATCACAACATACATTTGATGAGTGCGCAAACTTAAAGAGCATAGAAATACCAATTAGTGTCAAAAGTGTTGAATATGATGCATTTTATGGTTGTAGAAACTTGACAGATGTATATTATGAAGGAACCAAAGAACAGTGGAAGAAAATTGCTGTAGCTATAGATGATGAAGAGTACTATGGAAATAATCGTTTATTAAATGCAACCATTCACTATAATTCTGTAATGACAGTACCGGATATTGACGATGATAATACTGGAAATACCGGAGAGGAAACAAATCCTGCACCGGATGATGAAAACCAGAATGGAGAAAATGTCAATCCTACACCGGATGACGGAAACCAGAATGGAGAAAATGTCAATCCTACACCGGATACCAACCAAGGCACGAATAACAATAATACACCTGCTCCGGTAGCATTAAACAAAATCAGTGTATCCAAAGCAGAAGTGACCTACAACGGAAAAGCACAAACACCAACAATAACAGTTGTAGATGCCAATGGTCAGCCTGTAGATGCTGCTAACTACATAGTAGTGTATTCCAACAATAAAAATGTAGGACAGGCAACTGTAAGCGTAACCGGAAAGAATAATTACACAGGTACAATGAAAGCAACCTTTAATATTTTGCCAAAAGGTACAAATCTTTCCAAAGTAACCGCAAAGAAAAAAGCTGTTGCGGTAAAATGGAAAAAACAGACAAAGCAGACCACAGGCTATGAAATTCAGTATTCCACAAGCAAAAAGTTTAAAGGTGCGAAAACAGCAAATATAAAGAAAGCAAAGACAACTTCAACTACCATTAAGAAGTTAAAAGCAAAGAAAAAATATTATGTAAGAATTCGTACATATAAAACCGTGAAGATTAATGGTAAGTCAACGAAGTTATATTCTGGTTGGTCAAATGCAAAATCTGTGAAAGTAAAATAAGTACATTAAAGTAAAAGACTAAAAACCCGGTATACAGAATAAGAAAGCTGTATACCGGGTTTAACAAGAAAAGGATTTAGAAATGAAGTTAGCATATATCGGAATTTTTGGTGTGTTATCGCTGATTTTAAGTTTGTTTATTGTAGAGCGAAAATATAAAAGCTTTGTAAATGAAAAGAAAAACTGGATTATAGCAGGGATTTTTTGTTTTTTTGCAGCAGTTACTGTATTTTCAGTTTGGCATCATGAATATTGGCGGGATGAAGTACAGGCGTGGTGTCTTGTACGGGATTTATCTGTAAGAGAGATTTTTGCACAGTTGAAAATAGAGGGACATCCGGCATTGTGGTTTCTGGTAATTTTGCCCTTTGCAAAAATAGGGCTTCCAATAGAAGCTTTAAGTGTACTTACCTTGGGAATCATCCTGACGGCAGCCTATATTTTATTAAAAAAGGCTCCATTTGAGTATTGGTTAAAAACACTTATCCTGTTTAGCTCGGTGATGCTGTATTACAATTCCGTTATCGCAAGAGTATATGCACTGATAATTTTAATCGTATTTTGTATAGCTGCATGCTATGAGAATCGATTTAAGAAGCCATTTTGGTATTGCTTTTTCATATTTTTGCTTAGTCAGACACATGTGGTTATGGCGGGACTTGTTATTATGCTCTGGCTTATGTATATGGAAGAACTATTTGAAAAAAAGAAATCTGTAAAATACTGGGCGAATAGTATACAAATACCCTTGGGACTAATATTGGTAATCTTAGAACTTATGGGAAATGGAAGGACTTCTGCAGAAGGTATTTTTGGAAGGATTTTTTTTGATATCAAAGGAAGTATACAGGAGTTTTTCAGACAGCTGCAATTTTCTATTGAATTAGCAGCTGGCGTGGAGATATCGACAGGTATATTTTATCTTTTATTTGTGATAATTGTGCTTTGTGGCATTTGCTTTTTTAAAGGCTATTGGAGAGAAATATTGATAATTGCCGGCGGAATAGGCGCACAGATTTTTATTGCGGCGTTTATTTATGCAACTATTCGGCAACGGGCAATTCTGGTATTTTTGACAATAGTTTTTGGATATTGGATTTGCTTACAAAGAAAAAAGGAATTAAACGGAGCATCCGATAACACAAACGGTATGGCTGTTTGGATGCAAAGATATATGGTTTCTTTACTTGTTATTGTCGGTTGTATTTCTTTCTATACGACCTATTTGGGGATGGTGGATGATTACAGAAGAAGCTATTCCGGAGCAAAGGAAATTGCAGAATATGTAGAAGAAAATTTGCCAAAGAATGCAGTTATTGTCTCAAATGTCAGTGTTAATATAACAGGAATTTCCGGGTGTTGTGCAAGTATTCGTTTGTGGGATCCGGCAACAGATACATTTTTTTCTTATGTAGATTGGGGTAAAAAAGGGTTTGATACCTGTGAAGCCTATGAAGATATCAGAGATAGGATCATACGGAAGTTCAAAACAACAGAGGGGATATACTTTTTAATGAATCGGATGCGGATTCCGGGAGATATGAAATATGAGGAATTAGAGCTTCTGGTAGAACAGGAGCCATCTATTATCGAGGATGAGTATTTTTCTTTGTATAAATTTAAGTAAATAAAAAGCCCACTGGTTGTATACAGAGGGCTTTTTGTGGTTTGCGCGCCATGCGCGCTCTAAAAGTTATCATATAGAGAAGAGGATAGTATGAATAAGGATAAAATAATGCATTTTATAAGTTATGTTTTGGTAGGTGGAATCGCTACCGTAGTAGAATGGGTGTGCTATTTTTGCTTTGATCTGATTTTGGGTTTTAATACCTATGCGGCAGTTGCACTTTCTTTTATTTTTTCTACCTATGCAAACTGGGTAGCCGGTCGTTTGTTTACCTTTCGCGATGTTAAGAAGCAAAATATAATAAAAGAGTTGGTTTCTATTTATGGAGCTTCAATTATCGGGCTTCTTATGAATGAAGGAATTATGTGGATATCTATGAATTTTATTTTCAAAAATCAGACGGATGTAGAAAAGATGCTTGCAAAGATAGCTGCAACAGGAATTGTGTTTTTTTGGAATTATTTTATTAGGACATTTTTTATTTATAGGCAAAAGGGAGAAGCGTAGCAGGAATTTTCTTTTGTATTTCAAAAAATAAAATGATAATATATACAGCACTTCAAAAATAGCCGAAGTGCTGTATTTTTTTGAAAAGAAAATTACTATCGAATAAAAGTTTACGATAGGATGCGCAAATAGAATCTTTTTATGTAAAATATACAATTGGAAAAAATCACCAAAAACCATAAAATTCCTTTGTGAAAATCAGATAAAAAAGCAGTTGCAACTCTGTTGGAATTGTGTTATTATCTTCCACATGAGAACAAATGTAGTTGTGAGACAAACACATGAGAGGAGAGATCCGATGATATGGCAGATAAAACAAAATACTATGTCTTAAAAGAAAAAGCCGTACCTGAAGTGCTCTTAAAGGTGGTAGAAGCAAAGCGTCTTATAGACTCAGGCAAAACGGAAAGTGTTCAGGAAGCCACCGAAGTGGTAGGCATCAGCCGCAGTTCTTTTTACAAATATAAAGATGATATTTTCCCGTTTCATGACAATGCCAAGGGAATGACAATCACCATGATTATTCAGATGGATGATGAGCCGGGGCTCTTATCCGCGGTTTTAAAGTATGTAGCAGATTATCATGCAAACATTCTGACTATTCATCAGAGTATTCCTGTCAATGGAGTAGCATCCTTAACCTTAAGCGTGGATGTTTTGCCGGAAACAGGTGACATTTCCCAAATGGTAGAAGAAATCGAGAGTCAGACGGGAATTCATTATTTAAAAATACTTGCCAGAGAGTAAAAAAGAAAATACTTTTTAGCGTATGCGTTAAGCATAGAATGGAGGAAATTATGATAAAAGTAGCAGTAATGGGATATGGAACAATCGGTTCCGGTGTAGTAGAGGTATTAAATATCAATCACGACAGCATCGCAAAAAGAGCCGGAAATGAAATCGAAGTAAAATATGTTTTAGATTTAAGAGATTTCCCGGGAGATCCTATTCAGGATAAAGTCGTACATGACTATAATATCATTGCAAATGATCCGGAAGTAAGCATTGTCGTAGAGACTATGGGTGGGGTAGAACCGGCATACACATTTGTAAAGGCTATGTTAGAAGCTGGTAAACATGTCACAACTTCCAACAAAGCATTAGTAGCAGATAAAGGGGCAGAATTAATTGCCCTTGCAAAAGAAAAAAATGTCAACTTCTTCTTTGAAGCCAGCGTAGGCGGTGGCATCCCGATTATTCGTTCCTTAAATACCTGTTTGGCAGCGGACGAAATTGAAGAAATTACAGGTATCTTAAATGGAACAACCAATTACATGATGACAAAAATGAGTGAAGAAGGATCAGAATTTGCTGATGTTTTAAAAGATGCACAGGATAAAGGATATGCAGAAAAAGATCCTACAGCAGATATCGAAGGTCATGATGCCTGCCGTAAAATTGCAATCTTAACATCCTTAGTTTGTGGTCAGCAGGTAGATTTCAATGACATTTACACAGAAGGAATCACAAAGGTTTCAGCAACAGATATCAAATATGCAAAGAAAATGGGGCGTGCAATTAAATTATTAGCATCTAGCAAAAAGGCAGCAGACGGATATTCTGCTATGGTAGCACCATTTTTACTTTCACCGGAGCATCCTTTATACAATGTAAATGATGTATTCAATGCAGTATTTGTACATGGCAATGTATTAGGTGATGGAATGTTCTACGGCAGCGGCGCAGGAAAATTACCAACAGCTTCCGCAGTAGCAGCAGATATCGTGGATATTGCCAGAAATTTAGAGCCAAACAAAAATACACAGGTAGAATGGAAGGCAGAGAAATTAACTTTAGTAGATTATAAAAAAGCAGAAAATGCATTCTTTGTTCGTACTTCTGAAAGCAAAGAAAAGATTGCAGAAGTATTTGGCAGTGTAGAATATGTAGAAGTAGAAGAGGTTGCAGGAGAAATTGGTTTTGTTACCGGTGTAATGACAGAAGCAGACTTTGCAGCAAAATCTGAGGCATTAGGAAATGTACTTTCCGCTATTCGTGTAGGCAAATAGAATAAAAAGGAAAGGGAATAGTCATGAAATATATTGTAGTATTAGGCGATGGAATGGCAGACAGACCAATCGCAGAGTTGAATAATCAGACACCGTTAGCATATGCTAAGACACCTATGATGGATGCGCTTGCATCAAAGAGTGAAATCGGTATGGTACATACTGTCCCGGATGGCATGAGTCCGGGAAGTGATACCGCAAATCTTTCTGTTTTAGGATACAACCCAAGAAAATATTATTCAGGAAGATCTCCGCTTGAGGCACTGAGTATTGGTGTACCAATGAACGATACAGATATTGCTTTGCGCTGCAATATTGTAACTTTATCTGAGGATGAAGATACATACGAGGAGCGTACAATTATCGACCATAGCTCAAGTGAGATTTCTACGGAAGATGCGGCTGTACTTTTAGAGGCAGTCCGTAAAGAATTAGAAACAGATATTTACAAGTTTTATGTAGGAACAAGTTATCGTCACCTTTTGATTTGGGATAAAGGTGAGGTGGTAGATTTAGTGCAGCCACATGATATACTTGAGCAGAAAATCGGTGATAAATTACCGGAAAATGCTGACCTTCGTGAAATGATGAAAAAAAGCTATGACATTTTGGTTAATCATCCAATCAATATCGAACGCAAGAAAAAAGGCTTAAATCCTGCAAATTCCTGTTGGTTCTGGGGTGCAGGTACAAGACCGGCATTATCCTCTTTCGAAGAAAAAACTGGTAAAAGCGGAGCTATGATTTCAGCAGTAGATTTATTAAAGGGTATTGCGGTAGGTTCTTCTATGAAAGTTATTACCGTAGAGGGCGCAAATGGCGGTTTGCATACTAATTATGAAGGAAAAGCACAGGCGGCTGTGGATATTTTGACAAAAGATGGCTATGATTTTGTATATGTACATGTAGAAGCACCGGATGAAATGGGTCATCAGGGAAGCGTAGAAAGAAAAGTGCAGGCGATTGAAAATTTAGACCAGAGAGTTATTCGTCCAATCGTAGAAGGCTTAGAAGCAGCAGGTGAAGATTTCCGTATGGTGATTTTACCGGATCATCCGACACCAATCTGTATCCGTACCCATACAGGCGACAGTGTGCCATATCTTTTATATGACAGTACAGCAAAACAGCAGCAGACATGGAAATACAACGAAGCAGAAGCAGAAAAGACAGAGAACTATATCGCAGAAGGACACACATTAGTGGACTATCTGTTAAGCAGATAAAGAATAGCAGGATTAGACAGCAGACAGGAAGTGGCATTTGTCTAAGAAAAGCAGTTCTATGAATAGAATATTGAAATTGAGGAGTAAAAAAATGATTAAAATAGTAAAATTCGGTGGCAGTTCATTAGCAAGCGCAGGACAGTTTGCAAAGGTAGGAGATATCATCCGTGCAGACGAAAGTCGTAAATATGTAGTACCAAGTGCACCGGGAAAGCGCAATTCTAAAGATACAAAGGTAACAGATATGCTTTATGACTGTTATGCAACAGCAGAAGCCGGCGAAGATTTCAAGTTAAAATTAAAGAAAATCAAAGAAAGATACGATTCCATCATCAATGGTCTGAATTTGAAGCTTTCTTTAGAAGAAGAGTTTAAAGTAATTGCAGAAAACTTTGAAAAGAAAGCCGGAAGTGACTATGCAGCTTCCCGTGGAGAATACTTAAATGGTATTATCATGGCAAATTATTTAGGCTATGATTTTATCGATGCGGCAGAAGTGATTTTCTTTAATGACAATGGCGAATTTGATGCAGAAAAAACAAATGAAGTTTTATCTGCTCGTTTAAAAAAGAGTGAAAGAGCTGTTATTCCCGGATTTTACGGTGCATATCCAAATGGTGTAGTAAAAACCTTTTCCCGTGGTGGATCAGATGTAACAGGTTCTATCGTTGCAAAAGCAGCAGGTGCAGATATTTATGAAAATTGGACAGATGTGTCCGGTTTCATGGTTGCTGATCCAAGAATTATTGACAATCCGGAAGTTATCAAAGTAATTACTTACCGTGAGCTTCGCGAGCTTTCCTACATGGGTGCATCCGTATTACATGAAGATGCAGTATTCCCGGTTCGTAAAGCAGGTATTCCAATCAACATCCGTAATACCAACGCACCAGAGGATGAAGGTACCTTAATCGTAGAAAGTACCTGCCATAAACCGGAATATACAATCACAGGTATTGCCGGTAAAAAAGGCTTCGTAGCGGTAAATATTGATAAAGACATGATGAACTCCGAGGTTGGCTTTGGCAGAAAAGTTTTACAGGCATTTGAACAGTACGATATCTCCTTTGAGCATGTACCATCTGGTATTGATACCATGACAGTATTCGTACATCAGGAAGAATTTGAAGGCAAGGAACAGCAGGTATTATCTGCAATTCACCGTTTAGCTGAGCCGGATACCATTGATTTAGAGGCTGATTTGGCACTTATTGCAGTTGTGGGTCGCGGTATGCGTTCTACAAGAGGTACAGCAGGAAGAATCTTCTCTGCATTAGCCCATGCAAATGTCAATGTTAAAATGATTGATCAGGGGTCTTCTGAGTTGAATATTATTATTGGTGTTGCAAATAATGATTTTGAAACAGCTATTGAAGCAATTTATGATATTTTTGTGAAAACTAGATTGTAAAATTACGGTTCGACGATTAAATGATATTCTGGAATGTTGTTGTGAAACGGACGACAGATGTATTCTGTGTAAAGTTTCCGTCCGGTTTTTGATAGTTGTATAGTGCGGTCAGAACGAGCAGGGGCTGTGGGTAGGCGAAGTGTTCGGGAAAGGAGCGTTTCTAAACATTTTCATATCAGTTATGGTAACGCACACTACCGCTGTCAACACGGCGTCCCTGCCGTGGTGACAGCTTGCACCGACATCCGTGTCGGTGCATAGTTGAGTGTTGCAGAAAATGCTAAGAAAAGCTTCCTTTTCCTACCAATTCCGCCTACCCACAGCCCCTGCTCGTTCTGACAAATTTACATTGTGAAACCGGACTACAATGTGTAAGACGGCATCTGTCTGACAAAGAGAGGTATTCTAGGAATATGCATTCAATCAAAACCTCCATGTGTGAAATGACGCCAAAACTTTATAGCATATATTTCTTATGTGAAAATGGATAAACACACTATGGATATCCATTTTCACATAAGAAATATATACAGATAAAGTTCTGGCGCCATCCTACACATGGAGGTTTGATAAATGCTATTCCATATTTCGCTTAACCAGACATAACACCCACAAC
>JAGALK010000076.1 GCA_017625255.1 Lachnospiraceae bacterium
AGATTGCATATAGGGTAGGTATAGGTGTGGGCAGATGACTTTGGGAGGGTGTTAGATTTGCTTAATATTCTGGGGAGTATCAGCGGAAAATTGCCACGGATGGCAATTTTAGGCGAAACCGCCATGGAGGGCGGTTTGAGCCGACGCGTCCGTTACCAACATCCATCATAAGAATATTTAGCAAATCTTACACCCGTACAACGGAATCTGAACACACCTATACCTACCCTATATGCCAACACAAAAAAAATGTTATGTCGTCCGTCTTTCAAAATAATATCGGAATACCATTTATCCCCATAAACCGGAATTTACGCTTTTTTTATCGACTTCAACACCGCCCCAATTTTCGGTGTCGTACCATACAACAGCACACCCACACGATAAATCTTCGCTGAAAATACTCCAATACCAATCACCGATGCTATCAGCACCACAATAGAAATCAAAATCTCATAAAATGGCACTGTACTCATGGCAATTCGTGTAAACATTGCCATTGGAGAGGTAAATGGAACATAAGAGCAAATCCGCATCAGCAGACTATCCACATTTCCATCTGTCATGGAAAACATAACTACCATAAATCCGGCAACAAACAAAAGCGTTAGTGGCATGGAAGAAGTATTGATATCCTCCACTTTTGATGCCAATGAACCTATTGCACCAAACATAAATGCATAGATAAAAAATCCCAATACAAAGAAAATCAACATATACACTAATAAATGCAACGGCATATCAAATACAGATGCAATCAGCATATTGCCTTCCCAATAGTCTTTATTGAGATTATAGAATAAGATAGCTGTTCCAAATACTGCCACTAACTGAATCAATCCTGCCAGACAGGAGGCAATTACCTTTCCAAACATCATACTATTTGGTTTTGCACTGGTAATTAAAAGCTCCATTGCTCTAGAACTCTTCTCGGTTGCCACATTTGTCGCAACCATCTGTCCATAAAGTAAAATCACCATATACAATGCAAAAATCATGATATAGGTATAAAAGAAATTCTGTGCCTGATCTTTTCCTAAGCTGGTTGTTTCATGTTCAATTTGTATGTTCATTACATCCTGTGCATCCTCTGCGGACATACCGCTGTTTAACATAGCATTCATCTGATAGAGATTTTGTAAAACTTCATCCGCAACCTCTGTATTGTAATCATACATAGAAAGATTATTCACATAATACTCATAGGATGTAGGACTCTTCATCACAAATGCACATTCCGCATCACCAGAAATCACTTTTTCTTCTATGGCTTTAATATCTTTGTCCGCTATACATACTTCATACTCTAAAAATGCCATTTCAAAAGCCTGCTGTATCTCTTTTGGATTTTCTACTCCTTCTGTAGACAGAAGCATCATACCCACAATTTCATCGACTGCTTCTGCTTCACTTTCCTCACTTTCAAAAGCTGTCATTATCCGTGGGAAAAACATTACAACGGCAATTAGAGCAACCAATACAATTGTTACACCTACAAATATCTTGTTCTTAAAATAATTCTTTAGTTCAAATTTTAATATTGTTCCAAACTGTTTCATGACCATTTATCTCCTTAATTCTGATCCCCGGCATATTCCACAAAAATATCATTTAATGACGGCTCAAATACTTTTATTTCATCAATATCATATTTTTCTGTCAAATCCTTCATGACCTGCTGTTTTTCTTCTGCTGCGGCTAACTGAACTACCAATTCCCCGGCATCATTTAAAGAACAGCTTGAACCAAGATATTTCATGATTTCCTTGGCATTTTCAGAACGAACAATTAACTTATCCCGTACATAATTTCTCTTAATTTCACTAATATCTCCCTGTAAGACAATGTTTCCGCCATTTAATATAGCAATTCGATTACAGAATTCTTCAATATAATTCATCTGATGACTGGAAAAAAGAACAATTTTACCTTTGGCAATTTCTTCTTTTACTACATCCTTTAAAAGCATGGCATTCACCGGATCAAGACCGGAAAATGGCTCATCTAAAATGACAATATCCGGATTATGCGCAAGTGCTGTTACTAACTGAATTTTCTGTTGATTTCCTTTAGAAAGCGTATCTAACCGTTTATTGCGATGTTCCATCATTCCCAATCGTTCTAACCAATAATCAATAGATTTTACGGCTTCTTTGTACTTCATACCGTTTAATTCCGCAAAATATACCAACTGATCTATAATCTTTTTCTTTGGATACAGCCCTCTTTCCTCCGGCAGATATCCAATTTTTATCTTATTATAATCTATTGGTTTTCCATCAATGAAAACCTCGCCGCTATTTGCAGCGTATACATCCATCAAAATACGAATTGAGGTCGTCTTTCCCGCACCATTTCTGCCTAAAAGCCCAAATGCCTTTCCACTTTCTGCTGCAAAAGAAATTCCCTTTAATACTTCTTTTTCACCAAAGCTTTTTTGTATATCTCTTAATTCAAGTATCATGCTCTGTTTTTCCTCCCAGATTATTCTGCTTCTTTTTTCTTATACAGGCAAAGTAATGCCGTAGCGACTACTAATGTAATCGTAACCGCAATACCACCTTCTAACCCAAATGCTCCACCATTGATAAGTTCTTTTCCTTCTGTCATGGTTGAGGACAAAATTGTACAAGAGCTTTCCATGCCGCTTACCTTTATACCATATACATTTCCCTGTACAAGATTCCAAACAGAGTGAATTGCACCTACCAACCAGATATTTTCTGTTTTAATAAAGCATACAGAGGCAAAAATACCAAAAAGTGTCAGATTGACAATCGCTAATACAGAAACTCCCGGATTACCTAAATGAAGTGCTGCAAACGCAACGGAGTTTAAGATAACTGCTGCAAGCATTGGATAGCGACGACCAACGGATACCATAAAATATCCTCTGCATAGCACCTCTTCTGCCATACCCTGAAACATATAGCCTATTGTAAACAATAAAAATGCAGACAATGCAAAGGTATCTGATACTCCATTAAATTCCAATGAACCGGTAATTACACAGATAAGTACTGCTACAGAAAAAAGTACAAAACCTGCCACAATACCTTTTATGTATTCGATACCTGCTCCTTTTTTTACAAATCCAATGGATGAAGCCTTTCTCTTTTGAATCAGTTTACAGAATAAAATGACTACAAGGATCATCATAATGGTTGAAAATAATGTAGCAATCATCATATTATCCGTTGTACTAAGCTCCATGCCCAGTTGCATTGCACGACTCATATCTCTAGATACAATAGCCGCTAAATATTCTTTGTTTGTAAACATTGTGATTAACTGTATTGGCACAAGAACGATTCCTTCTGCAAATGTGCTGATAAAAAATACTAATACAAATACCAGAATTTCTAATATCCAGTGTAATCCTTTCTGACTTTCTTTTGCCTCTTGTACCGCTTTTGGTACGGGTAAAAAATCATTCATAATTTTCCTCCTTTTGCTTTACCCCTTTACTAAGTTGATGTAAAAATCACTATAGCATATTTGGTAATCTGTAGCAATATTATTAAAAATTTCTTAAGAAAATTACTATAAATACAATTCGCCAGAATCAGACAAACACATCTGATTCCGGCGAACCTTTATAAAATCCTCTATTTTATTCACACTTTTCAAGCAATTCTTCCCATCTCTTATCCACTTCTGCCTGAAATGCTGCTAATAAATCTGCATTTTCCGGTTTAAAAAGATGCTTGAATCTGCCCTGCAATTTCAAGAACTCTTCTAATGGTAATTTATTCTTTGGCTTATAGGATAAGTGCCATTTGCCTTCGATTACTTCAAAAAGCGGCCAATAGCAGGTTTCCACTGCCATTTTACAGATATTTACAATTTCCGGTGCATCATAACGCCAGCCTCTTGGACATGGAGCCATAATATTTAAGAATGCAGGACCCTGAGTATAAATAGCTTTTTCTGCTTTATTATATAAATCCATCATATTTCCAATAAATGTGGTCTGCCCTACATAAGGAATATTGTGAGAAGCCATAATCGCTGCAAGGTCTTTTCTGCTCTGTGGCTTACCATTGGAGTTTTTGCCCACTGGTGTTGTGGTAGTATCTGCATACTGCGGTGTTGCGGATGAACGCTGAATACCTGTATTCATGTAGGCACCGTTATCATAGCAGACATACACCATGTCATGTCCTCGTTCCATTGCACCAGATAAGGACTGAAATCCGATATCATAGGTTCCGCCATCACCACCAAAGGTGATGAATTTATAATTATCCTTGATTTTTCCTTTTTTCTTTAATGCGTTATAAGCAGTTTCGACACCTGCTAAAGTTGCTCCTGCATTTTCAAATGCATTATGGATATAGCTATCTTCATATGCGGTATATGGATAGGTAAAAGTAGATACCTCTAAACAGCCTGTTGCATTGCCTACAACAGCTTTATCTCCCGGATGTAATGCTTTTAATACATTTCTTACTGCGATAGTTCCTCCGCAGCCGGCACACATTCTATGTCCTGGTGCCAGACGCTCTGGTCTTTCCTGTATTGCTTTAAAACCTTTCTGACTCATGTTCTGACCCCTCCTATTCTCTTAAACCGATATAACGGTATTCTTCTGTCTCATGATTGCCATTTGCTGCAATATCTGCTAAATCCTCATATAATTTTGCAGCATCTGCTACGGTAAAATCTCTACCATTTAAACCGTATACAATCTTTAATACTTCTGCCTGACTTTTTGCCTTAAATAATGCTGCAGATAATTCTGCTGCCAATGGACCTCCGTTGGCACTATAACTTTCGCATCTGTCCATAATAGCAATAGCTTTACAATTCTTTAATGCTTCTGCCATTTCTGCGCCTGGGAACGGACGGAATACACGAACTTTTAATAAGCCCACTTTCATGCCCTTTGCACGAAGTGCATCAATAGCATCTTTTGCTGTACCACAGGCGGAACCGATGGCTACAATAGCATATTCTGCATCTTCTAAGCAGTACTCCTCAAAAAATCCGTATTTTCTGCCGGAAATTTTTTCATATTCTGCTGCAACATCTAAAATAACCTGTTTTGCATTCATCATTGCCTGTGCATGAGCTCTTTTAGACTCCATACCATAACTGGTTACGGCATATGGTCCAACTGCCATAGTCTCATTTTCATTTAATAAGTAGTGCGCCGGATTGTATTCTCCAACAAACTCTTTTACCTTTTCATCCTCTAACAATTCTATATTTTCCACACCATGACTGAT
Source organism: Lachnospiraceae bacterium (assembly GCA_017625255.1). Classification (GTDB taxonomy): domain Bacteria; phylum Bacillota; class Clostridia; order Lachnospirales; family Lachnospiraceae; genus Roseburia_B. Next base: position 5,232 of record JAGALK010000076.1, read on the forward strand.
GATAAAGCCATCCTGACAAATCATGATTGGAAGCATAACATCCTTGTGCTCTGCGATACGGTAAGCCTGTATGAAATTATCATACGCTTCCTGATTATCTTCTGCATAAATCTGAATCCATCCTGCATCTCTTGCACCCATACTGTCGGAATGCTCACAGTTGATATTTAAAGGACCAGACAATGCACGATTTACAAGCGCTAAAGCGATTGGCAGACGGTTAGAAGCTGCTACATAAAGCATTTCCCACATCAAAGCCATACCTGCGGAAGATGTAGCTGTCATAGTTCTAGCACCTGCTGCTTCTGCTCCAATGGCAGCACTCATGGCACTATGTTCACTTTCTACCGGAATAAATTCTGTATCCATTTCTCCATTTGCAATATAAGATGCTACGAACTGCGGAAGCTCTGTGGAAGGAGTAATTGGAAATGCCGGCATAACATCCGGATTAATCTGTTTCATTGCATATGCTACGGCTTCGTTGCCGGACATTCTTTCTTTGATTGCCATATTATTTGCCCTCCTTCATGGTAATTGCACCGAAAGGACAGGCAGATACACAAATACCACAGCCTTTGCAGTGATCTAAATCAAATTCTAATCGTTTTCCACCTTTTACCGGAATAGAACTGTCCGGGCAATAAGGTACACAGAGCAGACAATGTCTGCAATTATCCCAGTCTACTACAGGAGTATTTGTTCTCCATTCTCCTGTCATAAAATTTTTAGATGTAGCAGGTTCATAAATCTGTAAGCCTTCTGTCAAATCCTGCCATTTTGTATTATCATTAATATCTTTTGCTGACAATGCCATTAGCGCACCTCCTCAAATGCTAACTGTAATGCTTTCATATTTCCTTCTAACACTTCCGGTTTCTTAGCAAATTTGTGTTTTAAGGATTCTTCCATCTCTTTTAAGAATACTTCTTTTTCCATCACTTTAGAAATATTTACAATTGCTGCTAACATCGGTGTATTCGGGAAATATTTTCCTAAGGTTTTCATACAAACTTCTCTTGCATTGATGGTATATACACCACCCTCATAGCCTTTCAAAAGAGGAAGCAGCTCTTCTTTTTCTTTTTCTGTATTAATAAGAATTGCCCCTTCTTTTTTAAGTCCCTTGGTCACATCTACACTATGTAATAAGGTATCGTCTACTACCACAACAAAATCCGGCTCATAGATATTGGAATGTACTCGAATTTTTGTATCACTGATTCTGTCATAGGCTGTGATTGGCGCTCCCATTCGTTCAGGACCATATTCTGGAAATCCTTGTACATATTTGCCAATACTAAATGCCACATCTGCTAAAAGCAATGCTGCTGTCTTAGCACCCTGACCGCCACGACCATGCCATCTGATTTCGGTTAATCCGTTCATATCATTTCTCCTCGTTCTATATTGATTTACATTTCATTCCTAACCATGTACTTCTACACCTGCATATAGCTTGCTGTTACATGATTTCTGAAAATTGTTTGTTATCCTACTGCCCTGCCATCTGTCTGCACGAGGTACATATTTGTATGCCCCACGCGAACAGTGAACATGATTGAGTATACGAAAATTTTCCCAACCTGTAAAGAAAAACCCCGAAAAAACCTGAAAAACTTGAGATTTTTTGTCATCTATGCTAAAATACCCATAATTTTTTATGATAGTTTATTAAATTATAATCAAATTTTATGATAGTTTGGGAGATTTTTATGAATTTAAAGCATTTAAAGACTTTTTTAACACTAACAGAAGAAAAAAGCTTTACCAAAACAGCTTCCACATTAAATTGTGCCCAATCCGGTGTAACTGCCCAGATAAAAGCCTTAGAAGAGGAGCTTGGTGTACAGCTTTTTGAGCGCATGGGAAAGAATGTGACCCTTACCGCAGAAGGTAAACGCTTAGTTCCCTATGCGATAAAAATGCTCAATTTATCAGCGGAAATTGATACTCTCTATCAAAATTTCAGCCGTCTGACCATTGGCATAACAGATTCCATTGCAACTTATCTTTTTGGTGATATTTTAAAGGAATATACTGCCCTTTGTCCGGATGCCGAGATTTTTTTGAAAATTATCGGGGATTTCGATTACTGTCAGATGTTAAGGGATGGTGAAATTGACCTTGCTATTGTATTAGATATCCCTGTCAAAAACAAACATATTCAGGTACTCCAAAAAAGAAAAGAAAATATCGCACTTTTTGCAGCTTCTACCCATGCTCTTTCCGGTAAACATTCTGTAACCACAGAGGATTTTAAAACCCACGCCATGCTTTTACCGCCCTCAAACTGTCCTTATCGCCAATTACTTGAACAAAAGCTTCACACAGAAGGTATTCGCCCCAAAATCGCTTTAGAAACAGATTCTGCTTCTATTATAAAAGAAAGCTCCCTTTCTGGCATCGGAATAGGATTACTGCCCGAGTTTGCCATAAAAAAGGAGCTTATCTATCATATGTTTGAAAAAATAAATTACAAAATGGATTATCCCATCTATACCCAGATACTCATGCATCAAGATAAATGGATATCCAAAAATCTAGCGCAATTTATCGATGTCGCCAAGCGACATTTATTATAACGACCAATTACCGGTTATATATTCTTGCGCAAGCCCTTAGGATAATGATTTTTCATAATTCCACCGGCAAGCTTTCCCCAACCGATGCTATAACCATCTATGGTAATTAAATACCAGCCTTTTTCTCCATCTGCTGATATGGTCTGCCCATTCAAATAGGCACGAATCTCTTTTCCTGCTTCAACGGGTTTGCTGTTAAAATTCCATGTATGCAAAACCTTATCGGCATTTAATGCCAATGCCAATGCATGCGATGGTTCAAAACGATTTTTTTTGTTTGTACCAAGATGCAAACCCGGACGAAGTACTTTTAACCCTTTCAGCTTTGGTGTCTGCTTTGGTGCAAGATAGAGCTGATCACCGAAGGTTAGATATATCCCTTCTAAAACTTCCTTTAAATTCTCTTTGGCAAATTCCAAATATGCTTTATAGGATTCTTTATCTGCTGATTTTTCTTCGCCGCCTTTGGCATAGGCTCTTCCACTTCCTTCACCGCTTTTTTGCAAAACCGCCAGATAATGTCCTTCTCCTTCTAATTTATGTGGAAAAAGCCGAATAGTATCTTCTATATTTTCTGCTGCATTTATTGTCCATGCAGGATTACCGGAGGACATTCCCGTTTTTTTCTCAGCTTTTAGAATGAAAAACTCTGGATGTCTTTCTAAAAAGCGACTGATACTGCCTTCATTCTCTTCCGGTGCAAAGGTACAGGTCGAATATACCAGTTTTCCACCGGAATGCAGCATACTGGCGGCACAATCTAAGATTTCATCCTGTCTGTTGGCACAAATCCTTACATTTTCCAAGCTCCACTCCTCGCTGGCATTCTCATTTTTTCGAAACATTCCTTCCCCGGAGCATGGCGCATCCACTAAAATTTTATCAAAATATTCTACAAAATGCTCTGCTAACCTCTGTGGTGTTTCGTTGGTTACAATTGCATTTATTATTCCCATTCGTTCAATATTTTCCGATAAAATCTTTGCTCTTGCAGGATGAATTTCATTGCATACAAATATACCCTGTCCCTGCATTTTTGCTGCAATCTGTGTACTCTTTCCTCCAGGCGCAGCACAAAGATCTAAAATCTTTTCTCCAGGCACAGCCTCTATATATTCTGCCGGTGCCATGGCACTTGGCTCTTGAATATAATATACTCCGGCTTCATGATAGGGATGTTTTCCCGGCTGATCATCCTTCTCGTAATAATAGCCATATTCTGACCAGGGAATCTGTCGTAAAGAGAATGGAACCTGCTTTAAAAATCTATCTCTATCTACTTTCAACGGATTTATCCGAAGTGCCTGATATCTCTCCCTGTCATAGCTCGCTAAAAACTCTCCATATTCTGTACCTAACATATCCTGCATGCGTTTTTCAAATTCCTGTGGTAACATTTACTCCTCCTGTTACTTCTGTCTTTCTTAACTTATTGGAATACTCTGGTATTGCTCCATATAGTCATTCTCTTCTATAGAATAATATACGACCCGGTCTGCGGTTGCCTGTGACATTCCTAACTTAATGGCCTCCTGCATAATCCAGTCATAATCTTCCCGTCCGAATAAGCGTTTCTGTGCTTCTTTATTTTGCTTTTTTAACTCAGAAAGCTCTGTCTGTAAAGATACTATCCTTTCTTCACTTTCTCTTACCTGTATTTCCATAGTAACCATCGTACCACACAATATCATCATAATAAACACAAGCAAAAACATCATCCATGCATTCTTTCTGCGCTTGCGAATTTCCTTTTTATTTTGAAGATATTGATACTGCCGCAAATACTCCTGCTGTCTTTTTTTATAATTATACTCTATTATTCTTTCTGCAAGCTGATAAGCTGCATCATTCCCCATATTACTCAAAACAATTTCATCCTCGCTGCAAATTTACCACAATCTAGTCGTCCACTTCGTACAATCCCATACATCTGTAGCCAGTCCATCATAAAACTCCGGCTCATGACAAACCATCAAAATACTTCCCTTATAAGCCTTTAATGCCCGTTTCAATTCTTCTTTGGCATCTACATCCAAATGGTTAGTAGGCTCGTCTAAAAGCAAGATATTTGTTTCCCGATTTAAAAGCTTACACAAACGCACTTTTGCCTGTTCGCCACCGCTTAATACACGCACTAAGCTCTCGATATGCTTGGTGGTCAGTCCGCATTTTGCCAGTGCACTTCGCACCTCATACTGCGAATAGGATGGAAACTCCTGCCAGATTTCTTCGATACAGGTTGTCTGTACACTCTGATCCATTTCCTGTTCAAAATAGCCAATACTCAAATAATCTCCAAGTTCTACACTTCCTTCTAATGGCTTAATCAATCCTAAAATACTCTTTAACAATGTCGTTTTACCAATTCCGTTCGCACCGGTTAATACGATTTTTTGTCCTCTTTCCATTTCTAAGGTCAATGGCGAGGATAATGGTTCGTCATAACCAATTACCAAATCCTTTGTCTGGAAGATATATCTTCCAGGTGTTCTTGCTTCTTTAAAATTAAATTCCGGCTTCGGTCTTTCTGCTGCAAGCTCAATAATATCCATTTTGTCTAATTTTTTCTGTCTGGACATTGCCATATTTCTTGTAGCAATTCTTGCCTTATTTCTTGCTACAAAATCCTTTAAGTCTGCAATCTCCTTCTGCTGTTTATTATAAGCAGCTTCTAGCTGAGATTTTTTCATTTCATAGACTTCCATGAATTTATCATAATCCCCCACATACCGGTTTAATTCCCGATTATCCATATGATAAATCAGGTTAATGACGCTATTCAAAAATGGTATATCATGAGAAATCAAAATAAAGGCATTTTCATAGTCATTCAGATATCTTTTTAACCATTCGATATGCTCCACATCTAAATAGTTGGTAGGCTCGTCTAAAAGCAGAATGTCCGGCTTCTCCAACAAAAGCTTTCCAAGTAAAACCTTCGTTCTTTGTCCACCGCTCAAATCCGTTACATCTTTATCTAAACCAATATCTAAAAGCCCTAAGGCCCTTGCCACTTCTTCTACCTTTGCATCAATCATATAAAAATCATGCATCGTCAAAAGATCCTGAATAGTTCCTAACTCCTCCATATAGGCTTCCATTTCTTTTTCATCTGCTTCCCCTAATTTGTCACAGATTTCATTCATGGTAGCTTCCATCTCAAATAAAAAGTCAAAAGCAGACTTTAACACGCTGCCAATGGTCATGCCTTTTTCTAAGGCTGTGTGCTGATCCAAATAGCCGATACGGACATTTTTAGCCCACTCAATCTTACCTTCATCCGGCTGTAATTTGCCCGTAATAATATTCATAAATGTGGATTTTCCTTCACCATTTGCTCCAATTAATCCAATATGCTCTCCTTTTAATAAACGGAAAGATACATCTTCAAAAATGGCACGGTCGCCAAATCCATGGGTTAAATGCTCTACATTTAATATACTCATTGGTAATCTCCTTTGTTTTTCTAGATGTTACTTTAGCATACTTTACGAAAAAATACCATTGCATCTTTTTCTAACGCAATGGTATTTTTTCTGCTTAAAAAAGTCTACTTTAGTTTTATTTTGAAGGTTGCTTTTTTCTTGCTGTCATCTTTTGCAGTGGCTGTAATGGTAACAGTTTTTCCTCGACCGGACTTTTTAGGGGTAACAACACCCTTTTGGTTGACAGTTGCCCAGTTTTTATTGCTACTTGTCCACTTAAGGGCTTTATTTGATGCATTAGAAGGGGTAATAGTTGCAACCAATGTTAATTTTTTACCAACTGTAGCATTCTTTTTACCGGATATTCTTATTTTTTTAACTGCAATGTTATTTGTAATTTTTAACTTAATTTTTGCTTTTTTGTTACTACCATCATAAGTTTTTGCTGTTATAGTTACTGTTTTTCCAATACCGGCCTTTTTCGCAGTTACAACACCATTTTTATCAACAGTTGCCCAATTCTTATTACTGATAGACCAAAGCAGTGTTTTACTGGTTGCATTAACAGGACGAATATTGGTTGTTAATTTTAATTTCTTTCCTAGAGCTACAGTTTTAGCAGGTGATTGAATACTTATGTTTTCAACTGAAACCAATGAATCTACTATAGTTATATCAAATACGCCTCTTTTAGAAGTATTACTTTCTGAAATAACTGTTATTGTAGTTGTTCCTGGAGCTTTTGCCGTTACCAATCCATTATCGCTTATCGTAGCACATTCCATATTAGAACTGTGCCACATCATCACTTTCTTGTTGGTTGCATTTTTCGGAGTAAAAGATGCTTTTAATTGAAGTGTATCCCCTACTTCCAAAATATCCGTCGATGAATTTATAGAAACTTTTTTTACTTTAACAAATTTATTATCAGAAGGAACAATCGGTGTACATACTGTTAATGAAAACGGTATTGGCTCCCTATCCGAAGTTCCACCTTTTACCCCCTTGACGCCAACAGCATATGTTACATATGTATCTCCCACATCAACATTATATCCATAACATGTTTTTGGAAGTTCTAAATCAAATGATACGGAACAAGTATTTACGGAATAAACAGAATTATCTATCTCTACATTTTTTGTAGAATTCGTAAAGGTTAAATTTTTTGCTACAACCGGTGTAGATATTTCCTCAGTTATAACCCAATGATTCGTCGTTAATTCTGCAACATCTGTTTCTGTCAAATTTTCACTATATAAAAGCTTTACCTTAAATGAATTTTTAGAACCCTTGGTTAAGTCATAATCCATACAATAATCTATATTTGACTGCAAAACATAAGGAAATGTCTGTTCTTGCGGCCAAAGTAATATCGTGTAAGATGTGGAAATATTTTTATCTGAACTGTCTACCACCTGAAATTGGATATAATAATTATCCTTATATTCTTTAAAATCTTCCCTCAATGATTTGGATACATGCTCTTCTTCGGTATACCATTTTGTTATAAAATATGCAGATCCATCTGTTTCTAAGTAATAAAAACGATACCTTAATGTCAAGTTATCTTTCTCTAGTTCTTTACTGGCTTTATCCTTGTATTTAACATCAAATGCCGGCTTTCCCTTTGCATCCAGATACTGGAATATCTGCCAATTCTCTGCGCTCTGAACAAGTTTCTTCTCCGTCTGTGCTGCGAATACCTTTAGGTTTTCGCATGGTATGCTTGTAAATACCATAAACACTGCCAGTAAAAATGTTACGATTCTTTTTGCATAATTTCTTTTCATTTGCACTCCCCCTTTACTACTATATTTTGGCATGGTTTAACTTTAGTTTCAATCTTATTCAGAAAAATTCTCATTTAATTTTAATTTTAAAGGTAGCTTTCTTCTTGCTTCCATCTTTTGTAGTAGCTGTTATTTTTACTGTTTTTCCTTTTCCAGCTTTTTTTGATTTAACAACACCTTTTTGATTAACAGTTGCGTATTTTTTATTACTGCTAGACCATTTAATAGATTTGTTGGTAGCGTTAGAAGGCGTTACTGTTGCTTTTAAAGTGATTTTCTTGCCTGCTTTAACAGTTTTCTTACCAGAAAGTTTTACCTTTTTTACGGAAACTTTTTTGATTTTTAAAGTAAAAGTAGCCTTTTTATTACTTCCATCAGCTGCTGTAGCTGTGATTGTAACTGTTTTACCAGCTCCTGCTACTTTAGTGGTTACAACTCCATTTGCATCTACGGTTGCATATTTTTCATTGCTACTAGACCATGTGACAGTTTTGTTTGTTGCATTTTGAGGTGAAATATCTGCTGTTAATGTTACCTTTTCACCAGCATTTATACTATTACTTGAAGAAGAAATTTTTACCTCTGTGACAGGCACTGTTTTAGATAATGGTTCTACGATTGTTATAGTATAGTTTCTTTTTATAAAATCATCACTATTAGAAATAGCTGTGATTGTAACAACTCCCGGAGATTTTGCTGTAACAATACCATTTTCATCAACAATTGCTAAATCTTCGTTACTGCTAATCCATGTAACTGTTTTATCAGTTGTATTATCTGGTGATACAGTTACTGCTAATGGGATTTTAATACCTGATTCTACTGTATTTGTTGGTGATGTTATAGTAATGCTATCAGGATAAATTGTTTCATCATCATATTCATTGGAATGAGATCGTGGGGTGTAAGCACATATAATAAAGTTTGAACTTTCTCTGTTTGAAAGTGTTCCAGTTAAACCTAAAATTTCAACCATATAATTAACATATAAATTACCTAATAGTGATGAATTATGTGATTTAGAAAGTTCTAAACTAAAAGATAGTATACAATTTTGTAAAGTATATGTTTTTTCTCCAAATTTAATATTATTTGTGATGTTATCGAAGGTTAAATTATTTACTGAATAGGAATCTTCTAAATGATTTTGATTAATATCAGTACTTATGTTAAAACTGATAGTATCTGTTTCTAATAAGTGTTCGCTATATGTGAGATTTACAATTAATATATTAGAGTTTGTATTTAAATCATAAGTTTCACAATAATCAATGTTTGAAGATAGTATATATGGGAATGGTTCTTCCTGTGGCCAAATAAGAGGCGTATAAGATTTTGATATACTTGTACCAGAATAATCTACAATCTGAAATTGAATATAGTATTTATCTTTTTCATATTCGATATCTTCTATTTGAGATTTAGGTATTTTATCAGTACTGTTATACCAATCATAAGTTGTATAACAAGAAAATTCTTCATCTTTATAGTAAATCCTATACTGCAAATACAATCCCTCAGATTCAAGTTCCTCAATAGACTTTCCCTGATACTCAATATCAAACATAGGACGATCAGTCTCAGGATCCAAATAATGAAAAATACACCAATTATCCGCATACTGAACAAGCTCCTTCTCAACCTCAGCATCTGTAGTAGAAACATCATCAGAAGCGGCAACTGTTAAAGGCACAGCCTCATCTGTAGTCTCTGCTGCAACAGCAGTTAAGTTGCAATTGCCCAAAATAGATGTAGTAATTGTTACAATAGAAAGTGTTACTGTTAAAAATTTCTGTAGAAAATTAGTTTTCTTCATCATGTGATCTCCTTTTCTTCCTGACTTCATCGCAATATCCTCCTTCGAATCAAAATATAGTAATATTCTACCAACTCCAACTCCACCTCTCCCAGATGTGCGAATCCATTTTCTATTTTTTCTACATTTTTCATTACATTTAGTCAAAAAAATACTACTGTACCGACTTAGCAATGCAATGGTATTTTATCTTACTTATTCTCTTGTTCCAACTTTCGTAAACGCTCAATTTCTTCTAACATTTCTTCTCTTTCGGCTCTTAATTCCGCTATCGTTGCATCCTTTTCTTCAATTAATGCATCTCTTTTTGCAACTGCTTTCTGGTATGACCGTATATCTGCATAATAATCTTCTCTGTCACGACAACGCTTTATTACCAAGTCTTCAGCACTCATGCGAAAAACGGTCTTGGTAGCTTCTTCTAAATATTCACTTTGTTTTGCTAACATCTTCATTTCCTCCCATGTTTTTGCCTTAAATAGTGCTGCCCAATAATCAATTTGATATAATTTATCTTCTTTTGTTGCAAGTTCTATTTGAGTTAAGTCTAACACACAAAGCTCCAGATTGTCACTATAAATCCGATGATTTTCTGTATTCATAAACTTATACTTTGCAAAAAACTGCGGCTCATCCTCAAACAAAGTAAAATTTAAAAATCCAATATGTATCACTGGTTTTATGGTGTCGTAGTTTTCTCCCTTGTTAAGCTGGTCATAAGAGCGACACAGGTACGCCAGTGAACGATTATTCCAATTCAACTGATTTGCGACCTGCATTTCTAGATTCAATATCTTTTCGTCATTGATATTCACATATATATCTAACCGAAACTCTTTATTTTCTATAGCTTCTCCCAGCAAAATCGGATTTGTTATTTCTGCCTTTAGAGTATATTCTTCTGGCAGGTGCAATAATGACCTTATTAACCCACATAAAACTTTATTGTTTGCCTGTAATACTGCCCGAAACATATAGTCATTGAGCATATTATAAGGAACCATCCCTGTCGCTTCCTCTAATGTTGCAAAGGGTATCATATTTTTTATCTTTTTGTTATCGTTCATTCATCCTCCTATGTTTTTACAATTCTTCTGTTTTTCAGGGATATATGGTGAAAACCTTCCATTCGATTAGATAAAAGATAAAAAGATAATTGACTCCTCAATGCATAAAAACATACCCTAATAAAGTATGCTTTTACACTAGCACACTTTATCGGGGTATGCAATTCGTCTGCTAAAATTTTATATTATTTTAATATATTTCGATTATTTCTTAGTCTTTACTGACTTCGCTTTTGTCCATTCAGAATAGAACTTCTGTCCATTCACTGTCTTATAAGTGCGAACTCTCACAAAGTATTTCTTCTTTGTTTTTAGCTTTTTTACATTTGTAGATGTTGTCTTATTCTTCTTAATAGTAACCGTTTTTGCACCTTTGAATTTCTTATGGGTAGAATACTGGATTTCATATCCTGTGGTCTGCTTTGCCTGCTTTTTCCACTTTATTGCAAAGCTTTTCTTTTTTCCTGTCAGTTTAGAAATCTTTGTACCCTTTGGTACGATATCAAAGGTTGCCGTAAGCATTCCAGTGTAAGTACCTTTTCCGGTTACGGTTACTGTTGCCTGTCCTACATTGGTGTTATTGGCATAGCTTACTGTGTAATTATCTGCATCTACTACATTTTCATTGTTGTCTTTAACAGTAACCACTGGAGTCTGAGTTTTCCCAGTATAAGGTACAGATGTTTTTGAAACTTCCATTTTTGCCAAGGCAACCGTTACAATCTCTTCTTTGGAATCCGAATGGCATATTCATCCAAATATCCCGTGTAAAGCTCTCCCGCTCCTATAGTTTCCCAATTTGCTTTACCAATCTGAACAATTCCATCTTCACCCAAAGAAAGTCCTCTTGTTAAATCACGAACCCCAAGATATTTCTCATAAAGAGTAAACTTCGCAAGCAAACCACCATTTAACGTATTTGCAACAACATTACTATGCTCCGTTACATTTTACGCCAAAAAGCTAGTTGGTAATGATGTTAATACAATAGCCATTACAAGCTGAAACACCATTATTGTTTTTATCCATTTCCATTTTCTATTTTTTCTACATTTTTCATTACATTTAGTCAAAAAAAATACCACTGCACTGTCGCCACAATGCAATGGTATTCTCATTCGTCCATTATTCCATTAAACTTTTTAATCTGACACATTTCTTATAAAAAGATATTCCGATTTTTAAAAATCTGACAATACCGTCTGCCTTCATTACTGTGTCATACTGTTTCTCCTCAATCTGCTCTAGTGCCATATTGGCAGAGTTTTCTAATTCCACATCCAGATTTTTCTCATTAACATTTTCCCTTAATACTTTTAATTCAATGAGAATTCCCGGCATATTTTTATCAAATGGCCGCATCCGAATATCATAACGACCCGTTCCGGATTCTCTATTCGAATCCACATGATACAAATTATTCATAACAGCACATATACCCAACATCAATCCCTGATAGAAATTTTCATGGGCATAATCAAAGGTACTAATCGTGTTAAGCAGTAATTTTTGTAAATGTTCCTGCATTTTTTGTGCATTACCTTTTATAATCGCCTGCTGAATGGCTATGGCTGTTGGCTGTGAAATCACATCGGAAAGTGCAGAAAGAATTTCTTTTTCATAAACATAGAAAATCTCTTTATTCGGTATCGCCATATCACAAATCGAATTTCCATCCGGCAAAAAATCCTTTTTCATTGTTTTTAAGTATCCTGCCGAAAGCAGAAAGCTATATACGGTTGTAGGATTATTTCTGATTTCCGGATATATAACAGATGTATCTATATACGTAGATATCTCTTCTCCTTGTAATAATTTTCGCAGATTTTCTGTTGTTTCCTCATCCGCTTCAGACACAATCTGACGAATAATACTATTATCACCTGTAGACTGCCAATATGCTTTTGCCAAACAGTCCTCATAAAAATAATTTATCACAGACCACGGATTAAAAATTTCTTTGTTCCCAAAACAATACCCGTCATACCACTCGCAAATCTCATTATATTTTTCTTGCATACCATAATATGCACACAATTCTTTTACTTCATCTGCTGTAAACCCAAAATATTCACTATATTTACTATCTAAAACGGAATGAATTGTAAGATTATTTAATCCACTAAAAATGCTTTCTTTTGCAACTCGCAAAATACCTGTCATAAACCCAAATGCCAGATTAGGATTATCCTTTAATACCCCTGAAAGAAGATTTCGCATAAAATCAACAATCTCTTCATAATAACCTTCTGCAAAACCTTTCTGAATCGGGGTATCATATTCGTCAATAATAACAACAACCTCTTTCCCATGATGCATTTTTAACATATAAGAAAGATTTCTAAATGCCACCGACAAACCTACTGCCGCCATCTCCCCTTCCATAACACTCCGAAAATACTTTTTGTCATATTCACTACACTTGTCACTTTCCAACAAATACATATGTCTGCGATATTCATTCGCAACAGCATCTCGAATTGCCTCAAAAGCATCTCCCCATGTGGAATACTTAACATCCTTTAAAGTAACGGAAATCACCGGATATTTTCCAAGTTCTTTTTGATATCTTTCTCCACATGCCCAGATTTTCTTATCCCTAAAATACTCGGAAGTATCCTCTTCTGATATCTCAAAAAATGTTTTTAACATATCCATTGCTAGTGTCTTTCCAAATCGTCTGGGACGCGTAAAAAGAGACACTTTGGGTCGAGCATCTAAAAAATCTTTTATCAGTAATGTTTTATCAACATAATAATAGTTTTTTATCAATTCCACATAATTAGATATTCCAATCGGTAATGGTAATCCCGGAGTTTTCATAATTGCTGTTATCCCTTTACTACTACGCCCATCTTCCGGTTTCGAAGTTTCTGCTGGAATATACCACATTCCACCTTGTTTAAATGCACCATCAATGCGTCCACTTCTGCAAAGAGATGTGACTCTTCGTTCCGTCAGATTCCAGTTTCTGGCTGCAGACCTTACATCCATATATTTCATGCGAATACCTCCGTTTAACATCTATCATGTCAATATTTTAATATAATATCGAGTTGTATGTCAAGTTATGCATTCAGCATGCCTGTTATATGTTAAGTTATTTGTTGAGATATCAAAAAATACCACTGCATTGTTAACACAATGCAATGGTATACATGTTTACTTTACTTTCACCTTTTTCCCTTTTGTCCAAGAATAATCGCCACCTACATTATAGGTTGCACCTTTTTTCAGTTTCGCTTTTACGTACTTATACTTCTTCGAAGAATATTTCATTGGGTATAATTTTGCAACTTTACTTCCTTTTGTCAGCTCTGCTATACCAAAATAACTTGCTCCACCATTCGTACTATAGAGACCGACACTGATATATGCCTTTGTATCTCCTGTCAACTCTGGCATATTATTATACATTTTCAACCAATCATTATCATATATAATTCGTGCTGCCAGAATTTGAGACGCGTCTACTTTCTTTTTTAACTTTATAGTTACCATACTTGGTTTAGCAGAGACAGACTTTACTTTTAATACCTTAGATGATCTGGTTGCTACCGGACTGTTTTTCCCTGAATATTTTCCCAACAATGCTTCCAGATAATAATATCTTCCCGCTTGTGGAACAGCTAATTTATTCTTTGCCTTGTAGGTATACCAATTACTTCCAGAAATTTTCTCTCGTTCTTCCAGAATTCCGTTATACTCTAGATAATATTCTTTCTCATCAATATATTTCTTGTAACCTTCAATCATCTGTAAACACTCAAATCCATTTTCAAGTGTAACCTTCTTCGGTATAGCTTGCTCGAGTAATGCTAACTGCCCTTTTACATCCGCAATCATCTCTTCATTTCCGAATTTACCGTCCTTAACAACCTTTAACTTAGTTGTAAGTTTCTTCCCCTTATATTTAACTGTAATTTTCGTTGTACCAGTACTTACAGCTTCAAGAAGACCATTTTTATCAACTGTTGCTACGGACTTCTTACTTGATGAATAAGATGCGTTTACTAACGATGCTACCGTATATATTTTTGGTGTGCTTACATTTACATAATCACCTATGTAGAATTTTTCTCCTTGTTCCACCTCTATGGTTTTATAACCATACGCACATTTCCAATACATCCATACATTACTTGCTGCAGATACTTCTGTTGTTGCAACAGGCAAAATATTCATTATAGCAGGAAAAATCAACATAATTGAAAGAAACACTGCTATACGTTTTTTTACATTCCTCATTCTTTTCTCTCCTGTTCTTTTATTTTTAACATCCAACATCTGAATTATTTTCTAACTCCTCCCTCCTTTTCACCCCTTTTGATGCCGGATATTTAGTACGGTTTCATTTCACAAACTCTCCCATCTCATAGCAACTTTCTTTTATTTTCTCAAATCGTTTACGAAAGAATTGTATCCACACCGGATTCGTAGTCAGCATTCCGCTAGAAAGTGCTTCATCATACCACAGAACAAATGCATTTGAAATCATCCAATTATCAGAAAAATCTTTCTCGCAGTACACTTCCTCACTGCAATACACGTCTATTTCTCTCTTTTGTGCCATTAATTCAGCTATATTCTTCAGCACTTCTAAATTATGTACATTTATACGCTCCTTTTCTCTCGTCAAAAACACAATTTCTTCTATTTCACACTCCTTCGCCGAATAGCAAAACATTTTTAGAAACAACATAATTTCAGTATGCATGGAATGCATTTTTAGATAAAGTCGTTGCTCCATTTGTACACGCATATAATCCAATACAGTCTGTATTCCTCGAAAAATATCCATTTTATTTTTAAAAAATACAATTTCCGGCAATTCTACTTTTTTAACTGCAAAACAGCATTTCTCTTCTGAATGTATGACTTTTTCGTCCTTTTGCAGTTGTATCTGAAAACATTCCACCATCTTTTGCCAAATCGCATACCCTTCTTCTCCAAGTCTGGTTCTCTCAAAGCCATTTTTTAATTCTGTTTCTTCTTCCTTAGACAATTGCAGATTATTCACAACAACCTGTAGCCTCTCCCAACTAAATGGTATTGCCCTTCCATTTATCCAGCCATACACTTCTTTTGTTTCCACATTGCAAAGCTGTGCTATTTGCGCACAGGTAAATTTTCTCCTATATTTTATTGCTGCAAAACTTTCTGAAAAAGCCTACATCTTCTATACCTATTCTCCATTTTCTACATGTAATATTCTATGTAACAGTTGGACAATCCCTATTTCCTTTACACATACTGCTTTTTTGCGTTCTATATCCAATATACAAACATCTTCACTTAAAGATCCTGTCCAAAAAGATATTCCCGTTTTCTTATTTTCAAACAAACAATTTCTGTTCTGAGTTAACCCCTGAAAACAAGCAACACTTTCTGCAAAATTTCTACATTTCTCTTTTAATACACAAAAGTACTTATTATAAAATGCGCAGGTTTCATTTTGATTTGAAAAAAGACCATATGTCAATAATGTATCAAAGAAGACTAATCCTTTATCCGATATTACGCAATTCATTCTTTCTGCAGTATCCCCTTCCTTACCAACATCACGGTAATAATAAAACACCTTATACTCTCCATTTTCAAACAAAATAGGTAACAAAGACGACAAACAAAGCATTTTGTTTTCTCTAAACTGCCACTCTGCATTCTCAAGCTCAATAATATGTTCTACTCTGCACTTCTTCCTATTATTCAGGAAAAAATTTTTTAACGCTTCATCATAATTGATAGATTCCACTTCACACCTTACCTTCAAAAAATCCGCATCTTTTCCCATATGCCAAAGTGCCTCTAAAATCTCCTCCTTCGAATCAAGTAGCACAGACATTTCCTTTGAATATGGATTTTGACATATTACCTTCGTATCCTCACACTTTATGGGCGTAATTTCAAAATTCAGTATTTCTTTAACTGTATCTAAACCAACATGATAATCTTCACTGTATTTGGTTCGTTCATATGCCCGCACCATTTCCTGTAACTCTTCCTCTGTCGTACATATTCCTCTTGCAAGCTTTAATAGAACTTTCTTACTCTGCGGTTTCCGCTCTCCTCTTGCATATCTGCTAATCATTGTCCTATCTACACCACTCATGGCTGCTGCTTTTTTATATGTCAGCTTATGTTCTTTCAGGCAGCTACCCAAAAATTCTGCAAACCCCTGCATTTTTATCTTCCTCGCCATATATATAATATTTATGCCCAAATTATAACCTTACATATTCCTCTTTGCAACACCTTTTATGTTTAGTTACTGTATACTCACAAGGTTATTTTTCTCATTAGGGGGTAAGCTATAATGAAACTTAGATTATGCAAGGAGGCCATTATGAATATTTATGATTACATCATCAACGATTATAAACCGGAAATGGGAAAACGCATTCGCACCTGCCGTCAGCAGTCCAAGTTAACCCAGGAAAACATGGCTGAAATCCTTGACATTTCTGTAAAACACTACAGTGAAATAGAGCGTGGAATCACCGGTCTTTCCATAGAAAAGTTACTATTTTTATCTGACTATTTCCGTGTCAGCCTAGATTATCTTTTAAAAGGTGATGGAAAGAGAGAATCTCTACCTTTTATCCTGATTGAAGCCTATTCGTCCTGTCCTGATAAGAAAAAAGATACGTATATTGACCTTATTAAAACTGTGCATACTCTTTTAAATGATAAAGAAGACGATTGATTTTCTAATTAGACTATCCAATCGTCTTTTTTTTCTATTTCTATTGTCGTATCCTTACGAACATTGTATAATAAAAGAAAAACGGGGAAGGTAATGTTTATGAATGAAAAAAAGTATCTTTATTCTGACAAAGCAGAACAGGTAAAAAAGGTGAATCACTTTGCAGAAATCGGCTCTATGATTTTTTATGCCATTTTAGCTATCATTGTGATTACATTCCATTTAAATGGTATTCGTTCAGCAACTTACACAATCTTTACAGTTGGTCTTATGATTGCTTTTCTTATTGGTATCATTATCTGTTATCAGAAGAATCCTTATGGTACAGCAATCCGCTATGTAGTCCTTGCAGGAGCTTTAACCATGACGCTTGTTCTTGGTGCAACCTTTACCAGTGATTATATGCGTGTAGCTACCATGATTCCTTTTGTTGGCTGTGTACTTTTTTATGATGTAAAGTTTGCAGTTATCAGCAGTGGAAGTCTTATCGGTGCAAATATTATTGCTACATTTTATCAGTGTGTAATTGCAAACCAGTTTACAAAAGAAGAAACTATCAATCAGATTTTTTCCACCCTGATTATAAGCTTTATTTTATTTGTTGCTTTCTATACAACCTTTGTAGGTAAACGCTTCAATCAGCATACCCTGCTTAGCCTGACAGAAAAACAGGAAGAACAGCAGAAAATGGTAGACGAAATTTTACATATTGCCCACGATGTACGAAAGGGTACAAGAAATGCCATGAATATGGTAGAAGAATTAAGTACTTCTACAGAAACGGTCAGCGGCGCAATTGATGATATTTCCGGCAGCACCCTAAGTACCGCGGAAAACATCCAGACACAGACCATGATGACTCAGAATATTCAAGATTCCATCCAAATGACCTTAGAACGCTCTGAAAATATGGTTTCTGTTGCTAATAATACAAAGGAATTGACCACACAGAATCTTGCTCTTATGAACGATATAAAATCCCAGTCCAAAGAGCTTGCCGATACCAATGCAAATGTTGCTTCTGCTATGGAGAAACTGCAGAACCGCACATCTGCGGTAAAAGGAATTGCCGATACCATTTTTTCCATTTCTTCTCAGACCAATTTATTAGCATTAAATGCTTCTATTGAAAGCGCAAGAGCGGGAGAAGCCGGTCGCGGATTTGCGGTAGTTGCTGATGAAATCCGCCAGTTAGCAGAGAAAACCCGTCAGGAAACCGAACAGATTTCTGCTATTTTAGAAGAACTAAATCAAGAAGCTTCTGCTGCTTCTTTAGCCGTTTCCCAATCCGTAGACGCTATGGAAGAACAGGCATCCTTAATTGATACAGCCGCAGAAAGCTTCACCGTAATGATTAACAATGTCGATAATCTTACCGGAGATATTGCTAACATTGATGAAATGATAACCAGTCTGTCTGCTGCAAACAACCAGATTGTAGACAATATCCTTCATTTATCTGCTACTACAGAGGAAGTTACCGCTTCTGCACAGCAGGCAAATGATTTAAGCAGACAAAACCTTGAATATTCTACAAGCAGTAAACAAATTTTAAAAGATATTGTGGAATTAGCTTATGAATTAAATAAATATAAAACAGACGAAGACGAAGAATAACACAGACAAAAAGAGTCCAGACCTATCACTAAATTGAAAAGGTTGGACTCTTTTTTATATCATATATTATCATCCTCTATTTCTTTTGCCAAGGCTAAAATATGGGGAGCTATCTTCTCCCGCTGTCTTTTGGTGATTATTTTATAGACGGGACAAGCTACAGCCATAAGTGTCATGCCTATAATACCACCAATAATTCCTACACCAAAATATTCTTCTGGCATAGCAAGAATTCCAGACATTCCTGCCCCAAACACACCGCAGCCCAACAAACCTATAATGATTGCATACATCGTTCCCGGCTTGGTGACATCTTTGTCTAATTTTCGAAGTAAGTCCATTTTATCTTCTTGTTTTGGTAAATATTTACTTCGAATTTTTTCAATTTCCCTTTGTCTTTGTGCTGAATATGTATATTCAAAAGCTTCATTATCCTTTTTCATTTATAATTCCTCGTTCTTCTATTAATGCATAGTCTTTTTTTACCCCTGACAGCATTAAAGCCGCCATAGTATTAATGATTATACATACCGCAAATCCGGTTGCTCCATTCGCTGCCTGATAAGAAAAATCTCCATTTTCTCCGAACTGGGTAAGCATCGCCACCTGCATGGTAAATAAGGATACCAATGCCTTTGCCAGTTCTATTCGCTTTACTGCTGAAAAAACCGGATTATATCTATGCCAGTATCTGACAATATTTCGTATTGCTTTTATCAGGTAGTAAAATGTATACGCTGAAATTGCATAAATCATATATCCCGGATAGCTTATTTCCTGCTTTTCAAATACTACCATTATAACGATAACGGATATGGCAATATTCAAAAGCAGCATCAGCCAACCGCATATTTTATAGCTGTTTAATCCACGGATTCTTTTTTCTTCTTCATTTTCTGTCTTTTTATCTGTCAAATCCCTATACACAAGGATAAATCGCATACTACTGAGGATTGTACTATATCCTGCCATAGCAAAAAGCCATGCTGTCTGATACCATACTCCCATGAGCACCTTAAAAACAGCATAACAGATATTAATAATAAATCCCAAGTATAAAGATATCCGTACACGAAGCTCTCTCTCTGTTAAATATTTATTTGTATACCGATTACCATAAAGTGCCGCCTTCATCCCTCTAAAAATATCAGGCATTCTTGCACAT
The DNA here is from genome assembly GCA_017625255.1 of Lachnospiraceae bacterium. Classification (GTDB taxonomy): domain Bacteria; phylum Bacillota; class Clostridia; order Lachnospirales; family Lachnospiraceae; genus Roseburia_B. The sequence continues at coordinate 25,406 of JAGALK010000076.1, forward strand.
ACGACAGTCAATGCATAAGCAGACAGCGCATAAGAAAAATACGCAACCGCTTCCAGACAGCCTGACTTACTAAATGCATATACCAATAAACCAGCAGATATATTTACCAGAAAAAATATCAGAATACGACTGGGAAATAACAGCCTTTTTCCAATTTTCTTCCATTTATCCATTCGCAGCTCTCCTTAGCTTTACAGTAAATGTACTTCCTTCACCTAACTGACTGCTGACAGATATTTCTCCCGCACAGATATCAATTACACGCTTGACTAAAGCAAGTCCAAGTCCATTTCCCTTTGTAGCATGGGAGGTATCTCCCTGATAAAACTTTTTGAAAATATTTTTTCCGGTTTCGATGGTCATTCCACATCCGGTATCCTTGACTTCTACATAGACATATTTTTCATCCTTATGAAGCTTTAGTAAAACTTTTCCATTTTCTTCTGTAAATTTCAAGGCATTGGATAAAAGATTATTCCATACAAGACTTAACAGCTCCTTATCTGCTTCAATTTGTACTTCTTCATCCATTTCCACTTCTAATTCAATATTTTTTTCTTCCCAGACAGCTTCAAATTCTAACATACATTCACAAAGCTGCTCACTTAAATAGTATTTCTCCACATTCGGATAAATCTGCTGATTCTCTAATTTATTTAATTTTAAAATATTCATTACAAGAGACGACAGACGCTTTGTCTGCTCCTGTATAGCTTTTCCATATTCTATGCGCTGCTCTTCACTTAAATTTGGACTTTGCAGCAATGTACCATAATTTTGCATAACTGCAAGAGGTGTCTTTAATTCATGAGACACATTGGCTATAAAATCCGTTCTTAATGTTTCCACACCGGAAAGCTCTTCAATCATTTTGTTTAAGCCTGCAATAATCATGTCAAACTCATTGTCACTATTTTCTCCATGAATATAGTCAATTCTAACAGAATAATCTCCACTTATTACACGGTCAATTCCTGTTTGAATTCTTTTTACCGGTTTAAAAATCATCCGTCTTCGCCGCAAGCCGTCAATCACACAAAATAAAAAGGTAAGAAGCAGGATATTTACCAATGTGGCTTTTGCCGGACCACTAATTGTTTCCTGATCAAAGCTCATTGTATGTAAAAATAAAAGAAAATTGCAGGTTACTATAAATGCAATGATTAAAAAAAACAAAATAAAATTTCCAATACCGTTGGTTTTTAATCTGCTTTTCATTTAATCACCGCCTTATAACCAAGACCATGTACCGTGGTAATCTCAAAATCTTCACATGCTTTGAATTTATCTCGCAGCTTTGTAATGTATACATCCACAACCCTTGGCCCGGAAGCAGACTCCACATCCCAAAACTCATCCATCAACGCCGAACGGGTAAAGGTTTTCTTAGGATAGGATAAAAGCTTATATAAAATATTAAATTCCCTTACTGTAAGTGGAATTTCTTCATTCCCTATATAGGCTGAATGCTCCTCTGCATCCAAAACGGTACTGCCAATGGTCAATTTCCGATTCGTAGCAATTTTTGCGCGGCGCATAAGTGCATCAATTCTAAGTAAAAGCTCATTTAAATCAATCGGCTTTACCATATAATCATCAATTCCCACACCAAAGCCTTTTCTTTTCGATTCAAAATCTTCTCTTGCCGTCATAAAAAGAATCGGAATATCCTGATTCATTTCCCGAACGGTCTGGGCAAATTCATAGCCGTCAATCTCCGGCATCATAATATCCGAAATAATCATATCCACCAGATTTCCATACATTTCATTATAAGCATCGTTTGCAGATAAGCATCCAATTGCCTCATAACCGTTTCTGTTCAAATATGCACATACTGTCTGATTCAAATCCTTGTCGTCTTCTACTACCAATAATTTAAACATTCTGATGCCTCCCATAGTTTTTTATGATTTTACCATAGAGATGTTTCTGAAATGTTAAAGTTTGTTATCTAAATTTATTTTTTTAATAATAATTCATACAGCATGGGCTTCAAATGATATTCCTCCATCATATGCTCCACCTCTTCTAGCATTTTTTGCTGATGGGCTTTATTGACTGTTTTTTTCTTCACACCCCGAACCAAAAGATTCTTTGGTGTATGTGATAACTCCACAAATTCTAATACCTGTGTTTTGTAGCCACAATATTCCAACAGATTCGCCCGAATAGCATCCGTAGCCAGTGCTGCAAACCGTTCTTTTATAATTCCATATCGGGTCATCAAGGAAAACTGTTCACTTTCCATCTGTTTATTCAACTCATGCTGACAGCATGGTACAGAAAAAATCAGCTTTGCATTCCAAGAAATGGCATTATAGAGAGCAAAATCTGTGGCTGTATCACAGGCATGCAAGGTTACTACCATATCTACATCAAAAGGGGCTTTATAGCCATTGATATCTCCCAATTCAAATCGCAGACCTTTATAACCATATTTTTCTGCTGCTGTATTACATTTTTCGATAACCTCTTTTTTTAAGTCCAAACCAATCATTTGCACCTGCAAATGGCATTTCTTTGTCAAATAATAATACAAAATAAAGGTCAGATAAGATTTTCCACAACCAAAATCAATAATATTTAGCTTTCCCACAGAAATCGTCTTGATATAATCATCAATAATCTCAATAAACCGGTTAATCTGCCGAAATTTATCCTGCATGGAAGCAACAATCTTTCCCTCAGAAGTAAAAATTCCCATATCCACCAGAGGCGGTATAATCTCTCCCTCTTCTAAAAGGTATTGCTTCTTCCGATTATGTTCCTCTGCTGCTTTTGGTGCATTCGCTGTCTTTTTCTGTTTAAATGTAACTTTTCCCTTTTTTGATATCAAAAAAATTGATTCAATTCCTGCACCGAACCCATTTAACTGACGGTAATCCTGCATAAGATAGCTTTCTAAGCGAATCAGCACCTCTTCTTTGCTCACATTTTCATGAAATGCCTGTTTGTCTGTAAACTTTTCTATCTGATAATTTTGCTCCTTACGGGTAACGGTTATTTTTTTATATTCCGCAGATTTATCCGGCTTGCTTAATATCATGCGCTCGCAGCCGGAATCTAACATCTGCAGCAGATTTGTTTTAATTGTCTCCATCTTTGCTCCTGTTTATTGTATAATACGCTATTCCAATACTTTCTAATCCGGTATTACAAGCATTTGTAAAAGAAGCCTTCTGCACAATTACCCGTTCAAAAGGAATTACTTTTCTTACTTCTTTTACAATTAGCTCCTGCTGTTTAACACTACAGCCTACATGGGTAATTACCACAATATCCTTATCGATTCTTCGCTTTTTGCGCAGATGCCAACGAATACCTTTTTTCCACGCATTTTCTAAATTTCCACTTAACATACCCACAATGTTGGTTTTTCCCTGCCGCATTTCAGCTAATGGATGCAGCTGCAGTAATTTGCAGAATTTTGCTATTGCAGCGTTCACACGCCCATTCTGATAAAAAATATCAATTCCCGGCATAATGAATTTTAACCGCACTTTTGCAGCCATCTTTTCTACTAAATCGCAGATTTCACCAACACTTTTACCTTCCTTAGCCAGTTTAGCAGCATACAAAATCTCCAGCCCTTGTCCACCGGATATTTGTCCGGAATCTACAATATGCACATGATCAAAGCCCTGCGCTGCCATAACTGCCGTATTATGACTTCTTCCCAAACGAGAACCTAATGCTATATGTATAACAGATTCTGCCTGTGTTAATACCTCTGCAAAAAATTCCTCATATTCTTCTACTGTTACACGATCTCCTACAGCGCTGCTGCTATCCTTGGATATATACTGTGTCAGGCTGTCTGAATCAATCTCTCTGGTATCCGCAAATCGTCCCGAAGGAGTCTTAATATATAAATACATAATTTTGATACCATATTTTTCAAGCATTTCTTCCGGAAGGTCACAGGTACAGTCTGCCGTAATACATATTTTCTTTTTCTTCTTTCCGGTAATTTTCTGAATCTGACTGCCGCCTTCTATCTCGATTTTTTCATATTTCTGATATTCTATAATATCATCCGGTATAAACTGAAGAATTTCTTTTTCCAACAATTTACCCTGAATCGGCTTTTCTACATATCCATCAAAGCCCTCTTCTATATACATCTCCTTTGCACCGGACAATGTATTTCCTGTCAAAGTAATAACCGCTGAGTCTCTGCACAATCCATTTTCCTGATTGCGAATAGCCTTCAAGGTTTCCGTTCCATTCATTCCCGGCATCATATAATCCAATAAAATCACATGATAATACTTCTTTCTCGTCATTTCCAGACATTCTGTTCCACTAGAAGCAACATCTACCTGTACCTTTGTAGCTTCTAAAAGCTTGCTGGCAACCATGGAATTCATTTTATTATCATCCACAACCAGAATTCTAGCCTCTGCCGCTTCGAAGCTTGGAACATAATACACTCCCTCAAAAGCATCTTCCTTTTTCTGGAAATCAATCTCTCCAATAGGCTTTCCTTCTGCAATCTTTTGTTTAACAATTACAGTAAATATCGTACCCTTCGTGTAAATACTGTCTATGGTGATTTCGCCTTCCATAAGATCTACTAACTGTTTGGTAATGGCAAGTCCCAGACCACTTCCGGCAATCTGTGCATTCTTTTTTTCGTCCATTCGGTTAAAGGAATCATATATATTTTCCATATCCTCTTTACGAATACCGATTCCCGTATCTGCTATTTTTACCTTAACCGTTACTTCTTCCTGATTATACTCTTCTCTTTCAACACTCAGTGTAACAGAACCCTCTTCTGTATATTTCACTGCGTTATCTAATATGTTCAAAAAAACCTGTTTTAGTCTTTTTTCATCCCCAAGCAGCACCGATGGCAAATTAGGGTCCATATCCAGATAAAAATCTAATTTCTTTTTCTCTAGCTGTACACGAATAATCTCCGACAATTCCCGAAACAATTCTTTCGTCTCATACTTCACCGGCACAATATGCATTTTATTCATTTCCAACTGGGAAAAATCTAAAATATCATTTACCTGATTTAAAAGCATCTTACTTGCTACCTGAATATCTTTTGCATATTCTTTTGTTTCGCCTGTAGGATTGTTTCTTAAAATCATTTCATTTAAGCCAATAATTGCATTAATCGGTGTTCGTATTTCATGACTCATATTGGCAAAAAAAGCATTTTTTGAAGCCTGCGTTTTTTCTAATTCTTCTTTTTGCTGAAGATTTAGCTGATGCTCTACATCAAAGGAAAGCATATGTGCCTTTAAAATTGCTCCACCTACAAGTCCTACAGCAATAACGGAAAAGAATGCATCGAAATATGCTATCTCTCTAGATGGCATGGAAACTATAATTTCCGGATAAGTATAAGCAGTCCAGTAAGTCCATGCATAAACGAAGATACTCAAAAATAAAAAGGCAATCATTTTTCTACCCTTGAACATCACAAATGTGTATAGAATACCTAATGCTAACCATACGGATGCTCCACTTTCTATCGCACCACTTAAGAAAAACATCAATGGCATAACCATCAAAATAATCAGCAAACCCAAAAGTACTGCTGCAAAATCATACTTTTGATATTTAAATGTTGCAAAAAAACTGATACCCATAACTAAAAGCAACATAAATAAAAGCGTCAGCAATGCTCCATTGACATCCATAACCAGAAATATTTCCGTTATAGCTACCAAAGTTGCAATAGCTCCTACTAAAATAATTGTTCTAAGCATACGCTCTCTTAGTTCGCAATCTTTTCCATGTACTAACTGAACGATTTTTTTCCACATACGCTATTTCTCCTTATTTGCCAGACTTTGCTTTAAGCGCATTGCCATCTCCACCGCAGATATGTAATCAGACATCTCAACCTTCCTTTTAATCTGTGCAAAAGATGCTTTTAAAGGCACACCTTGATATTGATATTCCTGTAATTGTGACACAATTTCTCCGATTTTATCTCCGTCTAAGGAATACATGGCGTTTTCCATATCCTGTATCATTTGCTCAAATACATCTTCGTCTAGGACAGGAAGCTCTTCATTTTCTAGTTCTTCTGTTTTTACTTCTTTTTTGGCAGAAGGACACAGCAGTTCAATCTCACGCAAGCGAGACAATAGTATGCTATATTCTCTTATTAATTCTTCGTGATTATCAAGAATATACTCGATTCTGCCTTCTTTTCCTGCCATTTCTAAAGCAAGCGCAAGATCGGATATACGCAATGCACCTATGCTGCGCATTGCACTTTTCATTCCATGAACAGTGATTGTATAGTTCTTCCAATCCTGCTTTTCAAATAATTGTTCAGCTAAAGCACCGGAATCATCATAATCTTCACAGTATCCCTGCAAAATCTTAATATACGGCTCTTTTCCATTACAATAGAGTATTCCTTTTTGAACATCTAATCCAAGACTTTGCAATTCTTTTTCAATAGAATCTTTGGTTTCTTCTGCTTCTTCTATTATTTCCTCGATATCCATTTGCTCAGCCTGCTCACAGGTAATAATTTTTTCTGCAGCTATGTTTCTTTTTAATACTCTTTCTAAAACAGAGCGTTCTACCGGTTTTTCCAAAAAGTCATCAAAGCCTTCTGCTAACAGCATCTCTCTAGTTCCGGCTACTGCATTTGCAGTAAGTGCAATAATCGGTACTTTTTGGTAGTATGTTCCTACCTTGTGACGAATTCGCTGTAAGGTTTCTACACCATCCATTTCAGGCATCATATGATCCATAAATACAAAATCATAATCCGCTGTCACAATCTTCTCTAATGCTTCCCGTCCACTAATTGCCTTTGTCACCTTAACCCTGTAATTTGCCAGTAATCCCTCGATAACCCTAAGATTCATTCGATTATCATCAACGGCTAACACATGAACATCCTTTGTTACAAATTTTTCAATACGATTAGATATCTTTTCTTCTGTTGCTTCTTCTGTTCCATTCAATGCCGAAACAATCGATAATATGTAGAATGGCTTATATACTCTTAATACTCTAGGATTTGTCAAAAATTTATCGTCCGAATGATCTAAAACGACAATAACCTTTGTCTGTCTAGCAAGCTCATCAAAATATACCTGCTCTGCACGATATTCTACAATACTGATAAACACATGTGTAAACCGTTCCTTTGCTTCTCTTCTTTGCAATTCCGCAAAGTTCCGACAAACATGACAACTTCCTCTAAGCTGCTCTACCATATGACTAATGCATGCTGAATACTCGTCTCGAATAGCCATCATATCAAACTGTTCCATATCTATATAGGTAGCAACCCGGACATTAGCTCTGTCATTTAAAACAGCAAGCGGTGCTTCTTCTAATATTTTCTGTGGTATTGTAAACTTAATCGTCGTACCCTTACCTAATTTACTTTTTATAGTAATGGCACCACCCATTTTTTTTACAAGTGCAGCAGATATTGCCAGTCCTAAGCCAATTCCGCCTTCCTGTCGTTTACGGCTGGCATCAACCTGACTAAAGCTGGTAAATATCTTTTCCACACTTTTTTCATCCATACCTATACCGGTATCCTTGACGGTTACTGTAAGATTCATTCCATAACTTTCTCTTCGGTACCCTATGATAATGCTTACACAGCCTTCTTCTGTAAATTTAATCGCATTATCCACAAGATTTATCATAACCCTGCGAATCTTTTTCTCATCACCTAAAAGTGCACAGGGAATCGTTGCATTACAGTCCACGATTAATTCTATATTTTTTTCACTTTTTCTTGCCATTGCCATATTAATAACATCATTAATCGTAGATGTGATATTATATGCCTCTTCCTCTAGCTCCATTTCCCCTGACTGAAGCTCTGAAAAATCCAATATATCACTTACTACCATCATCAGGTTACGACCGGCTCTTTGAATATCCATAACCTGTTCTTTTATCTTATAAGGCAGTTCTTCTCGAAGTATGATTTCACTCATACCACAAATCGTATTAATAGGAGTTCTGATTTCATGACTGACATTTGCCACAAAATCATCCTTGCTGTTTTCAACCACCCGCAAATCGTCAATCACTCCTAATAACTGTTTACTGCCTTCACTATTCCTCTTCGTCCAAATATATACAATATATTCCAATAATAAAACATTTCCAAACTGGGATAAGCATCTGCCTATTTCCTGTGCCGAACTAAAGAAAAATCCTCCCGGCATTAATCCATAATGTAAAAAAATAAATATTGCAGAAACTACTGTTATATAAATAATATCTGCGATTCCATATAATCCTAAAACCACAACTGTCGTAATAAAAACCGGAAGTGCCTTAGAAAGCTCCTTCATCGACACCGCATACAAAAGCACACTAATCTGCATCATAATTGTCGTAAATTTTGCCCGAAATACATAAGTCTTGTAGGTACTAATATACAAAAACCAACTTAGCATTAATATAAAGAGCAGCAAAAATGCGCCCCAGCCTCCATGATCCTTTCCAACAAAGACAAGTATAATCGTAATACTGTATATCGTATAGATTAACAGCATAAATCTCTCAATTTTCTTTTGATTGCTTTCTGTGTATGTTACATTTTCCAACTTTCCAACCTCCTGGTGGCAAAAAGCACACTAACGCCTGGTATTCCCAGACGCTAGTATGCTCACATTTTCAATTCATTTTAATATTTACCAAAGCTGTCATTTAATGAAATAATCTGTTCACTGGTATTTGCCGGTCTGCTCATATAACCTGCTGCACCACCATTCATCCCTCTAGACATCTGGGAATATTCATGCAATTTGTATACAGAAAGCATATCGCGAACTTTGCTTGCCTGATTAGATAACTCTGCACTTGCTGCTGCACACTCTTCACTGGTAGCTGAGTTTGTCTGTACTACCTGAGATACCTGTTCTACAGCCTGATCAATCTGTGCAATTGCTGTTGCCTGATAATTAGAAGCTTCTGCAATATCTGTAATAATTGCTTCACTCTTCTGTACTACCTGTGTAATTTCTTCTAGAGCTGCTGCTGTGTCATTTGCAATCTGAGAACCAGCTTCTACCTTCTGGATAGAATCTTCGATTAATTCTGCTGTTTCTGCTGCTGCAGAAGCACTCTTTGCAGCTAAATTTCTAACTTCTTCTGCTACTACAGCAAAGCCTTTTCCTGCCTCACCAGCTCTAGCTGCTTCTACTGCAGCATTTAATGCTAAGATATTGGTCTGGAATGCAATATCATCAATAACCTTGATAATCTTAGAGATACTTTCAGAAGCTTTATTAATATCCTGCATTGCAACAACCATTTCCTGCATTTCTGTATTACCTTTTTTCACATCTTCAATTGCCTGTAAAATCAACTCTTCTGCATTGTTTGCCTTAGATGCATTTTCTCTTGTCTTTGCTGCCACATCTGCAATAGATGCTGTAATCTGCTCGATAGCACTTGCCTGTTCTGTAGAGCCCTGTGCTAATGCTTCGCTGGCACTTGCCACCTGTGAAGAACTTGTTGTTACCTGATATGCAGATTCTTTAATGGCGCTAATCGCCTGATGATTACCCTGTACTAATTTTCTCAAAGCAATACCTAATACATCTTCTTCAGATAATAACTTTACATCTACTGTCATATTTCCATCGGCTACTTCCTGTGCAACCTGTGCCTGATAACGCATGTTATCAACAACCTTCTGGAACTCATCCATTAATTCACCAAATTCATCATTGTTGCGCTTTTCTAACTTCATATCAACTTTACCAGCAGCAAGTCCATCTGCTGCATTCTTTAAATCAGCACAAGCCAGACGAATTTTTCTTGTCATAGTAACTGCAATTCCTGTTGATACGATCATCATAATTACAAATAACACAGCCGTAAATGTTGCATAACTTCCCAAATAATGCTGTGGATCGTCTACTGTAATAATCTGAGCTGCTGTTGTATATCCTGTATATAAGGAAATTACAAGTAACAGTTCAATAATAATAAATCCAATACCTAATTGTGTATATACTTTCATATTTTTGCTCATAGTCTTTACTCTCCTTCTTCCAAATCGGTCTCTTCACTTACCTTTTCTAACATGGTTAAGTCTTCGTCTTTTAATAGTCTATCTGGATCTAACAGCAATTTTACACTTTCGCCTACTTTGCCGATACCATATACATATTTGTTCTGTGTCTTATCTTCATGTCCTATAGTAGCAGATGGCGGCGGAAGAATATTCTCTTCTGTAATTTCAACTACTTCCGCAATTTTTTCTACAATCAGACCTACTACTGTTTCTTTTACATTAATAACAATAATACAGGTTCTGTCTGTGTAGTCTATCGGTTCTTGTTTAAACCGCACTCTCACATCAATTACAGGAATTATTTTACCTCGTAAATTGATAAGCCCTTTTATGTAATCTTCACTTTCAGGCACTTCGGTAATTTCCTGAAAAACAATAATTTCATTTACATACTGAATTTTCAGAGCAAAATACTCATTTCCCGATTTGAAGGTTACATATTTGTCCTGCTGTGTTGCAAATTCGCTCATATGTACCTTTTCCTTTCTTTTATTTACTCGATTAATCCCGGTGCATCCAGAATCAAAGCAATACTTCCATCACCCAACTGGGTACATCCTGATAATCCTTTTACTTTTTTGATATAATCCGGAATAGGCTTTACAACAATTTCCTGTTTACCTACCAGACGATCCACAAACAGGCAAACAATCTGCTCTTCAATCTCAACTAAAACCAGCATGCCATCATTTGGATCTGCTTTATAGTCTTTTAAATTGTACCATTCACCTATGCGGATTACCGGATAGCCTTCACCACGAATCATGACAAATTCTTCACCGCTTGGTTCTCTATAAAGCATATCCTCACGGGCACCTACGAATTCTTTTACAGAGCCTGTTTCAATAACAAAGGAGGATTTGCCTACTTCCATGACAATTCCGTCTATAATAGACAATGTCAATGGAATCTTTAAATTCATCGTACTTCCCTGCCCCGGTGAGCTTTCAATTTCTAAGGTTCCGCCAATGGATGCCAGATTGGAAACAACAACATCCATACCAACGCCTCGTCCGGAATATTCAGTAACCTTTTCATTAGTCGAAAAACCCGGTAATGTAATAAACTGATATACTTCCTTGTCTGCATATGCACTATCCGGCTTATATGGATCAATGATGCCCTGTTTTCTCGCCTTTGCTAAAATCTTGTCACGATTTAAGCCCTTACCATTATCCTGTACACTAATCCATACCTTACCGGATTCGGTCTTTGCTTTTAAGGTAATTTTACCTTTTTCGGTTTTTCCACTCGCCTGACGCTCTTCTACAGTTTCAATTCCATGATCAACCGCATTTCTTACCAAATGCATGAGCGGATCAGAAATATGCTCAATAATATTCTTATCCACCTCTGTATGTTCACCAATCATTTCAAATTCGATTTCCTTTCCAAGCTTTCTGGAAACATCGAATACGATTCTGTTCATTTTTTGGAAAGTATTTGTAAGAGGCATCATTCGCATACTCATAATGACATTTTGTAAATCTGTAGAGATTTTCGTCATCTGACCTGCCGCTTTGTTGAAATTATCCAATTTCAATCCCGGTACTTTCAAATCCTGATTCTGCAAAACTACTGATTCTGAGATAACCAATTCTCCAATCAAATCCATCAGCATATCCATTTTGTGTACATCCACACTGATAAACTGTGCTTTTTCCTGTTTCTTTGGCTTATCTTTTGCTAATTTCTTTCCTTTACCAGGCTCTTTTGATTCAATGACGAAATCACCCGGTGCGATTTTTTGTTTTTCAGGCTCTTTTTTCGGCGCATTAGCACTTTCTGCATTTTGTGCCTGCTCTGCTTTGGCTTCTATCTCTTCCACACTTGATTCTAAATCAATTCTGATTTCTGTACCAAAGCTGTCAAAGCCCTGCTGAAATTCTTTTGCACTGCATTCATAGACTTCTACTTTCTTAATGTCATAGCCTTCTTTTACAATTTCACGAAGCTCTGCCTCGCTGCATTGCGCCTGCAAAAGAATTTTAAATCCATTTTCTATAATCTCATCCGCACTGGATTCATCAGAAATGATATCCTCCGGATAATGCATCAAATCTTCTGCTATCTCTTTTAATGCATAAACTGTTTTGTAGGCATGCACATTTGCCAACTGAACATCCGGATGAAAGGTAAGGTAAATCTTATAAAAATGACTTGCACTGGTAGCCATTGGTGCAATATAAAACTGCTGCGGCTCCTCATGCACATTCTCCTTGATGTCCTTTTCCTGCTCTCCTTCGCCATTCTTGATTGCTGTCAGGAATTTGTCAATTTCTGCCACGATTTCACTGGCATCTCCATCTGCAGTTTCACCATCCTGAATCTTATCCATTTCTCCAGTGATAAAATCTGCTACCTGCAAAACATGTTCTACCAGTTCTAAATGCGGTACATTGTCAGGTTTTGATTCACGAAGATAAAAAAATACATCTTCTAATTTGTGAGATATTTTGGTAATCTCATCAAACATCATAACCCCTGAAGAACCTTTGATGGTATGCATTGTACGGAAGATTTCATTGATACTATCCTCATCAAAGCAATCCTCGTCCTTCTGCTCTAATACAATTTCCTGAAGCCGTTCAAGCAGCTGTCCGTTTTCAAACAGGTACATATCCAACATTCCCTGCGTATTAAACTCTTCTGCCATTTTATGCTCCTTTCTCTACCCTTTTATACCAGACCGAATTTCTTTAACACCTGTTCAAATCTATCCTGGTCGATTGGTTTACCGGAGTAAACCGTACATCCTAATTCAAATGCCATTTTGACATTTTTCTCTTCATTTAATGCCGTGGTCATAATAACCTTTGCTGCTTTTTCAGGCGGAATATTCCGTTCTTTTTCTAAATTCCTGATTCCCATCAGTGCCTGATATCCATCCATAACCGGCATCATAATATCCAGACACACCAAATCATATGGCTCATCATCCTCTAATGCCATCATAAAAGCATCCACTGCTTCCATTCCATCCACGGTTACATCACATTCACCGTACTTTGACAAAAAACCTGTCATAAATTTTCTTGTCACAAAATCGTCTTCTGCTAATAATATTTTCATATGTCATTCCTTTCTGCCTATCACATTTTATTTAAAACCATATAGGTTCTCTTTGCAATATCCGGCAATTTTTCCTGATATTCCACCGCCCCCATGTCATAGGCTACCTTTGGCATTCCATAGACAACACAAGTGGATTCATCCTGTCCAATTGTTCTTGCTCCTGCATTCTTCATTGCAAGAAGCCCTTTTGCACCATCTCCCCCCATTCCGGTCAAAATAATTCCAACCGCCCGGCTTCCTGCTACTTTTGCAACAGATTGAAACAGAACATCTACAGATGGACAATGTCCATTTACTTTTGGCCCAGGTCGAACTGCAACCTGATAAGTACCATTCATTTCTACTAACTGCATATGCGAATCGCCTCCCGGCGCAATCAATACCTGTCCCGGTACTACCAAATCTCCTGATTTTGCTTCTTTTACCCGAACCTGACACTGGTCATTCAACCGATTCGCATACATTTCAGTAAATCCCGGCGGCATATGCTGTACAATAACCACCCCTGGTATATCTTTACCAAACTCTTTGAGAACCGCAGCAATTGCTTCTGTTCCTCCGGTAGAGGCTCCAATCGCCACGATTAAATCTTTTTTTGTCTCTGAAAGCGGCTGACTTGGCATGGTTAAAGGTGCCTTTTTCCAACTGCTAACCTTTGCAATAGATGCAACTTTAATTTTGACCGGAAGCTCTGTTCGTATAAAAGCTTCCAGCTGTGCCCGGCTTGCTCCTGATGGCTTGGCAACAAAATCAACTGCTCCTGCCTTTAGGGCATCAAACACCTTATCACTTAATGAGCTAATCATCACCACAGGCAACGGATACTGCGGCATAAGCTTCTTTAGAAACTCAATACCATTCATCCGCGGCAGTTCAATATCTAAAGTCATCACATCCGGTTTGTATTTGACTATCGCATCTCTTGCTTCAAAGGGATCCCTTGCTGCTGCCACTACGGTAATCGCAGGGTCCGCATTCAGATTCTGCACTAAAAGTTCTCTAAAAACCAGAGAATCTTCTACCACTAACACGCGTATCTGACGCATAATTTATTCTCCCTTTCCTATTTTCGGAAAATAGATGGCTGAATGAGTGAAAAGGGAACATTATTTCTGTCAATGGTCTCTGTTCTTCCCACAAACAGATATCCCCCCGGTTCCATCGCATCATATACTTTCTGAATTAATTCCTTTTTTGTTTCTTTATCAAAATAAATCATTACATTCCTCAAAAACACAATGTGCATTTTTCGCTTGAACGGAAATGGATCCATAAGATTAAACTGTCTAAACAACACTTCATCCTTAATCTCTTTTGTAATCTCATAACGATTTCCGTAATCTACACTCCGTAAAAACCGTCTTTTCCAGTGTTCCGGCAAATTATCAATCTGCTCTTTCTCATACACACCTTTAATTGCCTGCTGCAATACTTCGGTGGATATATCTGTCGCTAACACTTTTATATCCCACATGCTATGCTCAAGACCAAAAAAATCCTTTAAAAGCATCGCCAGCATATATGGCTCCTGCCCTGTAGATGCTGCTCCACACCAAATACATAAATCTTTTTTTCGCTCCTCTTTTTGACGAAGCTGTGGAAGTACTATCTGTCTCAAATAATCAAAATGTTCAAATTCCCGCATAAAGAAAGTATGATTCGTAGTCAGCATATTTACCAATTCCCGTTCTAACGCACCGGTAAAATCCTTCTCCACTTTATTCATATAGGCATTGTAACTGCTAAAGCCATTATTACTGACATAATTTTTCAGCCTGCCCTCTACTATTTCCTTTTTGCGGCTCATATCTATGCCATAGCGACTTTTAATAAAATTGTATATTCGCCAAAATTCTTCATCCGTCATATTCCTACCTTATACCTTTCTCATGGTTTCTAATGAAGCTGTCTGGCGATTTTCTTTAATACCCAGAATATATCCGGGTTGAACTTTTTCTCCACATCACTTTCCATGATTTCAAATGCTTTTTCCTGATCAAAAGCATCTCGATAGGTTCTCTTTTCTGTTAATGCACAATAAGCTCCTGCAACTGCAACAATTTGAGCAGCAAGAGGAATTTCTTCGCCTCTTTTTCCATCCGGATATCCGCTGCCGTCCCAGTTTTCATGGTGATAATTTGCAATTTCCACAGCCATACGAATAAAGCTGTTGTCTATACCACTATTTCCGATATCCCGAAGAATCCTTGCCCCAATAACAGTATGCGTCTGCATCGTAGTATTTTCTTCCGGAGTAAGCCGTCCCTGCTTTTGCAAAATATTTGTCGGGACTGCCATATTACCCAAATCGCAAAGCGGAGCTGCCAATTCTATGGTATCTATAAAGCTATCCGGAATCATGTAGCCATACATAGCTGACATCTGCATAGCTTCCGCCAGAGTACGACAATTATAACTCAATCTATCCATATAGCTTTCATCATAACATGCATTTTCTCTCGCTACACGAATCAGCGTATACAATACTCTTCTTCGCTCCGTCTCAATCTGCTTTAGCTGCTCACTGATAGACACCTGCAGCTGACGATTTATCTCTAAAATATTTCGATTTGCTTCATATAATTTCAAATGCATTCCAACTCTTGCCTTTACTACTTCCGGAATAAAAGGCTTGGTTATGTAATCTTCTCCGCCTAACGAAAATCCCTTTACAATATCTGCCGGTTCGTCAAACGCAGAGATAAAAATAACCGGTATATCTCTGGTAACGGTATCCTCTTTTAATTTCTGGCAAACCTCATATCCATCCATTTCCGGCATTGCAATATCTAAGATTATCAGCTGAATTTTCATATGCTGTACCATTTTAATTGCCTGTATGCCGTTTTCCGTAAGTACCGGCTGATAACCCATTTCGGATATAATATCCCGCAAAACAAATCGGTTTGCTTCCACATCATCCACAATCAGTATTCGTGGAATTTCTTTGGTTGTTTTCCCCTCTGTCATGCCACTCCTCCATGATGTCATAAGTTTTTCTGTAGCAATTCAAAAGCGGCTGTCGCTTTTTCATAATCCCCTTTTTGTACTGCCATTTTTAATCTAAGTGCAGCACTTTTTACTTCTCTTGGGGCTTCTTCAACTAATTCTTTTACTGACTCTGCAAACATCTCTGCCTTTTCCCAGTTTTCCATTTCCATACTTAGAATCAGCTTTGACATTTTCTTTTCTATTTCCTTTTTATTTTCAGGCTCACCATATTTTCGGATTTTTTCACCTGCAGAGTTTTCTGTCAGATTCTGCAGCTTGTATAACAAAGCCTGTTCATCCGTACTCATGGCATATTCCTGATTGCTATTACAGTCCTCTTTAGGCAGTTCTACCCAAATATGAAAAGCAAACATCGTTCCTTTTCCCAGTTCACTGTCCACATAAATATTTCCATCCATAAGCTCTACGAGCTGTTTACAGATATTCAACCCCAATCCTGTTCCGCCATATCGTCGGGAGATTGAAGCATCTACTTGGGAAAAGCTTTTAAACAGCTTATCCTGATCTGCCTTGGCAATTCCTATCCCTGTATCTATAACCATAAAAAACAATTCCGCCCGATTGCCGGACTGGGCTGTTTTTACCGCCTCTACATGAATCTCTCCAACGGAAGTAAACTTGTAAGCATTGGATATCAGATTGTTTAGAATCTGCACAATCCTAAGCTCATCACCAATAATACATTCCGGTATTTCCGGCGAAACAGTTATAGAAAACTGTAAGCCCTTTTCAACAATTCTATTGCTGTGATTTCCTTTTACATAATCCATCATACTTCGAAATTCAAACCTGCGTGGTTCTAAAATAAACTTTCCCGCCTCTAGCTTGGAAAAATCTAAAATGTTATTAATGATGGAATTCATATCTCTACATCCCCGTTCAATCAAATGCAAAAGCTTTAACTTTCCCGGTTCTGTCTCTTTGCTTATTAACTCTTGTGTATTTCCTAATATTCCATTTACCGGTGTCCGAAGCTCATGAGTCACATTTGCCACAAATTCATTCTTCACCTTTTGTGACTCTTCTGCTTCCTGCCCTACTCTATTTACCTGCTTCTCTAAAAAATTTTCTACAGAAACATCATATGCTGTACAAATATATAACTGTTGTCCTTTGCCTGTCAGCATATCCGCATGGAAGTCCTTCGAATCCTCGTATTTTAATATTTTAACCTTGGACGAAAAACATGTGCGGTTCTTTCGGTATGCCATCATACTTTGTACTTTTCCGTTCAATTCGCATTTTGACACCAAAATCTCGCCGTTCTTTTGAAATTCCCCGGGAAAAATATCTATAATAGATTTTTCGCATAATTCCTCATATTCCAAACCGTCTTTTGCTGACTGATTTGCATAAATAATAGTGCCACTATCATCAAAAATCAGCACCATTTCCAATGCATTATCTATGGAAAATTGAAACAAACTATTCTGTCCCATACGCTCTCCTCCTAATACACCAGTTACTAAAATTATAGTAAAAATGTACTAAATATACAAGAGAAATTTTTGTAAAATCGACATGTTTTGCTGATTTTTTTTATTATTTTTCTGTATTTGCTGTAAAATGTGCGAAAATTATAGTATTTCCAGAAAAAACAAGATCCAAATCCTACGATTTGGACCTTGTCAAATAATTACAAGTTCAATTATTTTACTCTAATCTTAATAGTTGCTTTCTTTTTGTTGTATGTTGTTACTGTAATCTTTGCTGTACCTTTTTTCTTTGCTGTTACCTTTCCGGTTGCAGATACAGTTGCAACTTTCTTGTTACTAGACTTAAATGTAAGCTTGTAACTAGCTGCTTTTGCCGGTGTATACTTCTTCACTTTGATCTGAGTAGTTTTACCCTTTTTAAGTGTTGTTTTTCCAGCTTTTACAGTAATCTTTTTAGGTGCTGCTTTTACGGTAATTTTACAGGTTACACTCTTACCATCAACAGTTGCTGTAATCGTAGCTGTACCTGTTTTCTTACCCTGGATATTTCCTTTTGCATCTACTTTTACAATATTTGGTTTATTAGAATTCCATGTAACAGCCTGATCTTTTCCTTTTCCTGTAACTGTTGCTGCTAATTTAACCTTTTCTTTTACACCAATGGTTGCTTTTGAAATATTTAATTTGATTGCAGTTTCTTCTGCCTGCTCTGTTGGTGGAGTTACTGTTGCAGCTTCCTTTGCTTTTACAGTAACTGTGAAGGATTTTCTTGTCACCTGATCACGAACAGTTTCATTACCTTTTACTGTAATGGTAGCTGTTAATTCTACTGTTGCATCACCTGCTGCTGTTTCAGGTCTTGTTACTACACCTGCTGCAGATACTACTGCTTCATTGGAAGAAGTCCAAACAACAGTTGCTCCATTCGTTGTTGTGGTAGGAAGTGTAATATTTCCTGTCACTGCTGTATCTACTTTTACTTCTTCTGCTGCTTTTGCTAAATCTTCTGCATAGCCGGACGCATCAACTGCGTAGTTTTCATTGTATGCCTTCATCAGTTTGTCGTACTCTTCAGATGTGATTGGCATAATTGTTCCGTGGCTTGCATCCGGTTCAGGCATAGTATAGATAGTCACACCATCTACAGTCTGACTCTTAGATGTACCTAATACATTAAACCAACCATCCTCGATATTATCAGAAAGTCCGATAAATACAGTTGATCCTGTCTGATCTGCTGACAGACAATAAATTTCATTACCCTTTAATTCAATACCCTGCAATGCTGCATACTGTTTTACAGTTTCAACATCTTCCGGATTAATTTGGGAAATACATCCACCTTCAATCTGTCCGCCGCCTACATTTAAGGAATCTGCATATACTAATTCCCAGTTTGCAGAAGTCAATGTTTTGCTTCTTTCACAGAAGATTCTCTTCTTTGGTGTACCATGTTCATTGGTGCTGCCATGCTCATTCTTTGTATAACGATAGTAATAATCGCCTACTTTGATAACGGTTGTATCAATAACAGAACCTACTTCTCCATCAATCCATACTTTTGCATCTGAAAATGTATAGAAATCTCTGGTAGTTGCATAGTATACTCTCTGTTTTGCATAACCATCATCACCGCATTTAGATGCCCAAAATACTACATACTGCTCTGTTGCATCATCCCAATATGCTTCAGGAGCCCATGTACAGCCTGCATTATCTACAGCCACTTTGCACATTCTCTGCTCAGACCAGTTTACTAAGTCTGTAGATTCCCAAACCATAATACTCTGGCTGCCATTTACCTGATTCTGATTCCAGTTCTGTCCCGGATAATTTACACCATCCTGTTCTACACCTGCTACTGTCAAGTCTGTAGCAATAAGGTAGAATTTATCTCCCTCCGGTGAACGAATGATAAATGGATCACGAAGACCGTGTGTACCCAATTTAGACTCAAGCACAAATTTACCATTATTTAATGCTTCAAAGTTTGTACCATCTTCACTGATACCAAAGTAAATTCTCTCATCCTTTGTGGAGGTGTATGGGAAATATGCAAAGAGATAATCTGTCAATTCGATTTCTCCTGCTGCTTTCTTTACTACACAATCAAAGCTCTTTGTAACTGTTCCTTCGCCATAAGTAACAGTTGCTGTTAAAGTCACTTTTGTATCCTCAGCCTGACGATTTACTTTTCCGGCAGCAACTTTTCCATTCTTTGTTGTGCTGATAACTGCTTCATTAGAAGATGTCCATGCAATCTTAGAGCCTAACTCACCCTTAGTTGAAAGAGTGATATTTCCACGGATATCATCCATATTTGGAATTAAAATATCCTTTGCATCAGATTCTGCAATCTCCTGATTACTTGCATTACCTAATACAGTAAACTTCAATTCCTTATCTACTGTACGATCCTTTAAAGTAACAGAAGCTGTCATGGTAACCTCTTGTTTCTTTGCCTTCTGAGTTACTTCACCGGTTTCAGATATTGCATCCGGATTACTGCTGACCCATTTTGTAATCTGTGCTTCTCTCTGATTGATACCAATTGTAGTTTTTGTTGGAAGTACAAGATTGCTAGTAATTTCATCAGCAGATGTATTTGTACCTAAACAATCTGCTTCTGTTAAATTGATGTCTGCTTCGCCAAAATCATTTTCCTTTAAGCTTGCCAACATATCATTCATTTCTGTGGATAAAGCTGCAACTTCTTCTTCAGATAATTCTTTCTCATAAATTCTAAAATCAGCTACAGCACCCTCAAATTTAGGATCATTTGCTTCATAGAAGGACCATCCCATGTAACCGTCACGAGCATCTCCTGCTGTCATTAACCCCTGTAATGTACAAGTGGTATCATTGTTTGCAGCACCTTCAGATATAGCAATACTATTCTGCTTTTCACCATTTAAATAGAAGGTAAAAGAACCACCATCTTTGCAGGTTAAGGTAACATTCTGCCATTCACTTGCTGCTAATGGCTGAGAACCTACTACTACAGACTCATAATTCCAGCCATTTCCATTAGCTGGTGCATTACCTACACCGGCACGCATGTTATTATCCTGATTGGAAGAACCTGTTATATACATATATTTCTTGTTATCTGACCCAATACAAAACATCCATGAGGATTTAATATTTCTCGAAATCTTTACCAACATATTGATGGTTACTTCTGTAGCGCTTTCACTAATCGTTCCATCCGGAATGTCTACATAACCACCTGTCATATCTAATACAGGTATTTCATCAATTGTAGAAAATGCCACTGAACCATTCGTAACACCATTGTGTCCATTTCCGGATAAATCCTTGATACTTCCATCTTCATCCTGTGTCATATTCCAATGCATAATTGGATTAACTGTCTCTGCTTCTTCGGCATATGTATTTACCGGCAGAGAAGTTGCTACCATGGCAAATGCCATAGTTCCGGCCAAAGCCGTTCTTAACCATTGTTTAATTTTCATAGTAATCTCCTTCTTCCTTTTTAATATAGTTAGGTAAATTATACAAAAAGACAAAAAATTGTGCAATCAAAATTATACAATTTCTTCATTTTTACATTATATAAGCTTTTTCTGTATAAAGTTGCAAAATATGACAAATCAACTCTTGCAACCGTTCCCCGAACTATGTATAATATCAATGTTAATGGTGCATCACGCACTAAATCTTATATTAAAGAAGGTAAAGCCATGGAAAGAAGAGTTGGTACTATATCAAGAGGAATTCGTTGTCCTATCATTCGTGAAGGAGACAACTTAATAGACATCACTGTTGACAGTGTTTTAGCAGCAGCCGAAAGTGAAGGATTTTCTCTTCGCGACAGGGATGTTATTGCTTTGACAGAATCCATTGTTGCAAGAGCACAGGGTAACTATGCATCTGTACAGGATATCGCTGATGATGTGAAAGCGAAATTAGGCGGAGAAACTGTCGGTGTTATTTTCCCAATCCTTTCCCGTAACCGTTTTGCAATCAACTTAAAGGGTATCGCAATGGGTGCTAAAAAGATTGTTTTAATGTTAAGCTATCCAAGCGATGAAGTAGGCAACGCACTTTTAACATATGATCAGTTAGACGAAGCGGGCATCAATCCATATTCTGATGTTTTATCCTTAGAAAAATATCGTGAATTATTTGGCGAAAACAAGCATGAATTTACCGGTGTTGATTATGTAGATTATTATGGAAGTATTATTAAGGATGCCGGCGCAGAAGTAGAAATCGTTTTCGCTAATCAGGCAAAAACCATTTTAGACTATACAGACTGCATTATTAACTGTGATATTCATACCCGTGCAAGAACCAAGCGTATCTTACTTGAAAACGGTGCCAAAGTGGTATGTGGTTTAGATGATATCCTCAACGCACCTGTAAATGGCAGCGGATTCAATGAAAAATACGGTTTATTAGGCTCTAATAAATCCACTGAAGATAAAATCAAGCTTTTCCCACAGGAATGTAAGGACTTAGTTGTTGCTATTCAGGAAAAGATTTTAGAAAAAACAGGAAAGCATGTAGAAGTTATGGTATATGGTGACGGTGCTTTCAAAGATCCTCAGGGTAAAATCTGGGAGTTAGCAGATCCTGTTGTATCCCCTGCATTTACAGACGGATTACAGGGAACTCCAAATGAATTGAAATTAAAATACCTTGCAGATAATGATTTTGCTAACTTAAGCGGTGCAGAATTAAAAGAAGCAATTTCTAACAGTATCAAATCCAAACAGGATAACTTAGTAGGAAATATGGCTTCTCAGGGTACTACTCCTAGACAGTTGACAGACTTAATCGGTTCTCTCTGTGACTTAACCAGTGGTTCCGGCGATAAGGGTACTCCAATTATTTTGATTCAGGGTTATTTTGATAACTTTACTACAGACTAAAATCCAATAAACCAAAAAACGCTTCACACTGTGGAGCGTTTTTTTATGCCCTGTATACAAAAACAAATATTATCACATACTATTAACTACCATAATCAACTACTACGGGGTACAACATGAAGAAATCTATCTTATCCAAAGAAACTATCCTTCAACTTTTCTTAGAAATTATCGGCAGTATTTTAATTGCTGCAGCAATCCATAACTTTGCCCTTCATGCAGAATTTCCTATGACGGGATTTTCGGGAATATCTATTATTTTATATCAGCTTTTTCAAATTCCTATTGGACTGTCTACAATTTTTTTAAACATCCCAGTAGCTGTACTGTGCTATAGATTGTTAGGTAAGCCTTTTTTTATCCGTTCTATCCGCTGCATGGTCATTTCCTCTGTTCTTATCGACCATGTCGCACCGCTTTTTCCCGTTTATGACGGAAGCCGCCTGTTGGCTGCGCTTTGTACCGGAGTTATTGGCGGTATTGGCTATACCATTATCTATATGCAAAACTCCTCTACAGGAGGCATGGATTTTATTATCATGGCAGTTAAAGCAGTAAAACCGCATATTTCTCTTGGAAAAATTGCATTTTTATCCGATATTGGCATTATATTGATTGGTGGAATTTTGTTACGGGATATAGATGGAATTATTTATGGAATGATTGTAAATTTCCTGTTTGCTGTGATGGTAGATAAAATCATTTATGGTGTAAATTCCGGTAAACTGGCAATGATTGTCACCGAACAGGGACAAAAAATCTGTTCGATTATCGACGAATGCTCCGGACGAGGTTCTACTATTCTAAAGGCTTTTGGCGGTTATCAGGGTGATAAAAAGCAGGTGGTATTATGCGCCTGCAATAATCGGGAAATGTATATGGTCTTAACTGCCGTAAAGGAAGCCGATCCGATGGCTTTTTTGATTATTTTAGAATCCAATGAGGTACATGGAGAAGGATTTCACATACTGACTATTTAAAATCGTATCTTCGTATCTCACAGTTTTTGATACCAAATCGTGCATATTCTTCATTTTCCATGTCATAAAAATAGGAATGGATGACTCTTGAAATACCATTATGTGCCACAAGCAGATAAGTTTTGCTGTCTGCCTGTGCCTTAATATCATCCAAAAGATTGTATATCCTTTGTGCCAGATGCAGCATGGTTTCTCCACCTTCAAAGTGATTAATAAAATGCGTCTTCATTTCGGCAAATTCCTTTCCATCCCTCGGTGTAGATTCGTACTTGCCAAAATTCTGCTCTTTTAACCTTTCTTCCATGCGCATAGGAATTTGTGTCACTTCCGAAATGTGTCTTGCTGTTTCTGCTGCACGAATCAATGGTGAATAGAGTATTTCATCAATTTTCAGGTTCTGACGAAGAATTTCTTCTCCTAATTCTTTTGCCTGCTTATGTCCTAACTCGGTCAACGCTATATCCGTTGCACCACATATTTTGTTTTCTACATTCCAAATGGTTTGTCCATGTCTTGTAAAATAGATATGTGCCATTTTTTCCTCTCTTCTATACATCTAATACATTTTTTAAATCTGCAATATAGATTTCCTGTTGTTTTTTTAAATACATTTTTATAAAGGGCTTTAAATATAGTTTTTTTGCATAAATTTCCTCTGTAAATTCAATAGTAGTTTCTTTTTTATGTTCTGCAAAAATACCCATCCAATGCCCTTTTATCCTGTCATTTTCCAAGTCAAACTCCCATCTTTGGTAGGGTTCTGCACAGGTGACAGTGAATTTGGTTTTGTAATCCTCTTTGGTATATTCTACAAATTCATTTGCATTTAGTACTTCTATTTTTTTAATATTACTTCTCCATGCATAATTGTCCAGAGATGTTACGATTTCCCAAACACTTTGGATATCACAGGGAAGTGTTACTTTTATACTTGAAATTGCCATATGTTTTCCTTCTCTTATAAATTATTTAAAATCAAGCTGCCTCCGGATATGATGAGCATGATAATTACAAGCCTTTTCACCAGCTTCTCGTCTAATACCTTACTGCTTTTCATGCCTAAGAACAGGCCAATAAGCATAACCGGCACTAAAACAACCGCTTTTATAAAGATATCTCCGGTAATAATTCCCAATATACTATACATAATGATACGAAATGTACTTTCTGCAAGAAAAACAATACAGATATTTCCTTTAAAAGCATGGCTGTCCTCTGTGACACGACTTACATATGCACCAAGCAGCGCACCGATTCCGTAAAGACCACACAACACACCGGATAAAAGCCCGATGATGCCTAAGACAACCTTTGATTCTTTATGTTTTTTGGTATGCATTTCCCGAAAGAGCATTTCTATTCCAATGAGTACAATAACAAAACCAAATACTATTTTTATGCTTTGTGTGTCTGCGTTCTTTAAGAAAAAAATTCCCGGAATATTTCCAAGCAAAACCAATACAGCTAATGGAATGCAGATACTAGGCTTTATAGATTTGCGTTCTTTCCACGCTAAAATAGCATTGGTAGGATAGCCTAAAAGCAGTTCTACCGGAGATATATTGATATTGTTGTTTCCAAAGCTAAGAATTGTGGTAAATACCAATGTATTGGCAAAACCACATAAGCCTTTGACAAAAAATGCGCATAGAGATGCAATTATCCACCAAATCATGATGCATTTCTCCCCTGTTATTTATTCTAATATGGTGACTCCGCTATGTATTGCTCTTAATTTATCTCCCATAATTGGTTTCATGATATCAAATGCTAACTGACTTGTACAGTGTCCTGTATAAAAAAGTGCATCTGTTTCTAATAATGCTGCGGCTGTATTCTGAATGGATCGGATTTCTTCTGAATCATAGGGTGTCTTTTTTACCATATGAAATCCACTGATAACCATATCCGGATTTGTATGAAAAATTTCTCTGTAACGATCTAGAATGTTTAAAATTCCATTGTGGGCACAGCCGGATATCAGTATATGCTTATCTTCACAGGTGATAACTAAACATTGCTCATGATCGAAGTTATCCTGTACGAAGGTCTCACCTATCCGTTTTTTTAGCAGCAAATTACTTTTTGCCGGATTTTTTCTCCCGGTAATATTGGTGTATAAAAACAGTTCTTCGTCTATTTTCTTATCTCCATTCACAAAAATTGTTTGTGAAAGAGTGGGAATATTTTTGTCAATACCTATGTATTTTTCGTAACCGGATGAGAAGCTGTAGTAATCTTCTGTGGCGGATTCCTTTAAATATATCTTTGCTGTTGGATTGATTTGCGAAAAGGCTAATATGCCGCCGGAATGATCGTAATGCCCATGACTTAGGATTACTGTATCTACAGATTTTAAATCAATATTTAGCTTTTGGGCATTTTTTAAAAATATATCTGTTGCTCCGGTGTCTACAAGGAGTTTATGATTATTCGTTTCGATATATATGCTTAGACCATGCTCATATTGACAGCTGCTGTTGCCCGGCGTGTCTTCTACTAATGTAATAATTTTCATTATATTTCCCCACTTTTCTGTAAATAGTCTAAAAATGCTTCGCAGCCTTCTTGCACATCGGCATAGGTTTCATCGAAGTTGCCGGTGTACCATGGATCTGCAATGTCTCTGCCGGAATTGGCAAAGGATAATAGTTTATAAATTTTGTTGTCCGGGTCGCCTCCGGCAATGCGATTCATATTGCGAATGTTGGCGGTATCCATGCCGATGAGGTAATCGTAGTATGTGTAATCGGTTTTTGTCATTTGGACGGCACGATGTGGAACTACGGGAATGCCGACTTGGCGAAGCTTGGCTACTGTACCGTAATGAGGCGGGTTGCCGATTTCTTCGCGACTGGTGGCGGCGGAACTGATTTCGAATTGGTGTGTTAAATTTCTTTGGGTAACGAGATGCGTGAGGACGCTCTCGGACATGGTGCTGCGGCAGATGTTGCCGTGGCAGATAAATAGTACTTTTATCATAAAATTCTCCTATCTCGAAATGCCAAGAAATGCCCAATTTTGCAAGGTTTTATCGGGCTTTTCGGCAGTCAAATGTTTTTGTTTATTTGTCACACTTTATGCCTTATTATTGCATATCGTGGCACATCATATCCTTGTGTAGTAGTCACAATGTAGTCCGTTTAGGGGGTTCAGACTACTGCGATTTTTACCCCCCAAGGGGATTCATTTTTGTGTAATTTCCTACGAGGGGGTTCATCGTTAAAAAGTAGCTTTGCTCTGATAAGATTATAGTATAATTATATATGTTCCTTATACCATTCAATTACAGCATTTCTATCAGAATCAAAAAATTGTGTAGAAACGTAAATATTACTTCCATTAAAAATCAAAGATTTTGCTCTGTATCTCTTTTGTGTTGAATTCCCCATATTATCATTTCTATTATTTGCTATTGCTGGATAATCAGTTGCTTGAAACAATGATTTGGTATACTCTTTGGTTTTAAGTTTTTCTATTTCGTCAATAGTAATCATAGATTTTGCTATTAAATCTTCAATCAAATTATAAAACAATTTAGCAACTGGTATCATCCCCTCAACCCAAGTCCCCTCATCATTAATATTAAATGGAATTTCGGATAACGAGACACTAAAATCTTCTATATCAAGATTCATTTTTAACAGCAAATCTTTTATAAATGATATAATATTATTTGATGAAAGATTTGTCTCATAAAAAATTCCACTATTCTCAACTTGCCTTGATTTTCGTAACTTTCTTTTATCATTAGTAATATACACTCTGGTTGCATTAGGAATAGAGTAATTTTTCATTGCTAACTCACACAATAAATCTGTATCAAAATCATATGCTGTGTTAATAAATTTTGTAAGTAAATCAACCCAGCTTGATACTTTCATGTATTCTCCTACAAATAAAAATCCATTTGGTTTAGTATCTGAAAAATCTATATCACTGTTAACACCAAAACTTAATTCATTTGACTGTTTTACATCAGAATGGATTTCCACATAATTAAATTCACTAATCAACTTTGATGATAATACTTTCGCACGCCTTATAATGGCATCTTCATTCCATCTTTCAGCAGATAAAACTTCTCTGTTTAAAATATTTGCTTTTGAATTATTTTTTATAATTTTCTTTTTATCGCTAAATGACTTTGTACCTAATTCACTATTATGACCTGTTATTGTCAAATTACCAAGTGTATGCAAATAAATTTCATATACACTACTATAGTCTGCACCCACTTCTTTTTTCCACACCGCTGCATTTTCCTTTTGTGGCAATATATGTTCAATAGTTAAATTACTTACATCTATATGCTCTTTTGTGGAGTTTTCTATTACAGAAAGTACAAACTTACAAATTGGCTTTTTATAAAGTGGTTTATATATAAGTGCATCTTCAAATTCCTTATTTGTAGGCATACGATCATTTGCCTTTAAATCATTAAGGAATATTACAAATTTTTCATAATAATTATCATAGTTTCCATCAATAACTCTATCATACATCGACTTCATAAACTTAGACAAATTTTTATTTATTTCACAAGCTGTTATTCTAACAAGATATGTAAGTAAATAATCCAATACTTTACAAAGAGTTGTTTCATCAATCTTCTTATCTTCATAATCATTGAAAATTCTAAAAAGAAGAGGCAAAACTGTTGTTTGTTTTATAGTATAAAAAGCACATAAATAATTAGAAATTTCATTACTATAATACTTATTCTCCCCAATAAAGGCACCATAGTATTTCGAAGTTCTTTTAAGTCTTTTTAATATATCTTCATGACTCAAATTATTTTCTTCACAATGTTCCTTAAATAAACGATACGCATTCTTACTATTTACTGATTTACTAATCTGTGAATTTAAAAAATTAATAACAAAATCCCCTAAATTACGATAACCAACATTCCTCTCTATCTCCAACCAATATTCTGTATATAACTCATCCTGTTTTTCATCATCCATAAGTAAATAATTTCTAATCAAATCTGCAAGGCTTAATTCTAAACCAGTTGAATTTATAGATTCAAAAATCTTCTGCGGCTCGTCTCCTTGAAGTTTATCTAATATTATCTCGACAACCTCTAACTTTTTAATACCATTAAGAACATCATTTAATTCAAATCCTTCCAACATAATTTTTTCTATTAAATTTTTAAAGGTAACATAATTCTTATAAACATTAGAATTTCTGTCCATATTATCTAATTTATTTCTAATAAGAAGAGTCAACTGTTCATTATCCGATTTTACAGGTTTTAACTTTATTTTATACTTTTCATCACAATGTCTATTAAACATTATTTCCTCAATTTCACTTTCAATGCGAACTGATACACCTCTAGATATATCATAAAGTGCTTTTAAAAGAATATATACTGTAGTTATTCTTTGTTGACCATCAATAATTAAAACTTCATTCAACCCACTACCACCATTTATATCGTCAATATACACAATTGTTCCTGTAAAGTGTTGATGGTTTTCTTCGTTCGCTTTCATTATATCATAAAATAATTTCTCACATTGTAAATTTGACCAATCATAGTTTCTTTGATATACAGGCACCTTAAAAACTCGTTTATTTTTCTCAAGAACATCTGAAAATAGCCACATTCTATTAGCTTTCATATTTTTCTCCTCATGTAATTTGGATAAAGATACTATTTTAATATTCACAACCACATAACTCTATATTCTACACTCTATTTTACTCTCTACACCACCTAAACACAACATAAAAATAGGCCAACTGGATTGCTCCAATCAGCCTTAACTTTTCTCCCTATACAGTCTTGAACATATTTTGTTTCATCGGCTTTTCTTTTTCTTCCCCATACTTTTCTTTGCGAGCTTCTTCCAATTTCTGCATATGTTTCATTTCCTCAGCAGCATCCTCCAATCCCAAATGGGTGTAGGTGTTTAGGGTCACTCCTATGTCGCTATGCCCCATTAAGTATTGTAATGTTTTAGGATTCATGCCTGCTTTAGCCTGATTACTGCAATAGGTATGTCTGCAAACGTGAGGGGTAATATTCGGCATCTGCACTTTGAAAATGCTGTTATATCGTCCCACCATATGATTAAAACGATGCTCCCAATGCATAGCCACAAGAGGTTCTCCTGCTTCATCAATACAAAGGAATCCGGCATATCCATCAAGCATTTTTTCAAACTCAACCTTTGGTCTGTCTGCTATCAGTCTTCGAAAGCACTCCGCCACATTCTCTTTAATAGGAAGCTGTCTTGTTCCTGCATTTGTTTTGGTACTCTGAATGTACTTCCTGGAACTAGAATCTCGTAAAAGCTGATGGTCGATATTAATGATATTATTCTTCAAATCGATATCATGCAGAGTCAATCCACAAAATTCTGAAATACGCATTCCCGTGTGAAACAGAATTTTGCAAAAAGAAGCAACTCTTTCTGCTCATGCTCATCCAATGTGCATGTCGATAACTGATATATTTTAGCTACATAATTTCCTAATGCCATTCCAAAACTAAATTTACATGTTTCCAACACCTGAATTGATTCTACTACTCTCCCTGTTTCCATGTAAAGATTAGCCAAATTAACATAGACCTGCAGCATCCATGCTTCTGCAACATCGCTCTTCTCGCACAGATTGTAGAGTTGTAATGCTCTTCGTAAATATGTCAATCTTAAAACAGTAAAATCATACAACATTTCATCTTCAGAACCGTATGAACCAAAATATTGCTTTTCGTAAAGTTTAATTTTTTGCTTTTTGACGATTTCGATCAATACGGTCAAATAATTTACTTTCGTATAAAAATAGACTATATTATAATCTGTTTCCGTATTATTGCCATCATTATCTTTAAAATAAGTATTAAGCAAATCAACCAATTCCAATATTTTCTGCACATTTCTTGTTTTATAATTAATCTGTTGCAATTGGTCAACCTTTTTCCCTATTTCATATATTTCATTCTTTTTATTCATAATTATCCATTCTATATGTTTTAATCATATTACGCATATATAGCTACAGGAATAACAATCGCTGCAGGTCCTGTAATCTTCGTTACAAGTTCTGGTAAATTAAATTGTTGTGTATCATTATTTTTTAATCCAGAAAACATTTCCGTAACCATTTCCTCTGAAAGAATTGATAAAGTAGTCTTCCTTAATAAATCTATACTCTCATTTTCATTTTGACATATGCAAATAACTTTCCCTAAAACCTTAAAATGTCCTCCCAAGATTTCAGACACGTTATCATTTGTCAGATATTGTTCTTGTGCAGATAACACTATTTTTCCACAATCATCAGACAGAATAAAATCAATTGTCCCACTATGCTTTAGTTCTTCTGTAAAAGATTTAATTTGTTTTACCATATTTTCATCTTGTTGTTTTTGATTTTTAGCTTGAGTTTTATTGCCCAACTGCGGTTCATCAGAAAAAATATCTGCCAAGCGAAAAACATCAACAAATATATCCATATAATTAATTAACGGATTCTTTTGTAGTTCCCCTTCAACTTCAATAAAATCTCCAACTTCTATTTTTGAAAAATCAAGTTCAGATTTCAAAATCTTTTCATCAATTAAATAATTACGGAACTTTGAAAGTAACGAAACATTTGTATGAACTTTTTCCTTTACTACATTGGTATCCTTTCCATCATTGCCAGTCTGTGACACTCCTCCCGAAACATCAATTTTCAACAATTTGCTTAAAATAGTAGCTGATGTAGTAGCTGCCGCTTCTAATTTTTTTGATGAATTCTTTTCTATATGTTCTGTATAGTTTACCTGGCTAACCGTGGAAAAGCCATCTTCCATAATAGCAAGCATGTCTAATACAATTTTTTCATTAATATATACTGGAATTATTAATCCATTTTTATTTACATTATTTCCCATTTTAAATCCTCACTGATTGATAAAAATTTTTACAATTATACCATTTTTATCAGTTTTTCTCCACCGCTATGGCACAGTCTTCCCCTTCATGCTAAATTGTTGTTATTTCCTTCTTCCAAACTCCCGATAACCCCAGCAAATCCAACATTCTTACCACTTTCCACTCCAGTTGCCGTGGCAAATGAAAAGTACTTTAATCATTGACTGTCTATCTCCTTATAAGCTAACTTTTCTTGTTATTTCAATCTTTTACAACTATTTTATAGATGGATACAGCAATATTTCTTTATATCCTAAACGATTATACTTTTCAATCATCTGATTTGCTTCTGCTAACAGCTTATCATGAATTTTCCAAGCTTCTTCTACACTGCATTCATCTGTTTCAAAACATTTGTATTCCCTCTTATACATTTCAGACTTTTCTTCAATTGACAAATTCCTACATGATTCATTCTGAACACAGTCCTCAAAAAAGAAAATCTTGCTTTTATTCACACATTCGCCACCATTTTTCAAGATATATAATTTGCAAAACTTTTCAAATGTCTTTGTAAATGCTTTATCTTCCTCTGTAACAATTAAAGCACTTTCCAGATATGAGCCTTTCGATTTAATAATATCAATATCCGTATTGCTTTCAAATGCTTCTAATTCTTCTACTTCGCCGAATGCTTTAATAAAGTAATACTCTGCACAAACAATATTCCATACAATAATTCTATAGTCATTCTGTCTGGACAAACGCCTTAAGGATACATATACATCTCGTATTGACTTATTAGCCGGAACTGTATCAAGTAATACAATTATCCTATCCTCTTTTTTCAAAAGTTCTGTGGCTTTTTCTACCAGTCTTCCGTTACCGTTTGCATAAATAAATTGCGTGGAAGTCGTATCAAACGCTCTTCTAAGCAAACAACTTAGTGTATCATCTTCTTTATCTTCAAATAGAAATATCACAATGACACCTCCAGACTATCCTCTGTAAGTGTTACCCAACATGTATCGTCAAAATTGCAGAAATGTCTTTGTGTTTTATAATCTACCAGCACAATAATTCCTGAATCTTTCATTTTTTCAAGAACAGGTGCTTTTTCATCATACATATCAAATCTGTCAAAAACCAAAATTTCCGGCTTACTTGCTATTATTCCATCTATATCTATTCCTAAAAGAATATCATTGTAGGTCAAA
>JAGALK010000077.1 GCA_017625255.1 Lachnospiraceae bacterium
CAGCAATTTATAGCCAAAAACATTGGCACTACAAAGGTAACCATGAAATATAAAGGGGAAAAATGTTCCTGTAAGATAGAGGTTGTAGAGGAAGGTACTTTTAAGAGCACAAAAGTGATTGAAAAAGCAAAGGAAGAATTAGAAGAAATCCTTCAAATTATTCCTTCCAAAGTTACCATAAAAAATGGTTTTTCCTTGCTTGAAGCTATATTAAGATATGAAAATATTATATATAATCAGTGTTACAGTCAGATTAATCATTTTGGATTTTTGATGGAAAATACAGAGGATGGGGATGAAAAAACACAAAGCTGTAAATTAGCCATCCCGCAGGCTGGAAGATATGGATATTTAGAAAACTTATTAAGCAGATATAGAGAAAAACACTTATCACTAAATACAAGAGACGAAAATGCTTTCAAAATAAAATCTGTAGCTGCAACAGCCAATGAACTTACTATAAAACTAAAAGAAGAGATTTCCGCTAAGCAAATGTTAGCCGCACAGATTACACAATGTCAGATGTGCAGCTTGTATACACCGTTAGAGGAAGAACGGGCGACATTACATTTGCATATTGAAGACGAAGAAACCGACGATTCCTTTGTATGTCTTGCTGCGATAGAAAAGAATAGTAAAACGATAATAGCAATTCCTGTAGTATTTGACTATGATAAACCGAAAATTTCCTATACAAGGATAGAATTATTAAAGGGACATACCTATATATTAGGAGAAAAAATGCAGTGGACAAAGGGAATGAAATTTAAAGTAAAATAAAATTTTAGCTTCTTCTTTTTGTTGACAACGGTTGAAATGCGGGTGTATATTTTATTAAAAGAACAAAAGTAACCGCAATTCAACCGTTGTTGCTTTAAGAGGAGGTATTTTATGGATTTGTCTAGTATGAGATATTATAAACAGCAAAAAGGCTATACTTTTGCAAAGCTATCAGAGGTTTCCGGTGTTCCGGTAGGGACGATTCAGAAGATTTTTAATGGGGAGACAAAATCTCCAAGATATGAGACACTACAGGCGTTAGAAGCTGCATTGAAGCCGGAAGAATACACGCAGAAAGATATGGTCTGTGAAGCAGTTTGTGAATATGTTGCGGAGAAAAGAAAGTTAGGACCATATACATTAGAGGATTATTATGCCCTGCCGGATGAACGGAGAGTGGAATTAATAGATGGATTTATCTATGATATGGCAGCTCCGTCCACGATTCATCAGATAATAGCAATGGAATTTATTGTTCAGATTCGAAATTATATAAAAAAGAATAAAGGTGAATGTATTCCTTTTATTTCGCCGGTAGATGTACAATTGGATTGTGATGATAAGACAATGGTTCAACCGGATGTACTTATTGTTTGTGATAAAAGTAAGATTATCAAGCGATGTGTTATGGGAGCACCGGATTTTGTGGTGGAGGTATTATCACCATCAGGAAGAACTAAAGATACAGTTAAAAAGCTGAATAAATATCTGGATGCAGGGGTAAGAGAGTTCTGGCTCGTGGATCCGGATAGAAAATGTGTGATAACCTATGTTTTTGAAAAGGATCAGATGCCGGTGATTTATGGATTTGAAGCTGAAATTCCTGTAGGGATTTACGATGGAGAATTAAAAATTGATTTTAAGGATATTCAGGAGCAAATTGAAGAGATTGGTGTAGAATAAGGCTTGCACAAACCGTCAAATATCCGTATAATACAATAGATATACCATGTAAAATCGGAGGAAGAAAATGGCAGTAGATCAGAGCAAGATTCGAAATTTTTGTATTATTGCCCATATTGACCACGGAAAGTCAACATTGGCAGATAGAATTATAGAGCAGACAGGACTTTTGACCAGTCGTGAAATGCAGGCACAGGTACTTGATAATATGGACTTAGAGAGAGAGAGGGGTATTACTATCAAGTCTCAGGCTGTCCGTATTATTTATAAAGCAAAAGATGGCGAAGAATATATTTTTAATTTAATTGATACACCGGGACATGTGGATTTTAATTATGAGGTTTCTAGAAGCCTTGCAGCCTGTGACGGAGCAATTTTAGTTGTAGATGCAGCACAGGGAGTAGAAGCTCAGACCTTGGCAAATGTATATCTGGCACTAGATCATGACCTGGATGTTATGCCGGTAATCAATAAAATTGATTTACCAAGTGCTCAGCCACAGATGGTTATTGATGAAATTGAAAATGTTATTGGAATTGAAGCGCAGGATGCACCGCAGATTTCCGCTAAAACAGGCTTGAATATCGATCAGGTATTAGAACAGATTGTAGAGAAAATTCCGGCTCCGTCCGGTGACCCGAAAGCACCATTTCAAGCACTGATTTTTGATGCAATTTATGATTCCTACAAAGGTGTAATTGTGTTTTGCCGTGTGATGGAGGGAACGGTAAAAGTAGGTGATCGTATCCGTATGATGGCAACAAAAGCGGAAGAGGATGTAGTCGAAGTTGGTTATTTTGGTGCAGGACAGTTTATTCCATGTGATGAATTAAGTGCCGGAATGGTAGGCTATATTACTGCAAGCATCAAGAATGTGCGGGATACACAGATTGGTGATACGGTAACTAATGCACTAAAGCCATGCGCAGAGCCATTACCGGGATACAAAAAAGTCAATCCTATGGTATACTGCGGACTTTATCCGGCAGACAGTGCAAAATATCCGGATTTAAGAGATGCATTGGAAAAATTACAGATTAATGATGCGTCCTTGCATTATGAACCGGAAACATCCCTTGCATTAGGCTTTGGTTTCCGCTGTGGATTTTTAGGCTTACTGCATTTGGAGATTATTCAGGAAAGGTTAGAGCGTGAGTTTAATCTGGATTTGGTGACAACAGCTCCGGGTGTTATCTACAAGGTGCACAAAACCAATGGTGAGGTCATTGATTTGACAAACCCATCCAATCTCCCGGATCCATCGGAAATTGAATATATGGAAGAGCCAATGGTATCTGCAGAAATCATGGTAACCAGTGAGTATGTGGGGGCAATTATGAAGCTTTGTCAGGAGCGCCGAGGTATTTATCTTAGTATGGAATATATCGAAGAAACCCGTGCACTGATTAAATATGATTTACCATTAAATGAAATTATTTATGATTTCTTTGATGCCTTAAAATCCCGTTCCAGAGGATATGCGTCCTTTGATTATGAATTAAAGGGATATGAGCGTTCAGAGTTAGTAAAATTAGATATCTTAATCAACAAAGAAATGGTGGATGCATTATCCTTTATTGTATTCAAAGACAGTGCTTACGACCGCGGCAGAAGAATGTGCGAACGGTTAAAAGGAGAGATTCCAAGACACTTATTCGAGATTCCGATTCAGGCGGCAGTTGGCGGTAAGGTAATTGCCAGAGAGACGGTTAAGGCTATGCGTAAGGATGTACTTGCTAAGTGTTATGGTGGAGATATTTCCCGTAAGCGAAAACTTTTAGAGAAACAGAAGGAAGGAAAGAAGAGAATGCGTCAGGTGGGCAATGTAGAGATTCCACAGGAAGCATTTATGAGTGTATTAAAATTAGACGAGGATTAAGAATGAAAGAATTGGAATTGTATATACACATTCCATTTTGCGTCAAAAAGTGTAATTACTGCGATTTTTTGTCTGCACCAGCGGATGAAAAATCGCAGTCTGCATATATGGAAGCGTTAAAAAAAGAAGTAAGCTATTACGGAAAGCAATTTGCAGACAGAGAGATTTCTACAATATTTATCGGTGGAGGAACGCCTTCATGGGTAAAGGCTTCGTATATAGAAGATTTAATGAGAGAGATTTATGCCAGCTTTACGATTGCTAAAGACGCAGAGATATCTATGGAATGTAACCCGGGAACTGTAACAAAAGAAAAGTTAGAAATTTATAAAAATGCAGGAATCAATCGCCTGAGCATGGGATTACAGTCTGCGGATGATGAGGAACTAAAGAATTTAGGACGGATTCACACCTTTGAGCAGTTTTTAGAAAATTTTAATCTGGCAAGAGAATGTGGCTTTACCAATATCAATATTGACCTGATGCATGGACTGCCCAAGCAGACAGTAGAAAAGGCAAGGGAAACATTAGAAAAAGTAATTGCATTAAATCCAGAGCATATTTCATCGTATTCTTTGATTATTGAAGAAGGAACACCTTTTTTTGACTGGTATAAAGAAGACCTTATTCTGCAGGAAAATGGTGAAACGACAAAGCTGCTGCCTAAGGAAGATACTCTATATCAAATTGAAAAAATGTCACAAAAATATTTGGCAGAGCATGGATATATTCGCTATGAAATTTCAAATTATGCCAAAAAGGGTTTTAGATGTGAACATAATATAGGCTATTGGCAGAGAAAGGATTATTTGGGGCTTGGTTTAGGTGCAGCCTCATTGATTGAAAATGTTCGTTATAGCAATATCGTAGATATAGAAAAATATATAATGACCGTATGTTCAGACTGCAAAGCCATACGGGAAGAAAATGATGTCTTAGATAAGAAGGCACAGATGGAAGAATGTATGTTTTTGGGACTTCGAATGCTAGAGGGTGTATCGAAAAATACATTTGCTGAGGCATATGGCAATTCAATGGAACAGATATACGGAGATGTGATCACCAAATTAGAGCAGGAAAAGCTGCTGATAAATACAGCAGATAGAATTTATTTAACAGATAAAGGCATAGATGTCAGTAATTATGTCTTAGCACATTTTTTGTTTTGAATCAGGATGCTTGCACAGAAGAAAATTTGTGT
Source organism: Lachnospiraceae bacterium (assembly GCA_017625255.1). GTDB lineage: Bacteria > Bacillota > Clostridia > Lachnospirales > Lachnospiraceae > Roseburia_B. The sequence goes on from JAGALK010000077.1 coordinate 4,764, forward strand.
GTATACTTATGTTTGGCAAGAAAGAGGATGATATGTGCTTGCCATCTTTAAATTTATTGTACAGTAAAAAGGCTGCCGGAGGAAAAAATGAGAAGAAGACGAAGAGGCGGACTGCACTTTGGAAGAGAAAAAAAAGAGTTGAATATTCCTCTTATCAAAGAAGTGCTTTCGTGGATAATAGAAATCATTGTTGTGTTGGCAATTGCTTTTGTGTTCGTATTTTATCTTGGAATGCGTACCAGTGTGGTAGGTGAATCTATGGAACCTACGCTGGAAAATAAGCAGGAAATTTTGGTGAATCGGTTTATTTACTCAATTACAGATCCAAAACCCAATGATGTGATTGTATTTTTGCCAAATGGCAATGAGAAGTCCCATTATTATGTAAAGCGTGTAATTGGTGTACCGGGAGATACGGTGCAGATTAAAGAAGGTGCAGTATATATAAATGGGGAGCTTTTTGAAGATGCGGTAGAAACCGCAGCAATTCTCGATGCAGAATTGGCAGAAGAGGAAATTCTCTTAGGTGAGGATGAATATTTTGTTTTAGGCGATAATCGAAATAACAGCGAAGATAGCCGTTATGCAAATATTGGTAATGTAAAAAAAGAGTATATTATTGGAAAAGCCTGGTTTATTGTATCTCCAAAGGAGAGCTTTGGCTTTTTAGAGTAAAAGGAGGCAAATATGCATTTTCAGTGGTATCCTGGGCATATGACCAAAGCAAAGCGTCAGATGCAGGAAGATATAAAGCTTATAGACTTAATTATTGAACTGGTAGATGCCAGAATCCCTTTTTCCAGCAGAAATCCTGATATTGATGAACTGGGAAAAAATAAAGCCAGATTAATTCTGATGAATAAAGCTGATTTGGCAGACGAGAAAAAAACAAGAGCATGGAGTGAATATTTCAAGGCCAAGGGCTATTTTGTTGTCTGTTTAGATGCCAGAAGCAAAAATGGTATGAAGGCTATCCAAAATGAGATTATGGAAGCTTGTAAGGAAAAAATTGAGCGTGACCGCAGGAGAGGAATCAAAAATCGTCCTGTTCGTGCTATGGTAGTAGGTATTCCAAATGTAGGAAAGTCAACCTTTATCAATACCTATGCAGGAAAAGCTTGTGCGAAAACCGGAAATAAGCCGGGAGTAACCAAAGGAAAACAGTGGATTCGATTAAATAAAAATGTAGAATTATTAGATACACCGGGAATTTTATGGCCAAAATTTGAAGATCAGAGCGTAGGACTAAAGTTAGCACTGATTGGTTCTATCAAAGACGAAATTTTAAATACAGACGAGCTTTCCATAGAATTAATTAAGATTCTTTTAAAGGATTATCCGGATGCATTACAGGGGAGGTATGCAGTAGAGGAAAAGGAAGATGCTGTGAAAGTACTAGAAGCTGTTGCGGAGAATAGAAATTGTCGTACTAAGGGTAATGAATTGGATTACAGCAAGGCTGCAGCACTTGTAATTGATGAATTTAGAAGTGGAAAAATCGGTCGATTTACAATCGAAATGCCAATAGAAGAATAGTCTTGGAGGGCTGTGATGAGCGAATCAAAGAAAATTGGAGAAATTAAAGAAGAATTTAAGGCAGCAAGTGATATAGAGCTGCCTTCTTTTATAGAAAGGTATCAGAAGGATACCCGCGCAGGTGTGGTAAAAATTCTTGAACAGGCACAGAAAAAAATCGAAAAATTAGAAGAAGAAAAGCAGCGTACAGAAAAGTTAAAAGAGTATGAAAAGAAATATGAAGCTTTAGGTTATGTCTGTGGAATTGATGAGGTGGGAAGAGGTCCTTTAGCAGGACCTGTGGTTGCCTGTGCAGTGATTTTGCCAAAGGATTGTCAGATTTTATATATCAATGATTCCAAGAAGCTTTCTGCAAAAAAAAGAGAAGAGCTTTATGATGTCATTATGAAAGAAGCAGTTGCAGTAGGAATTGGTATGGTATCTCCTCAGAGGATTGATGAAATTAATATTTTGCAGGCAACCTATGAAGCTATGCGGGAAGCTATTCAAAAATTGTCTGTAAAACCCGATATATTATTAAATGATGCGGTGACAATTCCAGATGTGGATATCAAACAGGTACCGATTATTAAGGGTGATGCCAAAAGTATTTCGATAGGCGCAGCGAGCATAGTTGCAAAAGTTACCAGAGATCGTCTGATGGAAGAATATGATGCAATTCTTCCGGAATATGGATTTGCAGGAAATAAGGGATACGGCTCAGCGGCTCATATAGAAGCACTCAAAAAGTATGGACCAACACCCATTCATAGAAGAAGCTTTATTGGAAACTTTGTATAAAATATTTACTGCATATAGAAATATGCTTTGATGGCAATTTACTAAAACATGGCATTTTCAAGGTTATTTGTGAAAAGAGGTAAAAAGGAGGATATTATGCAAATTTCAGATATGTTGAATCAATATAATCGAAACCTTGCTAACGGTGTGGAAATGAAAAGCGGTACGCAGGGAATTAAACAGGTAGTATCTTCCTTACAGCAAATGGCTGTTGGAAATGTGTTTGAAGGAAGTGTAAATTCTATTGAAGACGGTGTAGTCACTTTAGGACTTTCTGACGGAAAAACGATTCAGGCAAAGCTAGATTCCGGTGTTTCTGTGCGACAGGGGGAATCCATGTTTTTTCAGGTGAAATCCAATAATGGAGAGCAGATTGCTATTCGGCCTTTTTCAAATGGTATAGCATCAAATCCTACACTTATTCATGCTTTAGAAGCGGCAAATTTGCAGATTAATGGAAAGATGCTTGCTATGGTCAATTCCATGATGGAGCAGTCAATGGCGATAGACAAGCAGAGTCTTATGCAGATGGCAAGACTTGTGATGGGGAATGATAGCATAAATCCGACGACTATCGTACAAATGACAAAATTGGGAATTCCTGTTACAGAAGAGCTGGCTGTTCAGTTTGAAAATTACAAGTCCGATCGATATGCTGTGTTAGACCAAATGGAATCGATGATGAGTGAGCTACCGGGCAAATTGTCCGGTGGAAATATGACCGTAGAGCAGATGTTAGAGCTGAATCGTCAAATGACAGAAGTTTTTCTGGGAGAAAAAACAGTAAATCAAGAGGATGGAAGCGTGCAAGCAGCGTCAGAAAATGGCGAAACTATGGCTTTACAGAATACGAAAGGAGAAAATGCAGATTTAGCCAAACAGATTCTTGCTACAGAGGATGGGAATGTAGTATTGCAAAAGGGCGAAAATCCTCAGCAGTTAGCGGGAGAAAATACAGTTGTAAAAAATACAGCAGATAATACGGGAAAAAATATTATGCAGCCGCAAATAACAAGCGGGACAGCATTAGAGCAGCTTTTTGGAGCAAAAGGCTTGGCACAGTTAGAAGCACAGCTAGTAAATATTCCCAAATTAGCAGAAAACCCTGCGTTATTTATAGAGGGAAAATTAAATCCTCAAGTGACAGCAAAGGAGCTTTTGCAGTTATTAAATGAGGCATTTTCAAGTAAAGATGCCTTGAGTAAGGCAGCATTAAGTGAATTTATTACTACGAAGAATTATCGAAATCTGGTTCGTAATATAATGGAAGAACAATGGCTTTTGCGTCCACAGGATTTGCAGTCGGAGCATAAGGTCAATGAATTATATTCTCGTTTAAACAGTCAGTTAGAGCAGATGGAAAATATCTTAAAAGCTTTTGGACAGAACAATCATCAGTTATCGGATACAGCTTCAGCAATTCGCAGTAACATTCAGTTCATGAATCAGATTAATCAGCAGTTTGCTTATGTACAGATTCCTTTGAAGCTGTCAGGACAAAATGCCCACAGTGACTTGTATGTATACACAGGTGGCCGCAGAGCCGGAAATGAAGAGGGAGAATTTAGCGCATTTTTACATTTGGATTTGGAACATTTAGGCTCTACAGATGTATCTATTCGTATGAAGCATAAAAGTGTCACTACGAATTTTTATCTGGCGGATGATACTTCCTATAATCTGGTAATGGAGCACATGGATATTTTAGTAAAGCGGTTAGCAGAAAAGGGATATTCTGCAAAAATTCAGGTAAATAATCAGGAAGAAAAAGTAAATTTTGTGGATGAATTACTAAAAAAAGACCAGCCTTCAGCAGGAGGAATGGTGCATAGATATTCATTTGATGTCAGGGCGTGAGTAAATGAAAGAAAAAATCGAAAAAGTAAAAACAGCCGTAGCTCTTTCCTATGAACCGGGAGATGTAGCACCAAAGATTTTGGCAACAGGAAAGGGAGAGCTGGCTGAAAAAATCATAGAGAAAGGAAAGGAAAGTGATGTGCCCTTTTACAAAGATAATAAATTGGCAGATACACTTTCTAAACTGGAAATCGGAGATACCATTCCACCGGAATTATATGATGTTGTAGCAGAAATTCTGGTTTTTGTGGATGATATGGATAGACTGCGGTCAAAAATCAAGTAAATGGAGGGAGTATGATAAATAAACGGGGTGTTGGAAGTGATTATGAAACATTGGCGATGGAATATTTAGAAGGAGAAAAGTATCAAATCTTAGAAAGAAATTTTCATAGCCGTTGGGGAGAAATTGATATTATTGCAAGAGATGGTGACTATCTGGTATTTGTTGAGGTAAAATATCGGAAAAACAGCAGTTGTGGAAATCCTTTAGAGGCAGTAGATGCAAGAAAGCAAAAGAGGATTTGCAGAACTGCTGTTTATTATTTGAGTAAAAATGGATATGGAGATAGTAAGCCTTGTCGGTTTGATGTGATTGCGTTTGAGGGGGAGGAGGTTTTGCATATAAAGAATGCGTTTGAATTTGCAGGGTGAAATTCCGGTTTATGCGTTTGCAATGAGCAGTGCCAATCCAAAAAGAATCAGTTGTTGCAAATTCATTTGCATAAAACTGATTCTTTCTGGATTGATGCGGCGAATGCCGCGACCGACATGAAGCGAAGCGGAATGGAGGTGTACACTGCGGGGGAACTTCACCAATAACGGACGACAGATGTGCTTTGTGTAAGGTTTCCGTCCGGTTTTTATCCTATTGGGTAGTACCGTCAGAACGAGCAGGGGCTGTGGGTAGGCGAAGTGTTCGGGAAAGAAGGGTTTCTAAG